>NZ_JBYCZP010000011.1:0-233517 GCF_057586295.1 Rhizobium sp. SRI_017 | reverse complement strand
GGTTGATCAGTATCTGGTTCATATGTCCCCCGAGTTACCAACAGAGATTGGATTCGGAATCGGAAAGAGCAGCGCCTTGCACCCGTGCGGATACGGGGCCGATAATCCCAACACCTCGTGATGCGCACCTGTGCGCGGGGCATTGTGCAAGTGCATTGGTGCGGATTTAATATGTCGTGAAACGTCAGGGGATGAGGAGAGACGCAACGGCACGTCATGGGGTGCAAGGGGACGAATAGGGACGCGCTGACACAACCGTCGCTCCGGCTCCCTCCTGCCGGGATATACCGCCTGGGGGTGGCGTCGAGCCCCTTTCGTGACCAATTTCAAATTTTTTTCGGAATTTTTCGTGGGAATTGTCACGTTTTGCGCTGAGTCATGCCCAGGTAGCCAAAAACAATTAACGTAGCTAAAAATCAGCCGAAATTTCACTGTAAATCAGTATGTTATGAGCGGAAGAGTATTTTTGGCATTTTGGCTACAGCGACTCATGGCATATTTTATGAATCTCTCTCTCTTCGTAGTATTTGGATGAGCCGACCCCCCTCGCCAAAAATGCCAAAAATGCCAAAAATACCCTCGTGACATTCATTCGTGATGAACTCGCGGTCAAAACCACGTCCGAAACGTGACAATTCGGATTCTGCGCTTCCGGTTACAGTGTCTCACCGCGTCCCATGCGAATGTGCTTCTGCAATGCTGCGAAAACGCGCCGACAGCGCCGCAAATTACTCCGCAAAAGCTTTTTTAGCTGAGAATGGGAATTTGGCGCGGAATTGAGGCGGTGTATCAGTGCGTCTCACCGGATTCCGCGCAAAAGAAAACCCCGCCGAAGCGGGGCTGATCTCATCTTTTGTCAATGATGTCCCAAATGCGGGGATTGACCTTATAGTCTCGTTTCGGTCGCCCGCGCCCTTTGTTGTCCTCTTCGACCGGGAACAGCCAACGCTTTTCGACAAGGAAGTTGATCCCCTCATCGACCGTCTCGGCCACGGTGCGGCTATTGATCCCCTTGATACCGGAGTTGCGGCGAAGCTCCCGCGCGTTCACGACATCATAGCGCATTTCGATAATGTGGTTCGCAATCCGACGCGCGATGCTGACTTCGGTGGTCTCGTTGGAGAGCCGCCAGACGCGCTTTTGCATTGGCCTAAGATATTCCTCGCGGAACCGCACAGCAGCCTTCACAGAGCGCAGAGACACGTCACCGGGGGGATCGCCGCTGAAATCGTCGGCAGCCCACTCCATATGCTCGAACACGAGCGCGAGGCGAGCGACGTGGCCGCGAGCTTTACCATAGACGCCCTGCAAGCGCAGATCGGCCCGCTTGTCCTTCGCCTTCGCTTTCTTGTTCCACGCCCAATAGAAGTCCGATGCCTTGCGCGTGAGCGGGATGAGAAACGGCACCAGGCGACCCGTGTTGGTCTTGTCCATCGGCATCGTCGCCAGCCGCTCATAGATGGCGGTCAGCGCGGACGAGTCACCGGCCTCAAGCGAGTCATCACCGTCGAAGTTGTCGGGGAAGAACGGCATGAAGCGGGCCTGAAAGCCGTCGTCCGCGACGGTGAGCGCGTTCAATTCGGCCAAGCGCTCGGGCTGGATGCCGCCGATCAGCGGCGCGCAGATATGATCGATATGGATGATTTTGCCTTCATCCTTCACGCGCTCGAGTGTGTGCGAGTTGCCTTCGAAGGCTTCCAGCCATGCCGCGCGGTTTGAGCTGTTGCCGTACCGGTCCATATCGGCCATGAACGCGGATAATTCGTCACGAGAGACGCCGAAGCCGCGCTTGTTGATCGCTTGGCGGCGATAGAACGCCTCGATGGACTGGTCATTCATGACAAGCAGCGGCTCCACCGGCTGCTCGGGGGGGACGCAATTCGCCGGCAGCTCGGCGGTCACCTCCTGGCCCGACATGATCATCGCTTTGCGCTTGGTCTCGAAATCCTTGCGGTATTGTTGCGCAAGTTCGTCTTCCCGTTCCCATTGTTTCAGGGCCTCGGCGTATGGTCCCATCATGCGGTTCTGGATTTCCCTCGCGCAGGCGAGCGGAATACGCATTGCAGGGGATTTGTTGGTGGACGGCCCGCCAACGATTTGCGTCCAAAGGATCGCGGGCTGATCGAACCCTTCCTTGACCTTCACCCGAACGGAATTGCCGATCATCATCGACGCGACAGTGATGACGCCTGCAAAGGCGAAGTCGAGCGGTGCGCCCGCGTTGGTCGCGATGTCGTGGATGATCTTCTGCAAGTGAGGGCTAAAGATGTCGAGCGGGATTTCCGGCGCTGGCTCATTGCTGTAGTCGAGGATCGACATATCAGGATCGCCCTTGCGGACCATCGTCAGCCTTTTCGACGCTTTCTCTTCCTTGGTTTGCGGGAGGTCTTCAAATTCGTCGGCAATGTTGGCCGGGACCGTGCGCCGGTCGGGATCAACGTCGTCACTGGCGCTCTCGATCTCCTCGATATCATCGAACATATCGGGCAGATCATCATAGACCGCCGCCCTTTGGTTCTCATGCGCTGCTTCGATGATGGTGCGGAACGTCGTCGGGCGACCGCCGCGATTCTTGAGAGATCGCCATTGCGCCTTGTGTTCGCGGAGATTGAACTTGTCAGACTGGCGGCCGAAGTCGCACCAGAGCTTGAATCCCTCATCCGAGCCGCCGAACTCATGGTGACAGGCCATTGCGACCTTAATCCAGCCCTCGCGATCCTCACACCAGTAGTCGAGATCGAGCGCGGCAAGACAAGCCTTCGCCTCTTCATATGAGACGTTCGTGATGTCGTCGGAACCGGCTTTCAGCTCCGGATCGGCCACCAAAGCTTCGATGTCCGTCGATTCGACAGGCGGATAATCGGCGGTCGGATCAAACTCGACCACCCAGGCATACTCATTGCCCGTTTCGGGGTGGATCGACGGCGGAATCGCGACCTGTTTGCCGGTCCCGAACAGTTCAATCTCCCAATTCCACTTTTTGACCTCTTTACCCTTCGATTTGTCGAAGACGAGCGCAAAATCGTCAGAATGGGCCAGTTTCTTCGACTTGAAGGGCTTATCGGTGACGAAATAGACGTGGAACGACGCGCCGCCCGAGCCGGATTTTACGCGGGGGAAGGTCTCATAGGGATATCCGACGAAGATTTCTGCCAGCGCGGCGCGGGCTTCCTTTTCATGCTTTTTCGCGCGGATATCCACGTCAATGACATGCAGATAGAACCCGCCGATCTTGGACCACTTGCCGAGCCTAACACCGACGTTGTGCCCTTTGCACCGCCGCTCAAGCTCTTCGTATGTCGGGACAGGAGCTTTCGACCAATCCTCCCCCGCTGGTGCCTTTGATTTCGGCTTCAACAGGAGGAGCGCGGCACCGGCTCGGATAAAGGATTCGTTGCTTTTGATCATTCCTTGCTCGCCCTGAATCACTGCTCCAGCGCCTCCGCGAGCGCCTCTAGAGTAAGTGTGCTGCCGGGCAGCTTCGTTAGGCTGCGCAAGCTCACAAGCGAAATCCGTCCCGTGATGAACCATGCTCGAACCGCTTGACGAGAGATGTCCAAGTCCGCTGCGATCCTTGCAAAAGACAGACGGGCTCCAGAGTGATGGTCGGGGAGACCTTCGGCGACGGTTCGATAAAATTTCTCATTCCACGCTCTCAAACTGTTCTCCTGCTTTCGGGTTAGCTTCGTGAAGCACCACTTACCGCGCAGGCATTCAGCTTTCAATAGTTGCCATGGCAAATTTTAGTTGCCAATCTCTCTGGCGTCGGTTATTCACACTGAGCGGCCATCGAGGGTCGATCGGTGCCCGGCACTTTGGTCGGAGCGCGTGCGAACCGTAACGGGCGCTTGAGAAGGAGATGACATGAGAAATCGTAAAACGCGGGGGCAGGCTTCTGCGGCGCGAGCACAGGCGATGGCCGATAGGACTCGCCGGCTGGCCTGCTTCTTGCCCGCAGACGGCCCAGACTTCCCTATTGAGGTACTCGGACCGAAGTTGCGGCTACTTGTTCTAAATGAAGCTGCGGCACTTGGCACATCTCCGGGCGCTGTCTTCACTGCGCTCATGATAACCTCCGCCGAGATCCTGGGTGTCGATCACGATCTCTTTCCAGGTCTATGACTTTTGCCTAACAATGACAGGCAAGGATATGGCACCAGTTGTTATTGACCGATGGCGCGGCACTACGATAGACGGCAACAAATAGTTGCCATTGAGATGCAAATGAGTGATCAAGAACCTTGCTCCGAAGATTCAGTTACCGACATCTCCAATCGCCTCTCGAAACAAAAAACGGCGGCTAAAGAGTTTGGGCAGCGACTTCAACTAGCAGCCGACCGTAGCGATACGATCCCGCGGATGAACATGGGGCGATTTACATTCATCCAGCGTGAATTGCAGAAGCATCATGGCTTCGAGATTAGTCGTGAAACGGTTCGCAAGTGGTTTGTCGGCGATGCCATGCCGAGGCCGGACAAACTCAAGGCGTTGGCCAAATTGATGCGCATTGACGAAGCTTGGCTTGCCGTCGGCGCTTCGCCCAGCGCGCTGCCAGGGGAATCCCGCGTCATGGCAATCAAGAACGAAGCTGCCGTGAACCTCCTGTTGGGGATCATGGGTATGAACGGGATCAGCTGCGCACTCCCCGATGAAGATGAGAGCCTTGCTGACAGCATCCATTTCTTTGCGATTATAGCGGGGCGGCAATGGAAGATATTCGTGTCGGTCGGTCAAAGGAACGGCAGCGATGTTAAGTTCAGTGGGCCGGGAAGCTTTGAACGCGTTACAACACTCGCCGTCATTCAACGCTCAATTTCGAGTTTCGATGTTTTTCAGATCACACCCCAGCTCATCTCAAAATTTGGGCGATCGCGCGGGGGGTACTCGGAACTGAAAGGCACTGTCGTGGGCGATAGTATCCAATTCGGTTCAGAGACTGTGGCCGCGATCACGGACTTCAGGTCACTCGTCAAGTAGACGGCCGAAATAACAATCCTCCGTTCAAACCGGAATGGCATTTTAGAAGTACCATCAGCCCTGCTGCTACGTTTGCCAATCTTACCAATAGATGACCATGCTCGATCCCAACAACATCAACGACGTTCGAAAAGCAATGGATATAGTAGCCCAGTTGGCCGCTGAGAATCCTGCCTACCTCCCAATTTTTGAGAGCTTTGAACGGGACTACAATCTGATGAAAATTGGAGAGACCAGTCAGGCTCGTGCGACGCGCATCGCCGGTCGGCGAAGGGATATGGCCTCGCTTATATAGCGATTTCAACGAGCTTTTGATGCATATGCTCGAGGCTGGCGCCATTACCATATTTCTCGCGATCAAGCTTGTGCCCAAAGAGCGTACGGCGCATTCTGTCGTCGAATTCGGCCTTGATCATGCGGTCTTCAAAAGAGTGACGGAGCGAGTAAAGAACGTGCCTTTCAGTCTCCATCAATCCGTTATCGCGCATGAACGAATTGAGCGTCGCACTGATCTTGTCCTTGAACCTGTAGGTTGGGAAACCCTGCGGCCGATCTTTGAATGCCGTCAGACTCACGCCCACAAGCGGAATTTGCCGCTTCGATTGTGAGTTCTTTAGCTTGCGTCCCTCTGGCTCAATCGAGATGTAGGGAACCGGACCATCCAGACAAATGTGTTCGGGAAGAAGTCCGGCAATCTCGCTCGGGCGAGCGCCGGTGTTTACCAGCGCCAGGAGTATGCAACGAGCTTCCTCATTCAGATTTCCCAACGCGCCTGGAGCGAGAATCTTCTCGCGAATCCATTTGTCCGAGAAGGGTGGCCGGTCTCGGCTCTCATCCTTTTCATCTTTGAAACTTAGGTTGTCCATCGCTCGGCGCAGCTGCTCGTCTAGGCCAAGTGTCAGACGTTCATTTGCAGTTTTGATCACATGGCCCACATGGATCAAATCCTTGTTAGCAGAGTTTGCGACGAGACCTTCCGACCTCATCTTGTCGCTCCACCAGTCGCGGAACTTGAGCATGTCTGCGCGTGAGATTGCTGAAAGCTCCTTGTTGCCGATTTGGCCGATCAAGTTCCTGAGCGCTTTTATTTTGGGATTTCGCCAACGGCGGATCTGATCGGGACTTTTTCCGATTTCCCTGGCGGCCTCGTGTTCCCAAAAGACTTCCAGCGCCTTTTCAAGGGTAATGCCCGGCTCCTCAATCCCGCCCAGCAGAGCCGCGGCTTCGACGCGATCAGGGTTCTCACGACGAAGAGAAATTTTGGAGACACGCTTCATACGTTCGGCTAGGGGCAATCCAGCCACTTGCTGAGCGGGCATATATGAGAAGCCACGGCGGGCCGCGATGTCTCTCGCGGCATGAAAGCGCCGCTCAGCATCCTCCCCGTCGCCATTAAGCCGTGCCTGCCAGCCATCAATTAGCTGGCGCCATGCAACCGCGGCCTTGATCACAGCGTCGTCTTGATCGCCAGTGTGCAGGCTGAGCCATATGATTCTTCGCTCTTCGACGGATGCAAACCGCACCGGAACCTCGCGGCGAAGGTGGTATTTTTTGTTACGCAGAACGATTGCCATACGGAGAAAATAATTCCTCTAGGCGATCCAATCAAGTCCACCACGTAGCAGAAACCGTAGCAAAAACCGTAGCAAAAATTGACGACAGAAACACGAAAATCGCAATTTTTCCAATTAAAACAACTATTTAGAAGAGGAAAATATGGCGCACCCGACAGGATTCGAACCTGTGACCTTTGGAATCGGAATCCAACACTCTATCCAGCTGAGCTACGGGTGCATCCCAAGGCGGTGAACCGCCGTCCGATGAAGGTCTCTTAGCCTGTTCGGCGCGGCTCTTCAATGGCTATTTGGCGTTGGCAGTGCATCCGGCCAGCTTCGCCCAGTCCATCGCCTGATGGGGCGTGATATGCTAGGGGAACGGCATGACTATTCCACAACTCACCTGGTCGAGGCGCAAGATGCACGAGGCGCCGGAGGCACGGCCTTTCAAGCATTTGCGGCCCGGTATCCGCTATCATGTCGTCAAGCCGTTCTTCGACTATGATTGCGTCGGACACTCGGTGGGAGAGAGCTGGGTTTTCGATGGGTCGAACTTTCTTCCCTACGACGATGGCCTCTCGCTTTTCGTGACGCGGCCTGGCGGCCGCAGCCAGCATATTCGACTGCAGTGGCGACCGGAGGCGCAGGGCGCGGTGATCGACGCGCTGGAGCGGTATGTGGCGGAACAGATGCCGGAGCGCAATTTGACGACTCTGCATCTGACGCGCGACAGCGTCGCGGCAGGCGACGATGCCGAGGCGCCGCATGCGGTGGACATGCAGTTCGAAAGCGATGCCGGAGCCGTGGCCGTTGCCGAAGCCATCCTTGCTAGCAACTATCCCGCCCATGTCATGGGCGCGGCGACCTGGTGGCTCTCGCTCGGGGCCGATCGCGTTGTCTTCGGCTATCGCGACGGGCGCCCGTTCTTCATCGCCGTCGCGCCGGATACGCACGGCACACAGGCAGCCGACGTCGGGACCATTCATGTCTTCTATGCGCGGCAAGACGATCCGCTAGAGCTCTGCCAACGCCTTGCGTCGAACTGAAGTAGCGCTCAGGCCGACAGCGACATTTCGCGCCGCTCGCGGTCGGTGAGGAAGGCGAGATCAAGCGCCTTTTGCAGGTTGGCGGCATGGCGGAAATCCGGTTCGCCGTTGACGCCTGATTTCACCGCCTCGGCGAAGCGTTCGTAATTGGTGAGCACGGTGCCGGCGTCGATTTCGAGCCATTCGGCGCTTTCGGCCCCTTCCCCGATGCAGGCGCGCAGCGTCGATCCGGTCAGCGTATGCTGCACCTCGATGCCACCCTTGTCGCCATAGATCCTGAGGCGCAGATCGTTGTAATGGCCGGCCGCCCAGCGCGTGGCATGGATGACGCCGAGAGCGCCGTTGGAATAGTCCACCGACATGACAAAGCTGTCATTGGCATCGAGCGTATATTCGCCGATCTTGCCGCCCTCGGCCTTTTCGAAGGTCTTGAGCCGACCGAAAATATGGCCGATCTCGAGGCCCGCGCCGTAGGAGGCGAAATCGAGGATGTGGATGCCGATGTCGCCGAGCACGCCGTTCGAGCCGTGTGCGGTCGAAAGCCGCCACAGCCACTGGCTTTCGGTGCGCCAGTCGCCCCATTGCCGCGAGATCAGCCAGCTCTGCAGATAGGACGCCTCGACATGCTTGACGAAGCCGATCTCGCCGGCGCGGACCATTTCGCGCGCCCGCTGCAGCGGCGCGACGTTGCGGTAGGTGAGGTTGACCATGTTGATCAGGCCCTTGGTCTCGACCGCCTCGGTCATTTCCATTGCCTTTTCATAGGTCTCGGCGAGCGGCTTTTCGCAGAACTGGTGCTTGCCGGCCTCCGTCAGGCGCATCGTGGTCGGATAATGCGCGCGGTCGGGCGTGACATTGGTCACCGCGTCGAACTGGTCCCAGGCGATCGCCTCGTCGAGCGAGGTGAAGGTGTTGGGGATCGAATATTTCTCCGCAAAGAGCGCGGCGCGGGCGGGGTCGACATCGACCGCGCCGACGAGCTCCACGCCTTCGATTTTGGAGAAATGATCGGCGTGATTGTTGGCCATGCCGCCAGTGCCGAGAACGAGTAGGCGCATAGGATGCTCCGGATGGAATTGGAGGTCGTTGTGCCAGGCTGCGTGCCGCCTCCCTCCCCGAGGCGGCAGCCTGATACTATCTTATTTGTAGCCTTCTTCGCCGGCGGCGTGCAGCTTGGGGCCGCGCTCGACGATCGGCTCCAGCGCCCTTTCGACCGGCACATTCGGCGCGTCATGGACGGCCTTATGGCTGTTGTTGGCGTTGTAGGCCCACTTCACCGCGTTGCGCAGCACATGCTGCACTTCCGTCTGGTGATAGGTCGGATAGGTCTCGTGGCCGGGGCGGAAATAGAAGATGTTGCCAAGGCCGCGGCGCCAGGTCATGCCCGAGCGAAAAACCTCGCCGCCCTGGAACCAGGAGATGAAGACGGTTTCGAGCGGCTCCGGCACAGAGAAGTGCTCGCCATACATTTCCTCATATTCGACGACGAAATTGTCGCCGAGTCCCTGGGCGATCGGATGGCCGGGATTGACGACCCAGAGACGCTCGCGCTCACCGGCCTCGCGCCATTTCAGCGCGCAGGGTGTGCCCATCAGCCGTTTGAAAATCTTGGAGAAATGGCCGGAATGCAGCACGATCAGGCCCATGCCTTCCCAGACGCGCTTGGCAACACGTTCGACGATCTCGTCGCTGACGGCGCCATGGTCCTTGTGGCCCCACCAGATCAGCACGTCGGTCTCGTCGAGACGGGATTGCGGCAGGCCGTGCTCGTCCTGCTCCAGCGTCGCCGTCGTCGCTGATATCGCGCTGTCCGTGTTCAGCGCGTCAGCGATCGTCGTGTGCATTCCTTTGGGATAAACCTGCGCGACAACCGCGTTGGTGCGCTCATGGATATTCTCGCCCCAAACCACTGTCCGGATGGCCATGTCCAGTCTCCTGCCTGTCCTGCTGAAGCGTCTCAAGACTTTGAAAGCGCTTTCAATTTTTTATAGAATAGAGCCTTGCAATTTGACTCGCAAGGCCCCGCTCATGGGGAAAACCGCTCATCGGCGGAAATGTTCGTTCAGATTCTCTTACCCGTCGACGGGTCGAAGAGATGCACGAGCTCGGGCCGGATCTCGACGCGCAGCCGATCACCGGGTTTCACGCGTTCGCGGCCCTGTTCCACCAGCGTCAGTTCGGGCTCCGTGCCGAGAACGATATAGGTGAGCGAGCCCGTCGATTCGATGAGCGTCACCGGCTGTTCGAATCCGCCCTCGCCGCCATGCACCACGGTGAGGTGTTCTGGCCTGAGACCGGCCAGGAGCTTGCGTCCTGCATCGACTGACTGACCGACGGCAATCTTCGGGCTGCCTTCCAGCTGAAGCTGGATTTCATCGCCGCCAACGCCCGTGGCCTCGACGAAGTTCATCGCCGGCGAGCCGATGAAGCCACCGACGAAACGGTTTGCCGGCCGGTCGTAAAGTTCAAGCGGCGCGCCCTGCTGCTCGATCACGCCTTCCCGCATCACGACGACATGGTCCGCCATGGTCATCGCCTCGATCTGGTCGTGGGTGACATAGACCGAGGTCGCGCCGAGCCGGTCATGCAAAGCCCGGATTTCCTTGCGCATCGAGACGCGCAGCGCCGCATCGAGATTGGACAACGGCTCGTCGAACAGAAAGGCCTTGGGATTGCGGATGATGGCGCGGCCCATGGCAACCCGCTGGCGCTGACCGCCTGACAGTTGTCGAGGGTAGCGATCGAGAAGACCGCTCAAGCCGGCGATTGCCGCGACCTCCTCGGCCTTGCGCTTGGCCTCGGGCTTCGGAACCTTCCGCATCCTGAGCGAATAGGTGAGGTTCTGCTCGACCGTCATATGCGGGTAGAGCGCGTAGGACTGGAACACCATGGCGATATCGCGCATGCGCGGCGGCACGTCGTTCATCACATCGCCGGCGATCTTCATCGTGCCGCCCGTGATCCGCTCGAGCCCGGCAAGCGAGCGCAGCAGCGTCGATTTCCCGCAGCCGGACGGGCCCACCAGCGCGACGAACTGGCCTTTGGGGATCGTCAGGTTGATGTTCTTGAGCGCGTGATAGGCGCCATAATGCTTCTCGATGCCGGAGAGTTCGATCTGGATATCAGTCATGCGTGGCGACCTGGAATACGAGGAAAGGCGGGGCAACTCGCTCCCTCTTCTCCCCAGCGGGGAGAAGTGCCGAGCGCATGCGAGGCGATGAGGGGGTGGCCGGAGGCCCTATGATTAGCGCCTCGCGCATCCCTTCATCCGACCCTTTGGGCCACCTTCTCCCCGCTGGGGAGAAGAGGGAGCGCGCCGCGCTGTCATCTTTTCCAGATGCGACTTGCACCATCACTTCACCGCTCCCACCGCAATCCCGCGCGTCAGAGTGCGCTGAAAGATCAGGAAGAAGATCAGTGTCGGCGCGATGCCCAGCAGGGCCGCAGCGGCCGTCGTCGTCGGCGTCTGCACGAACTGACCGTTGAGGACGCCCATCGAAACCGAGACTGTCTGGTTGAAGTTCGAAACCAGCAGCACCAGCGGCAGCAGGAACTCGTTCCAGGTCCAGATGAAGAAGAAGGTTGCAAGCACCGCCAGCGTCGGCATAAGCATCGGCACGACGATGGTCCAGAGGATCTTCCATGGCGTCGCGCCATCCATCTCGGCCGCCTCGATGATCTCGCGCGGAAAGGCGGTCATGACCGAAGACAGCAGATAGGTTCCGAAGGCGCTCTGCAGCACGGAGAAGACGATGATGACCGACCAGATCGTATCGAACAGGCCGATGGCCTTGGAGAGGTAATAGATCGGATAGACCAGGGATTCATGCGGGATCATGATGCCGACAAGCAGGATGGTCAGCATCCATCGGTTGCCTTTCACCCGGCCGATGCCGAAGGCATAGGCGTTGAGCAGGCTGATCAGCACGGCGATCACCGCCGTCGAGCCGCTGATGATGATGCTGTTGATCAGCTTCTGGGTGAAGTCGACATTGTTCCAGAAGGTGCGGAGTGCGGAGAGATCAAAGCTGCGCGGGAAAGCGAGCGGCCCATAGGTGCCGTAATCCTCGGGCGTGCGGATCGCATTGGTGAAGGCCAGCACGAAGGGGCAGAGGAACAGGATCAGCGCGAACGAAATTGCCGCCAGCACCCACCAGCGCGACGATCCATACATCGAACCGGAGGACGAGGCGCGGCCCGCCTTGCTTGATACACTGAGGGAGATGGTCGTGTCGCTCATCGATCATTCTCCGTATGGCGCGCCTGGATGCGGATGAAGACGAAGCAGATCACCAGCGTCATCAGCATCTGGGCGGTGGTGATCGCCGCACCATAGCCGACGCGGTTGGTGGCGAAGAACTGGTGGTAGGACATCTGCGACGGCACCATCGTCGCATTGTCGGGTCCGCCTGTGGTCAGAACGAAGACCGGGGCGAAAACCTTGAGAGCGGCGATGGTGGTCGTCAGGAGGACGACGAAGATCTCGGGCTTCAGCATCGGCACCGTGATCGTCCAGAACCGCTGCAGCCATGCGGCGCCATCGAGTTCGGCGGCCTCTTGCAGTGCCGGATCAACGCGGGCGAGGCCGGACATGAAGACGACGAGGCAGTAGCCGAGCTGTAGCCAGATCATGACGACCATGAGCGAATAGAGCGCGAGGTTGGGATCGCCGAGCCAATTCTGCTTGAGTGCGCCGAGACCCACCGCATCGAGAATGGCATTGATGATGCCGAACGGGTTCAGCATCCAGCCCCAGAGAATGCCCGCTGCCGACACCGGCAGGATCTGCGGCAGATAGAAGCCAGCGCGGAAGAAGCTGGCAAGCGCGCTGGAAAAGCGAGAGCTGATATAGTCGAAGAGCAATGCGGCGAGCAGCACGCCGATGGCAGTGGGAATGATCGCCATGGCGAAGACGAAGGCGGCCGTGTTGACCAGCGAGTGCCAGAACGTGTCGTCCGTCAGCAGCCGCTCGTAATTCCTGAGGCCCGCCCATTTCGGAACGCCGATGCCTTTCCAGGTCGTGAAGCTGATCGCCAGGTTCATGACGAAGGGGACGAGGATGATGGTGACGAAACCGACCAGTCCCGGGATCAGGTAGAGCCAATAGGCCCTGCTTGGCTGTGCTTCCGAAGATGCGCCCGACATGTGTCCTCCTGCTTGCTCCCTCTTCTTCCCAGCGGGGAGAAGGTGGCCCGAAGGGCCGGATGAGGGGGTGGCGAAGCCCCCTCATCGCCTCGCGTTCGCTCGGCACTGCTCCCCAAGGGGAGAAGAGGCAGATACAGCCTACTTACTGATCACCCTGCACTTCGTCATAGGGCTCCTTCAGACGCTCGGCGAACTCCTCCGGCGTGATCGTGCCGCCGATGACGGCCTGGGTCGCCTTCAGCATCACGTCGTAATAACCCGGCACCGGCCAGTCGGGATAGAAGCCGAGGCCGTTGTCGGCGACGAGCTTGTTGAACAGCTCGACTTCGATCTTGCCGACTGGGTCCGTCACGTCTGCCGGATCGGCCGCGATCGGCAGGCCGCCCGAATTGCCGAACAGCGCCTGGTTTTCCTTCGACAGCGTGATGTCGATGAACTCGTAGGCAAGGTCCTTGTTCTTGGCATTCTTCGGCACGACCCAGATATTGCCGGTCGAGGCGGGCGAGATCACATTGCCCGGGAACAGGAATTGGCTGGCCTTGAAGCCCTTGATCTTGCCGAACTGGGCGCCATACCAGGTGCCGGTCACGACCATCGGCGACTTGCCGGTTTCGAACAGGTTGGCCATGTCAGGGGCCTTTAGGCCGGTCGCGTCCTTGGAAATGTAGCCTTTGGAGACCCATTCCTGCAGCTTCTGGCCGGCATAGACGAAGGGCGCGGTATCCAGCGGCGCACGCACCGCCTGGAAGTCGCTCACCCATTTCGGATCGGCCTTCGACAGCGCGAAGAGATACATCAGGTGCTGGGCCGGATAGTCGTTGGCGGCTTCGGCGATCGGGGTGATGCCCTTCTTGACGAAGACATCCATGACCTTTTCCATTTCCTCGAGCGTCTTCGGCACTTCGACACCTTCGGCCTTGAACATGTCCTCGTTATAGAAGACCGAGACGAATTCGCCGTAATTGGCGACGCCGATCAGCGGGCCGTTGCCGTAGATGCCCTTCTCGTCATAGCGGCTGAGCTGGTTCGAAGCATCGGTCAGGACCTTGTCCCAGCCGCGCTCCTTGGCGACGTCATCGAGTTCGGTCAACAGGCCCTGCGAAGCGGCGAGGCCAGCAACGGCATTGCCCTTGTTATATTCCATCAGATCCGGCGCTTCGGCCGAATTCAGGATCATGGTGCCCGACTTGGTGATCTGGTCGAAGGTCTTGAGTTCGAACTGAACTTTGACGTCGGGATGCTTTGCCTGGAACGTCTCAAGCGCCTTTTTCCAGGTAATGCCCGCGGCGCTGTCGGCCGCTTCGTACCACCAGATCTTGAAGGTCTTTTCCTGCGCCTGGAGCGCCGTGCTCATCAAGAGCGACGCGCCCAGGGCCAATGCAAGTCTCGACAAGGCTTTCATATTTTCCTCCCAAAAATGCGGCAGCGCCGCCCAAAAGCTCTTTTGTTCGGCTCCTGCGCATGGGTCTCCTCCCTGGCACCGGAGCACGATAGGTCACAAATCAGGGATCGACAACAAAGTCCCCGCCCCGGCATGTCTTCAGATAGTTGAGGCCATGGATCTGCCCCGTCATTTCCAGCGCGTCGCGATAAACCGGGTCATGCCAGCCCTCGATGTCGATGGAGCCGGACCAGCCAGCGAGCCGAAGCTCGGAGATGACGTCGGTCCAGTTGGTGTCGCCAAAGCCCGGCGTGCGCATGAAGACGAACTTTTCCTTACCGAAAATGCCGTGTTCCCGGATGACATCCCAACGGATCGTCGCGTCCTTACCGTGCACGTGAAAGATCTTCGATGCCCACTTGCGGATCTGCGGGATCGGCTCGATCAGGTAGACCATCTGGTGGCAGGGCTCCCATTCGAGGCCGATATTGTCGTGGGGCGTTTCGTTGAAGATCAGCTCCCAGGCATCCGGATTGTGGGCGATGTTCCAGTCGCCGGTCTGCCAGTTGCCGTCCATGGCGCAGTTTTCGAAGGCGACCTTGATACCCTTGTCGGCCGCGCGCTTGGCGAGGTCGGTCCAGACCTCCTTGTAGCGCGGCAGGCTGTCGGGCAGCGGCTTTCCACGAACACGACCCGTAAAGCCGGCGACGCAGGTTGCGCCGAAATGATGGGCGTTGTCGATGCAATCCTTCCAGCCCTGTAGCGTCTGCAGGTCGAGGTCCTGGCCCTCGAGCGGATTGCCGAACATCCCGATCGTCGAGATGGTGATGTCACGGTCGCCGATCGCCTCGACGCAGCGTTTTCCCAGTTCGGCGATGTCCTGCCCGTTGGTGGTCTGCCAGAAGAAGGGCTCAAAACTCTCGAAGCCCATATCGGCGATCTCTCGGATGCGCTTGGCCGCTTCGCCGCCGCTTGCACTGATCATCGTGCCGATGCGGATTGCCTTTGCCGGATTGCTCACGTCTCACCCTTCCCTGATCACAACGCGCTGGCCAGTGCGGGCGCTCTCGATCGCCGCCATCACCATGGCCAGACTGCGGATATTGTCCTCGGCGCCAGTCTCGGGCGCCTTTCCCTGCTCGATCGCATCGAGGAACGCCCTGATCACGCTGGCATGCCCTTCGGTCTCGGAAATGTTTGAGAACTCCGGCACAGCAATCTGCTCCTGCTCGCGGAGAAAGCCCTCGTCGGCCGCGACGCGATGCGCGTCAAATGCCTCCAGGCCGTCCCAAAGCACGGTCCCCTTGGTGCCATTGATGCGCCACTGGCTCTCCCAGCTCGTGTTCGCCCCTTCGGCGCACCAGGAGCCGCGATAGGTGAAGCGCACATCATCGCTCATTTCGAAAATCGCAAAAGCCGAGGCGCCGGTGCGGTACCAGGAACCGTGTGGATTGACCTCATTGCAATAGACCGCCTCCGGCATCTTGCCTGACATGTAGCGGGCCGCGTCGAAAGTATGGATCGCCATGTCGAGCAGCAGGACATTGTCCATGTCCTCCCGAAAGCCACCGAAATGAGCGCCGATGAAGAAATCGGCATGGAGGCCAGTCAAGTCGCCGATCGCACCGCTCTCAATGAACTTGCGCAGACGGCGAACGCCGGAAATGTAGCGCCGGTTCTGGATCACGGCATGGACACGGCCCGCGGCCCTCGCCTTCTCGATCAGAGTACGGGCTTCATCGAGCGAACTGGCCATCGGCTTCTCGGAGAGAACATGGCAGCCATGGCGCAACGCCGTCTCGACCACTGCGGAGCGAGCGGCTGGAATAACAATGTCGAAAAGGAAGTCCGGCTTGAGTTCGGTCAGCGCCTGATCGAGATCCTGGAAGGCTGGCACGTCGCCGAGATCGCAGTCCTCGGCAAGCTTGCGGGCACTCGCAATATCGAGGTCGACCAGCCCGACGATGCGAACGCGCGACGCGAGATCGTCATGGGCGGCGATCGCCTTCAACCATCCCTTGGCCATGGAGCCGCAGCCGCACAAAACAGCAGTCTTCTGCACAACGCTCCTCCCTGGCCGCGCGCACCGGAAACAAATTCCGTAAACGTTTACGACACTATGCGGACTATGCTATCTGTGTCAATACACGATTTCCGGGAGGACGGATTTTGGCGAAGAGATCAGCAAGATGAAGGGGATAAAACGTCTTGCCCAGCATCTGGATATTTCGATCGGAACGGTGTCGCGCGCGCTGAACGGCAAGCCCGACGTCAATCCCGAGACCCGGAAACGCGTGCTGGAGGCCGCCGACGAACTCGGCTATGTCGCCAACCAGTCCGGGCGGGCGCTGCGCAAGGGCCAGACCGGCGTCATCGGATTCATGATGCAGACCGGGTCAGAGATCACCGGCCAGGGCGACACCTTCTTCATGAGCGTGTTCGACGGCGTGCAGGCAGTGTTCGCTCGCCATAAGCTCGACCTCGTTGCGCTGCTCTGCTCGTCGGAGGAAGACCCGTACGACTATCTCCGCCGCATGGTCGTGCGTGGCTTCGCCGACGGCGTCATTATCTCGGCAACGCGCCGGCACGACCCGCGCATCGAGTTCCTTGCGAAGCGCAAGATCCCCTTCGTCGCTCTCGGGCGAAGCCTCACCGACGCAGGCCAGGCCTGGCTCGACCTCGATTTCGAGGGCATGGCCGCGGCCTCGATCGACCGTCTCGTCGCCCACGGCCACCGCCGCATCGCGATCACCCGCCCGCATGATGACGTCAATCTGGGCTACATCTTCGTTGAACAATGCCGTGAGGCGATGGCGCGCCACGGTCTGGCGCTGGACGACGACTGCATCTTCAGCTCGACACCAAACGAGACCGGCGGTTATCAGATCGCCCAGGATCTGCTGGCATTGACGGCGCGCCCGACCGCCATCGTGCTGGTCAACGAAACCATCGTCATCGGCCTCTATAGAGGACTTCAGGAGGCCGGCGTGATGCCGGGCCGCGACATCGCCGTCATCGGTCGGCAGAGCCCGAATTCGAACTTCCTGTCGCCACGGCTCACCAGCTTCCGCCTATCGCTGCACGATCTCGGCGAGGCGCTCGCCGAGGCATTGCTCGCCACCATGCCCGAATATGCCAAGTTCTATCCACATGGCGTCACCCGCAAGATCTGGCCGCTGACGCTGGTCGAAGGCGAGAGCGATGCATTTACGCTTCCTCGCTGAGCCGAGCGCTTTGCCGCATTGACGTTGCGCATCCGAGTGCTCATAGCTCGGCGATGAGCGAAGAAACGATCACCCTTTACGAGGCCATCGGCGGCGATGACACGGTGCGCAAGCTGGTGCACCGCTTCTATGAGCTGATGGACACGCTGCCCGAGGCCCGGAATTGCCGGGCGCTTCATCCACCGAGCCTCGAAGGCTCCGAGCGCAAGCTCCATGAATATCTCACCGGCTATCTCGGCGGCCCGCCCATCTATGTCGAGAAATACGGCCATCCGCGGCTGCGCTCGCGCCATTTCGGCGCGGCGATCGGACCCGTGGAACGCGACGAATGGATCCTCTGCTTCCGCCGCGCGATGGACGAGACGATCGAGCACCCGCAGCTCCGCGAAGTCATTTGGGCACCGATCGAGCGGCTCGCTTTCCACATGCAGAACAAGGATGAAGGTCAGTGAGTAGCCCGATCTTCCCCCGCCTCACGCTGTTCCTTGCCGGCCTGATCGGTGCCTTCGGCGTGATCTTCTCAGCCATGGCTGCGCATGGCGGCGATACGCATCTCTACAGCGCCGCGGCGGCGGCCTGCATGGCGCAAGCCCCTGCCCTGCTGGCGATCTATGTCGGCTGGGAAAAGCTCCGCACCGCACTCATCGCAAGCGCGCTGATCGGCCTCGGCTGCCTGCTCTTCGCCGGCGACTTGCTTTTCCGTGCTCGCTTCGGCCACGGGCTGTTCCCGATGTCGGCGCCGACGGGTGGAACGATGATGATACTGGGGTGGATTGCGGTGGCGGGCGGGGCGCTGGTCCGGCGATAGGACGAGGCGGCGTCACGGGTCTACCTCTCCCCTTGCGGGAGAGGATAGGAAGTCCCCAAGAGCCGAAGGCGATTGGCTGGACGGACTTGGTGAGGGGTTCAAGTCGAGCCAATTGAGGTTTGAACCCCTCACCAACTTCGGCCAAGGGTTCGCAATGCTCACCCGGACTGCGTACCCTCTCCCGCAAGGGGAGAAGTAGACTCACGCCCCAACGACGGTATTAAACCCTTCGAACACTGGCGGCCCCTTGTAGAGATGCCGGCTGCCACCCGCATTCTTGTGTGCCTCGCGAAAGGCCTCGGACTTGGTCCATCCGACAAAGTCCTCTTCCGTCTTCCAGAAAGTGTGTGATGCATAGAGGGTGTAGCCCTCATCCGGGAAGCTCTTGCCCTTGAGCAGCCGGAACTCGACGAAACCAGCCAACTGGTCGAGGCTTGAATCCCGGTTCTTCCAGACATTTTCGAACTCCGCTTCGTAGCCTTCTGCCACTTTGAAACGGTTCATCGCAACATACATGAGGTTCCTCCGGGCGTGGACTTGCTAGCGGCGCATCATCTGCCGCCGTGAGATCGGGAAGGCAATGACGTTGTTCTCGTTCGATGCCGGACGGATCGTTTCGCTCGCCTCGTCGCGGCGCTCGGGAAACTGCACGAGATCGGCGCCCTGGTCAAAGCCTTCTGCAAGCGCCTGGCTGCCGCGCCGGAGCACGTCGAGCATTTCGGGAATCAGCCCGTCGCCACGCTCGGCCGCCATCTTGTGCAGTCCGATCAACATGAAGTCATCACCCGTAATTCTCGTCACCGCACGGTCCTCTCGCTCAATTCCTGCATGGCCCGCTCGAAGCTCGACTTCGACCCGTTGCGAAGCGGGATGAAATTCGTCCCCGTCTTCTTGCAGCCGGTCTTCACCCGAAGGCAGGCATCATGGCTGATACAGTCGATGGGGCAGAAGACGCATTCGACCGAGGGCAACACGGTATCGATGCGGGAGACGGCTTCGCGCAGGCCGCCGTCATGATGGATAAGCTCGGCGCCGTGGCGCTCTGCGATCTGTCGCAGATGCGCCACCTGGCAGTCGCGACCGCCGACATAGAGGATCGAGCGCCCCTGGAGCCCCACCTTCGGTGGGGTTTCCTTGGCCGGCTCAACCGCCGATGCGCGGCCGTTGAAATGCTTGTTCCGCTGGTTTTTCCTAGCCATCTGCCGATTCCTGTCCGAGCGAAGCACCGTTCTGGAATCGTCAGATACATAAGTTGACAAAAGCAGTAAAGATTAAAGTTGACTGTTGTTGTCATATTATTTTGGGATGCGCCCTTTCAGTAGGGCAAACCCACATAATTCTCCGCCAGTGCCGTCTGCGCGGCCGACGATGCCGAGAGGTAATCGAGCTCGGATTCCTGGATGCGCTGCCCGAAATCTCCCTGATCCGAAAAGCGGTGCAGAAGCTGGGTCATCGACCACGAGAAACGCACCGCCTTCCATATCCGTGAAAGAGCCCGCGCCGAATAGGCATCGAGCGCGACGTCGGAGCGCTCGAGATAGTGGTCGCGCAGACCTTCGAAAACATAGCGGACATCGGACGCCGCAAGATTGAGCCCCTTGGCGCCAGTCGGCGGCACGATGTGTCCGGCATCGCCGACGAGAAACAACCGCCCATAGCGCAGCGGCTCGGCGACGAAGGAACGAAGCGGCGCAATCGACTTCTCGATCGATGGCCCGGTCACCATCGCTTCGCCCGTCTCGCGCGGCAGGCGGCGGCGCAACTCGTCCCAGAAGGCGTCGTCCGACCAATCCTCCACCTTCGCATCGAGCGGCACCTGCACATAGTAGCGGCTGCGCGTCATGGAACGTTGCGAACAGAGGGCAAAGCCACGCTCGTGGTTCGCATAGATCAGTTCGTGATCCACAGGCGGCACGTCGGCCAGCACGCCGAGCCAGCCGAAAGGATAGACGCGCTCGAACGGCTTCATGCCGTTCGCGGCAGCAGCAACCCGTGACGGCCCATGCGCACCATCGCAGCCGGCGATAAAATCGCAATCGATCCGATGCGTCACGCCGTCCTTCTGATAGCTGACATAGGGTCGGCCACCAAAATCATTCGGCGTGACATTGGCCGCGTTGTAGATCGTCTTGCCGCCAGTCGCCTCGCGCAGATCCATGAGATCATGCGTCACCTCGGTCTGGCCGTAGACCATCACCGATTTGCCGGTCCGAGCCTTGAGGTCGATGCGATGCTTCACACCCGCGTAGGCAAGATTGACGCCGTCATGAACCAGCCCCTCGCGATGCATGCGCGCACCGGCGCCGACCTCATCGAGCAGCCCGACCGTGCCATATTCCAGCACGCCGGCGCGGATGCGCCCAAGGATGTAGTCGCGGTCCACCCGGTCGAGAATGACATTGTCGACGCCGGCACTGGTCAACAATTGACCGAGCAGCAGGCCCGATGGCCCCGAACCGATAATGGCGACCTGAACACGCATCATATCCTCCCTCCACCGATTTCTGCACGGCGGTAACTTGCCAAAGGATAGGCGGATGGGCATTGTCGATGAATGCAATTTCGGCTCAGAGAATTGCATTTTTCGAACATGGACCAAGTGATGAGATCGATCGCGCCGACCCGGGTTCCGACCTACGGCCTCTATGGCGAACCGCAGTCAGGCATTCCGGAATTCTGGATTCATGCCGAAACCATCGAGTCGCGCAGCCGGCTGCACAATTGGGAAATCAAGCAGCACCGCCACGAGACCTTTTTCCAGATCTTGCAGATTCGAACCGGAGAGGGAGATGCGCTTTTCGGCCGCGAAAAGCTGCGCCTTGCTGCCGGCACCATCGTCATGGTGCCCCCCGGCATCGTGCACGGCTTCCGCTTCTCGCACGACCTGAACGGCCAGGTCATAACCATGCTTGCCACCCGCGTTTCGGCCCGCCCCGGCTGCCTCATGCGCTTCATGTCCCGCCAATGGCTGTTCCGGGTCGAGCCCGAGGCGGAAGGAAATTACCTGATGGCGACACTCGACCGGATCGAGCAGGAACTCGCCCTGCATTTCTCACCCCGCACGGCATTGCTCGAAGCCTGTCTCGATGTCTTTCTGACGCTTGCCGGAGACCGGATCGACAGCGGCGGAGATGCCGCCGAAACATCCGCTCGAGACCGCATCACACGGCTCAACGCGCTGATCGGAGCGCATTTCAAGCAACATCGCCCCGCCGCGTTTTATGCGGAAGAACTCGGCCTGTCCGTCACTCATCTCAACCGTATCGCCCGGACAGGGACCGGCCGAAGCCTCAACGAACTCCTCACCGACCGCCTGATGTCAGAGGCGCGCCGCAACCTCGTCTTCAGCCTGATGTCGATCCAGCAGATCGCCTATGAGCTCGGCTATTCCGATCCCGCCTATTTCACCCGCTCCTTCCTCCGCGCGACCGGCGAGACGCCCGGCGCCTTCCGCCGGCGCGAGAGGTCGCAGCCGGGTCCGGCTGCCTCTCCGACTCTGGTCAGCTCAGCGGCAGGTACAATCTCGGGCCCACGTTGAGAAATCCGTTCCTCGTGTAGAAATCCACGGTCTTCTGCCAACGGGGAACATCGGGCGCGCCGACTTCCAACATCGACCAGTTTTGGGACCGGGCGAGAGATACGGCAGCTTGAAGCAAAGCGGCGCCAAGTCCGGAGGACCGATGGCGAGGATCGACATAAAGTTCCGAAATTTCACCGAAACGCCCAAACGCATATATGGCTTCGCACTGATTGAGCATGAGGACACCCACCGTCTCACCCGCCGGATTAATGGCCACCATCCCGAACACATTGGCGCTCCTCAACAGGTCCCGCGTGACCGGTATCAGCGTCTCAACGCGATAGAGGTCCTGGAGATCAGGATATAGCTCACCCAAAAGACACGCCACGAGCGTGCCGATAACATCGGCGTCATCGGTCGAGGCGGCTCGGATGCTGAATTCTTCAGTTGACACGCCTTCCATCAAACACCCCAGCGAATTATCGATATCTCACGCAGCTTGAAATCCATCCCAGAGAGACCGCTCCATGAAACGGTTGGCAATATATAACTTCAACAATTTTCGGCTTCCGTCAGCGCATCCCGCCAATGACGGATTCCATCAACGAAACGACCTTAATTTCGCTGCCGCCGAGACCAGCGACGGTTTCATCGCCCGATCGGGCTATGTCGGCGAACCCGGACCGGAAAGCTGGGGCGAACAGGTCTTTCCTCGATTCTACGTCGAAAATGGCGACGGCAGCGCGCCCTCTACACTCTCGCTGTGGAAGGATCTCCCATCACTTTTCGCATTTGTCTATGCGGAGACTCATATCGAAGCGATGAGAAACGCACGAGCCTGGTTCGACCGGCACCGATGGCCGCCCTATGTGCTGTGGTGGGTGGATCTGACCCACTTCCCCACTTGGGCGGAAGGTGTGGAACGACTCGAATATCTCCACGACAATGGCATTTCCCCCTACGCCTTCGACTTCAAGCAGCCCTTCGACGAGAAAGGCAGCCCCACGAAGCTCGACCGGGCGAAGGCGAAGATCCGATAGGGGCACAATGCGGGTCTGCCGCCCCGCCGAGCTCTGCCCGTCCGGCACTGCACGTGCGACAGACTGTTGCTATCGAAACGCTTGACTTAAGGTCCGTTCGACCGAATATCGCGCCGCGGTCGCGAGCCCTTCCATTCAGCCCGACCGGAGAGGATAAGACATGAGTTACGGCGGTACGGTCCTGCTGGTGGTGATCCTGGTCATCTTGGTTGCCCTGCTCTTGCTGGGCATACGTGGTATCAGCTGGGCGCAAAACGCGAAGAAGGAACTCGAGGAGGATGAGGAGCAGCGTCTCGTCCTCAAGAGCATCGGTGACGGCCAGCGCTCGATCGCCTCGGCGCTCATCTCGATCCAGTCGGAACTCGCCGATATCAGGAACCGCATCGCCGCGATCGAGAGCGCCACGAAGGACAGCAAATGACCGCACCGTCAGACGACGACCGCAAGCAACTCGGCCGCATGCGCCTCGCCTCGATCCTCGAAGCGTCGACGCTGGCCATTCTCGTCTTCGTCGCCGTGCCGCTGAAGCACGCATTCGGCATGCCGCAAGTCGTGTCGGTGATGGGACCGGTGCACGGCCTCGCCTTCCTGTTCTACATCTGGATGCTGATTCAGTCTCATTTCCAGATCGGCTGGAGCGGCCGCGAATGGGTCCGCATGATCCTCTGCGCCTTCATTCCACTGGCAGGTTTCATCAACGAACGCCTGCTCAAGCATCGCCAGGATGCCCTCGCCGCCGCATAGGAGAATTGCCAAATGGCTGACTATTACACTTGGATAAAAGCCGTTCACCTGATCAGCGTCGTGGTGCTGGTCTCCGGCATGCTGCTCAACGGCTTCCTGTTCCGCAATGTCGCGCCGACCAGCCCCGACGCGCAGCGGGTCTATGCCGCCGCGCTCGCCTTCAACCGCTATTTCGTCGGCATCGCGCTGGCTCTCGTCTGGATCGCCGGATTGACGCTGGTCTGGATCCTCGATGCGCATAAGGACGGCTGGTTCATCACCAAATTCGTGATCGTCTTCATCCTGTCGGGCATCCACGGCGCCCAGACCGGCCGCCTCGCCAAGCTCGCGAGATCGCCGAGCGAGCCCGTTTCGGCCTTCATGATCAATTCCGGGCCGATCACGCTGGTGCTCGTGGCCTTCGCTATCTGTCTTGTGGCGATCAAGCCGTACTGAGCTTGATCAGGATATCTTGACCTCAACGCTCTTGCCCGTTCGGATCACCATTGCGATCAAGCTATCGATGGAAAACTTCGACAGCTTGCCGTTGACGAGATCGGACACTCTCGGGCGCGTCACGTTCAGGATTTCGGCGGCCTGGCCATGCTTCAAGCTGTTGGTTTGCACCCAAGAGATCACTTCGCCCCGCAACCTTTCCTTTAGCGCTATGCGTTGCAAAATCTCGCGATCGGACGCCGCCTTGAGCCGGGCAGCCTCTTCGGGCTCGAATCCAAGATCGAGGAATATGTTGCCGTCCGCAGGTGTGATGTGCTCGACAATATTATCTTCTTTCATTTCAGGATCCTCATCTTGGCCATCAGCCGATACCTCTGGCGGGCAATTTCGACATCGCGCGTAGAGGTTTTCTGGGTCTTCTTGGCAAAACAGTGAAGCACGTAGATCGCCTCATCAAATCGCGCGACATAAATCGATCTGAATTGATTTCCGTCGATCCGAACCCGAATTTCCTGTGCTCCCGCGCCCACTGATGAAAATGGCTTCCAGTCGTCGGGGTCCTCACCTTGCTGCACATTGTTCAGCTGGTGACCGAACTCCCGCCGCGCCTCGTCGGGAAAACTCGCGAGATCGTGGCGAGAAGAACCAATCCATACAACATGCTTCAAGCTCATAGCATATCCGTATCAATACTTATACATCAATTTCAGCTGTTTCCCAATATGCAATTACAACGTGTTCTCCAGCAATACCCTCACCGGGCAGCAAACGCCGGCGTTCCCGCCCTTCGGCCTCTGCAAATTTCGCGTTGCGCCAAAAATTTACCGTTTGATAAAAATTTCGTTCTTTGTTAGCTTTCCAAAATCAAATCATAAAAAGAGGGGTTAGTATGGGAAATCTCGCTCCGGGAATTCATAGCGGGAGATTGGCGCCGGAACAGTATGACGCCAACTTTTCCGATCTGCATCCGGCCTTCGACAAGCACGAGGCGCTGGTCGCGGCGGACCGCTGCTACTTCTGTTATGACGCGCCGTGCATGACGGCCTGTCCCACCGCCATCGATATCCCGATGTTCATTCGCGAGATATCGACTGGCAACACGCTCGGCGCCGCCAAGACGATCTTCGACCAGAATATTCTGGGTGGCATGTGTGCGCGGGTCTGTCCCACCGAGACGCTGTGTGAACAGGCCTGCGTCCGCAACACGGCCGAGGAAAAGCCTGTCGAGATCGGCCGCCTGCAGCGCTACGCCACCGACGCGGCCATGGCCGTCGAGAAGCAGTTCTACAATCGCGCGCCGGCGACCGGCAAGAAGATCGCGGTGATCGGCGCTGGCCCCGCCGGCCTCGCCGCCGCCCACCGCCTTGCCCTGCGCGGCCACGCCGTGACCATCTATGACGCGCGCGAAAAGTCCGGCGGCCTCAACGAATTCGGCATCGCCGCCTACAAGGCGCCCGGCGACTTCGCCCAGCAGGAAGTCGAATATATCATCGGCATCGGTGGCATCGAAATCCAGCATGGCAAGGCACTTGGCCGCGATTTCTCGCTGGACGACCTGAAAGCCAACCATGACGCCGTCTTCCTCGGCGTCGGTCTTGCCGCCGTCAACGCGCTCGCCGCCAAGGGCGAGAACGTCTCGGGCGTCGAGGACGCCGTCGATTTCATTGCCAATCTCCGCTCCTCCGCCAAGGCCACCGTTCCGGTCGGCCGCCGTGTCGTGGTCATCGGTGGCGGCATGACCGCCGTGGACGCCGCGATCCAGTCCAAGCTCCTCGGCGCCGAGGAGGTGACGATGGTCTACCGCCGCGGCAAGGAGAACATGAACGCCTCGGAATACGAACAGGATCTCGCCGCATCCAAGGGCGTACTGATCCGCCATTGGCTGAAGCCGCGCGAGATCATCGCCCAGGACGGCAAGCTGACCGCGATCGAGCTCGAATATACCCATCTCGAAAACGGCGCTCTATCAGGCACCGGCCAGACCGTCACCATCGCCTGCGACCAGGTGCTGACCGCGATCGGCCAGAAGCTCGACCCGACCGGCATCAACGCGCTCAAGATCGACGGCGGCAAGATCGTCGTGGATGACGAAGGCCGTACGACTGTCTCTGGCGTCTGGGCCGGCGGCGATTGCGCACTCGGTGGCGATGACCTCACCGTATCGGCCGCCGCGATGGGTCGCGACGCCGCTGAATCCATCAACCGCGCCTTGTCGGCTTAAGCGAGGAGACTGCGATATGGCTGATATCCGCAACAATTTCGTTGGCATCAAGTCGCCCAACCCGTTCTGGCTGGCTTCCGCCCCGCCGACCGACAAGGCCTACAATGTCGAGCGCGCCTTCAAGGCGGGCTGGGGCGGCGTGGTCTGGAAGACGCTGGGCGAGGAAGGCCCGCCCGTCGTCAATGTCAACGGCCCGCGCTACGGCGCCATCTGGGGCGCCGACCGCCGCCTGCTCGGCCTCAACAATATCGAGCTGATCACCGACCGTCCCTTGCAGGTCAACCTGCAGGAAATGAAACAGGTCAAGAAGAACTGGCCGGACCGGGCGCTGATTGCCTCGATCATGGTGCCCTGCGTCGAGGATGCCTGGAAAGCCATCCTGCCGCTGGTCGAAGAGACCGAGGCCGATGGCATCGAACTCAATTTCGGCTGTCCGCACGGCATGTCCGAGCGCGGCATGGGTGCGGCCGTCGGCCAGGTGCCGGAATATATCGAAATGGTCGTGCGCTGGTGCAAGCAATATACCCGCATGCCCGTCATCACCAAGCTGACCCCCAACATCAGCGATATCAGGCGCCCGGCGCGCGCGGCGAAGGCCGGCGGCACGGACGCCGTATCGCTGATCAACACCATCAACTCGATCGTCTCGGTTGATCTCGATAGCTTCGCCCCGCAGCCGACGGTCGGCGGCAAGGGTACGCATGGCGGCTATTGCGGCCCTGCCGTCAAGCCGATCGCGCTCAACATGGTGGCCGAGATCGCCCGTGATCCGGAAACCTATGGCCTGCCGATCTCCGGCATCGGCGGTATCACCACTTGGCGCGACGCGGCCGAGTTCCTGGCTCTGGGTTCCGGCAACGTGCAGGTCTGCACCGCAGCCATGACCTATGGCTTCAAGATCGTACAGGAAATGATCTCGGGCCTGTCCAACTGGATGGACGAGAAGGGTCATCGCACGCTCGACGACGTCATCTGCCGCGCCGTGCCGAATGTCACCGACTGGCAGTATCTCAACCTCAACTACATCGCCAAGGCAAAGATCGACCAGGACAGCTGCATCAAGTGCGGCCGCTGCCACATCGCCTGCGAGGACACGTCCCACCAGGCGATCACCCAGACCAAGAATGGCGTCCGCCATTTCGAGGTCATGGAAGACGAATGCGTCGGCTGCAATCTCTGCGTCAATGTCTGCCCGGTCGACAGCTGCATCACCATGGTCGGCCTCGAAGCCGGCATGATGGACGAACGGACCGGCCTGCCGGTCAGCCCGGTCTATGCCAACTGGACGACCCATCCGAACAATCCGATGGCCAAGCCGGTGGCGGGCCAGGCGGCGGAATAAAGCTATCGTTGAATTTTGCAAACCCCCGGCGACGGGGGTCTTCTCTTTCTTTATTGGATGCAGCATCGACGAATAAACGCTAGGCGAGTGATGACCTACGAAGATGCCCGCAAGAGACTCAACGAGTGCGAATACCTCTACCTCGACAGCTTTGGGCGCGGAGCGAGGGAAACTGACCTTCGCGTCGAACTCATCGAAGCCAAGCCACAAACGGTCGTCGAGAAATTGCCGCTTGGGAGCAAACTTCTGGAGGAAATTCTCGGAGTAGGCTCGCCAATCTTACCTGATGGCAGCTGCGCGCGCTTTACCCTTGTCTTCGAGAACTACCTGGCCGTCTCCATCATCAATGAAAGCTACGACGACGGAGATGGCGAGAACTCGACCGAGTGGCTCGCGGACAAAACCCAAAAGCGTTTTGCGACATACGACAAATCGCATTTTAGGGACTACGTTTCAACGGTGACCTTCGCAACGAAAGATTTTCCCGGACCGCAGCGGCATTTCGAAATCAACTGTATGAGTCAAATTCTCAATGTGATCTGCCAGGACGATCCTACGATTACCCTTTCGAACTTCGATGCGAGCTCTGCGGCAAGGCTGCTCTAACGCAGGACTTAGTGGCGCTGACCGCTCGACGCCATATTGGACGCATCCGGTAGCTTCGGTCGGATCTTGGCATCATGGGGTGCCGCTTCAGCTGATGTTGGCTCTTCCCGAACCTTCTCGAAAGCAATCTTCGCCGACTTGCCGAGAGCGCGCGAGGTCGGGCCGTAGTCGGATGTGTTGATCCAGGTCTCGAGCTTTAAGGTGACCGTGTCCTTGTTGATGTCTGAAACCTGCGTCACCGGTGCGGGCTTGTTGTTGACCCGCTTGTCGCGTTCGGCAATGGCGAGAAGCGTGGATTCCGCCTTCCTGATGTCGCTGTCGGCGGGAAGGACCACGCTCAGGTCGTAGCGGCGGGTCGCCAGACGGCTGAAATTCTTGACCGGCGTATTCCACAGCAGCGCATTCGGCACCAGCTGGAAAAGTCCGTCGCCGGTACGAAGCTCGGTGGCAAACAGTCCGATCTCCTGCACCGCGCCGTTGACGTCCTTGGTCTCTATGCTCTCGCCGACCCGGAACGGACGCAGGATCAGCAGCATGATGCCGGCGGCGATGTTCTGCAGCGTACCCTGCAGCGCGAGCCCAATCGCAAGACCCGCGGCACCCATCGCAGCAATCATCGACGCCGTCTGTACGCCGAACTGCCCGAGCACGGTGACCATGACCAGGATCAGGATCACGTAGCGAAGGACATTCGCCAGGAAATGCGCGAGCGTGACATCGAACCCGCGGATCCGGCGCATGCCGAAGAGCGCCCATCGGTGCAGGTAGCGCGATGCCATCCAGCCGATCAGAAGCAGCACGAAGGCTCCGACGATCGAGAAGGAATATTGCACGAGCAGGGCGCCGGCCTGAGTTATGGCCGCGCGCGTGGCGACGATGAAATCGAGATTCTGAGGCTCCATGTCCCGCTCCTTGCCTTGATTGAGGAGCCGGAACGTCGGTCAGGCGCGTTGGTTCCGCATTGCAGCATGACCCGGTTCAGCGATCAGGCCATGACGAAAACTCCACGCCGCGATGGCATCGGCAATGGCTTCGGGCTGGTCCTCGGGCACAAGATGCCTGGCCGGACCGCAGCCGACGACCTCCAGACCCGCGATATTCTGCCGGCACCAATCGACCAGCGCGGGCCCGATCAGCAGCGTCTCAGGCGCGCCATCGAAGGTCAGCAGCAGCTTCGGCACATCGGCACTGTCGGCCAGCCAGCGATCATAGGCCTCGACCCGCTCGGCGACATCCCGCGGTTCACCTTCGATCGGCATCGCACGGGGCCATTGCAGCAACGGAACACGGCTTTCTCGCGTCGGATAAGGCTGGCGATAGATGTCGAGATCGGCTTCGCTGAGACCGCGCAACGTCGTCAGCCGCAACGCCTGCTCGATGAAGAAATTCTCGTCCAGCACCTTGACCTCGCCGGTACCAGCACCGCGCAACGCCTCGTAGCGCGGCCTCGCGCCGGGCGCCATGTCGGACCAGCGATAAGGCTTGATGATCGTTTCCATCAGCACCAGCCCGCGTACTCGATCCACATTCCGCGCCGCCCAATCCATCGCAAGCGCCCCGCCCCAATCGAAGCCGACGAGCACGATGCCGCGCGGCGCCACAGCGTCGAGCCAGGCCGCGAGGTAGCGCGCGTGGTCGTCGAATGAATAGGCGATCGCGGGCTTGCCCGATTTGCCCATGCCGATCAGGTCGGGCGCCAGCAGCTTTCCCATATGTTCGAGCCCCGGCAGCACATTCCGCCAGACATAGGACGAGGTTGGATTGCCATGCAGGAAGACGAACGTCAGTCCCTTGCCCTGCTCGTCGTGAAAGATCGTCGAATCCAGAACCGCAGTGACCGGCATGGCCCTATCCTTTCCATCTCGGATATAGTAAGGTGCCTGTCTAATAGGACATTAGTCAGGCGCCTGTCAATATCGATGGTAAAAGATTCCACGCATCACGATTCCCTCGGCCTTCTCCTTCGTCTCGCCCACCAGCAATGGACGCTCGCCGTCGACACCAAGCTCGCCGAGGAAGGCTTCGACGACATCAAGCCGCACTACGCCAACATCTTCACCTTCGTGCCGCCGGAGGGCATGCAGGTCAGCCAGCTCACCGCACTCTCCCATGTCCGCAAACAAAGCATGACCCAAACGGTCGAGGAGCTGGAAAAGCTCGGCTATGTCGAGCGCCGCCCCGACCCGAACGACAAGCGCGGCAAGCTGGTCTTCCTCACCGAACGCGGCAGGAAGGTCAGCCCCATCGCCAGGGCGGCGGGCCGGCTGGTGGACCAACACTGGGCCGAGCTGACGAGCGCTGAGGAGATCGAAGCGTTGCGGAGAGCGCTGAGGGCGGTGCTTGCGGCGACGGCAAAACAAGATGAAGTTGGCAATTGATGCAGGCTGTCCCCGTCGCTCTGCCTCTGAATTGGAGATGCCGATGGCTGTACTTACAGTTCGAAATTTGCCCGACGAGGTGCATCGCGCCTTGAAAGAGCGAGCCCTCAGCAATGGCCGGAGCATGCAGTCAGAAGTGCGTACGATACTTATCGACGCGCTCTGGGATTCCGGTCACCTGAAATTCGGCTCCTACATCGCGGCGCGAGCCGGCGAGCTTGGTGGGGTGGATCTGAACATCGAACGAGACCGCTCCCCAATCGAACCCGCCACTTTCGAATGAGCCTCCGCAGCGCCTGCAAACTGTCTCCCGATATCAGACGATCTTCTCGTCCAGCAGCTTCTCCAGCGTCTCCAGCGTATCCGCCTCCGCCGACGGCTTGTCCCATCTGAGCCGCGATATGCGCGGAAAGCGCATCGCCACACCCGATTTGTGCCGCGTCGAACGCGCCAGCCCCTCGAAGGCGACCTCGAGCACCAGCCCCTGGTTCTGATCCGCCCGCACGGACCGCACCGGCCCGAAACGGTCGATCGTGTTGTCCCGGACATATTTGTCGATCTGCACCAGTTCCTCGTCGGAGAAACCGAAATAGGCCTTGCCGACGGGCACGAGCTGCATCACGCCCTTTTCCTCCTTCCAGACGCCGAATGTATAATCAGAATAGAAGCTCGAGCGCTTGCCGTGGCCGCGCTGGGCATACATCAGGACGGCATCGATCGTGTGCGGATCGCGCTTCCACTTGAACCACGGCCCCTTCTTGCGGCCGGGCAGATAGGGCGAGTCCTTGTGCTTGAGCATCACCCCTTCGATGATCGGGTGGGGAGGAGCCATCCGCAACTCGTCGAGTTTCCGCCAGCTCTCGAAGGGCACTTGCGGCGAGAGGTCGAAACGATCAGGATCGAGACTCTTCAGCAGTTCGATCAGGCGCCCGCGGCGCTCGTCGTATCCGAGCGGACGAGTATCCTCATCCCCGATCATCAGGAGATCATAGGCCCGGACGAAGACGGGATACTGGTCCACGGTCTTGGCCGAAACCGTCTTGCGATTGAGCCGCTGCTGCAGATCGGAAAAAGTCCCGGTGTAATCGACGGGCACGCCGACCAGCAATTCACCGTCGATCACCGCATTGAAATCGAGGGCATCCATCAGGTCCGGGAAGGCGCCCGAAATCTCATCGCCGCTCCGCGAATAGAGCCGCCGGATGCCGCCCTCGGCGCTGACTTGCACCCGGATGCCGTCCCATTTCCACTCCGCCCGATAGTCGGCAATATCAAGCGCCGCAAGATCGCCCTCCTCCACCGCAGGCGCCAGCATGACCGGCCGGAAGAGCGCCTTCGCCGCCTGCTCCGGCTTCGGTATCTTGCCCTCCAGCCAGAGGAAAAACTCCGTGTACGGCACCTTCAGTCCGTGCCACATCTCCTCGATCTCGACGACATCCTTGCCGCCGAAATCCGCAAGCGCCTGCTTGGCCAGGCGGGCCGAGACGCCAATGCGCAAACCGCCGCTGACCAGCTTGATCAGCGCATACCGGCCGGGCGGATCAAGGCGGTCGAGCAGAGCCGCGAACTTGGCCGGCGCCTCGCTGCGGGAGGCGCGGGAAAGGCTTTCGACGACATGGGCCAGGCTCGGATCGGGGTCATTGGCCGCCGCACCCTCAGGCTCCGGCCAGATCAGCGAGATCGTCTCGGCGAGGTCGCCGACATAGTCGTAGGAATACGCGAAGAGGACCTCGTCGATCCGCGCGGTGGCGAGGCCACGAATGACGGCCGGCTTGATCGCCGGAATGTCGAGCCCGCCATCGGTGAGCGCCGCCAGCGCATAGCCGCGATCGGGATCCGGCGTCGCGGCAAAATAGTCTTTGAGCAGCGTCAGCTTACCGTTCCGCGACGGCGTCAGCACCAGCCGGTCGAGCAGCTCCGAAAACGCCTTCATTCGTTCTCGTCCTCGTAACCGACGAGATGCAGCGGCCGGCCGATGATGCCGTTGAGCTCGCACCAGCGCACCAGAGCCTCCTCACGCCCATGCGTGACCCAGATCTCGCCGGCGCCGACCTCTTTGATCGTGTCGGTCAGTTCGTCCCAGTCGGAATGGTCCGAGAGGATGAGCGGCAGTTCGACACCGCGCTGCTTGACGCGCTGTCGGATCCGCATCCAGCCCGAGGCAAAGCAGGTGACGGGATCGGCGAAGCGCCGCGCCCAGCGGTCGGAGAAGGCGGATGGCGTGCACACAATGATCTCGCCGGCGAAGTCCTTGGCCTTGCCCTTGTCCAGCGTTGCGGGCTTGAGTTCGCCGAGATCGATGCCCTGCGACTGATAATAGTCGGAAATCCGCTCGAGCGCCCCGTGGATGAAGATCGGCCGGTCATAGCCTGCCTCGCGCAGAAGCTTGATGACCCGCTGCGCCTTGCCGAGCGCATAGGCGCCCACCAGATGCGTCCGCTCCGGAAATTGCGCCACGGAATGCAGGAGCCGCGCGATTTCCTCGCGATCATCGGGGTGGCGAAACACTGGCAGTGCGAAGGTCGCCTCGGTGATGAAGACATCGCATGTCACCGGCTCGAAGGCAGCACAGGTCGAGTCCCGCCGCCGCTTGTAGTCGCCGGATGCGACGATCCGCATCCCGTCCTTCTCGACCACGATCTGCGCCGACCCCAGCACATGCCCGGCCGGCACGAAGCGGACAGTGACGCCATTGAGATCGAACACCTCGCCATGCCGGGCCACCTGCGTGCTGCCGGCAAAATCGCCGCCATAGCGGATCGCCATGATATCGAGCGTCTCCGTCGTCGCCAGCACGTTGTCATGCCCCGACCGCGCATGGTCGGAATGGCCATGCGTGATCAGCGCCCGCTCCACCGGCTGCACGGGATCGATATAGAAATCGCCGGGCGGGCAATAGAGGCCGGCAGGCATGGGAAGCAGAAGGTCGGATGCGCGCATGTGGGCAAGATGGGGCTGGCTGGGTTGGAGTCAATACCCGTCATAAATGCCGCATCAGCCCACCCGTTCCCGTCAGCGATCCGCAAGCGCCAGCCGCGCGCCCAGAGCCACGAAGGCCGCGGCAAAGCTCCGCCGCATCCACGCCATGACAGCCGGCCGGCTGACGACCTTGTCACGCACCGCGGCGGCGAACAGGCCATAGACCGCGAAGACGACGAACGTCATCAGCATGAAGACGCCGCTCATCTCCATCATCCGCGCCAGCGGCGATGCCTCCCCCGCCTGGATGAACTGCGGCAGGAAGGCGAGGAAGAAGATCGAGAGTTTCGGATTGAGGATGTTGATCAGCACCGCGTGCACGACGATGCGCAAAGCCGACGCCTTCGAACGCTCCGGCTCGACCTTCAGCGCCCCATTCTCCCGCCAGGCCTGCCAGGCCATGTAGAGCAGATAGGCGACGCCGGCATATTTGAAGATCTCGAAGGCAAGCGCGCTGGTATGCAGGATCGCCGCCAGCCCCAGCATCGCAGCAAGCAGATGGGGCACGATGCCGAGCGTGCAGCCGAAGGCCGCGACGACGCTGGCCCGCATACCCTGGCTCAGGCCCATGGCGAGCGTATAGATCGCGCCGGTGCCCGGCGAGGCAACGATGATGAGGCTGGTGATGAGGAATTCGATGCTCATGGCGGCTCCTTCGGATTGGAGCCTTATCGGTATCGGAGGGTGATCAAGCCGTATTGGACGAAATTGCAGGCCTCAATGCATCGCCAAAGCATAGGCGCCCGGCGTGAGACCGAGGACGCGCGCAAAATGCCGCGTCATGTGGCTCTGGTCGAAGAAGCCACTGTCGGCCGCCGCCTCCGCGAGCGGCATGCCCGCCGCGATCAGCCGGCGCGCGCGATCGATCCGCCGCTGCAACAGATAGGCATGCGGCGTGAGGCCGGTCGCACGGGCGAAGCTGCGGAGAAACTGGAAGCGGCTCAGGCCGCAGAGATCCGCAAGATCGGAGAGCGAGACGGATTCGGCGGGAGCATCGTCGATGCACGCTCTTGCTCGCCCAATCCGGGAGCGGCCCCGCCCCGCTTCACCTTTCGTCGACGGCACCAGCCAGTCCATCAGCAGCAGCGCCATTTCCTCAGCCGGCAACGGGTTCTCGTCGCTGTCAGTCATCGCGCGATAAAGCCGCGCAAAACGACGCGCCAGGTCACCATCATCGACCACCGGATAGTGGAACTCGAACGCTCCACGCGCCCGGTCGAGACCCTCGAAGGCATCCTGGAGCGCTTCGGGGTCGAAATAGAGCATGTTCCAGCTCCGCCCCGCCTCGCCGATCGGCAGGCCGTCGTGCACTTCGCCCGGATTGACGGTAATGACCATGCCGGGACCGGCCTCGACCATGCCGCGGCCACTCATCGATTTCTGCGCACCGGAGCGGATCAGCCCGATGCCGAACTGATCATGGGTATGCCGCGGAAAACTGCGCGTCGAACAGGCTTCGACGGCGTGGACGCCCGGCATTGCGCATTTGAGAACACGAAAGGCGCTGGTCTTCATGGTCGGAACAGATATCGCACTCTCCAGAAATTCAAAAGGGCCGCTCTTTCGAGCGGCCCCCATGAGAATTGGCCTCTGACAGGCTAGATCGCCTCAGGCGATCCAGGAAGGTTGGTTCAGTGCGAGGGCTGCCTCGCAATCTTCACCTGAACTCCCATGCCAGCCACGAGCACCGAATACTCACTAGACATTGGACCACCTTCCTTTCTGTTTGTTGACGTTGATATGAATGTATGCGTGTTCACGGCAATTGCAAGAGCCGGCGCTCCACATATGGTAACGCCCTGGGGACAAAAGTGATTGGCGCGCGAGGCGATTGTCAGACCTGCCCGTCCGACGGGATGTTGAGCACCGCCCCACAATGCTTGCAGTGGACGGCATCCGCCTCATGCAGGAAGAGGCCGCAGTCCTGGCAGACGAAGCGAACCTTGGTGGGCCGGAAGACCGTCTGGATCAATCGCAGGAACAGCGACACGCCAAACACCATAATCAGGATCGAGATCAGTCGCCCGTGCTCGCCCTGCAGCGTGATGTCGCCAAAGCCGGTCGTCGTCAGCGTGGTCACGGTGAAATACATCGCATCGAGGAAATTCTTGACCTCCGGATTAATGTTCACCTGGGTAACGAAAACCAGTTCCGTCATGACGAAGAGGAAGATGACGAGGTTCACGGCGCTGAGGACCACGTCCTCATGCTCCTTGAACAGCGGAAAATCCTCCCGCAGCGTCTTCTGCACACGGTAGGTCCGAAGCACGCGGAGAATCCGCAGGCTCCGCAGGAAGGAAAGCGTGCCGCCGACCAGCGGGATGATCAAAGACGCCATCGCGATCAGATCGGCGATGTTGAGCAGGTTGAGGACAAAGCTGCCCTTCTTCGAAGCGATCCAGAAGCGCGCGAGATAGTCGAGCCCCAGATAGATGCCGAAGACGAGGTCCACCCATTTGATCCAGGGCTCGCCATGGAAATAGGTCACAACGACCAGGAAGAGGATGGTCGTGATATCGGCGATGAGGAGCCCATAGCGGAACCGCTCGGCGATCTCGGATTTGCCCTCATAGAGTGCCGCGATCCGCGCCTTCAGTCTCAACTCTTCCATTTTTCTCCCACGGCGCCAGAACTGCGCCACAACGTTGCAATGAATTCCCGGAAAACACAAATCGCGGCACGGCGTGAGGCGCGAACAAAACCGCGCCGAGCTGTGCCGGTCCCGGACAAGCTGGCGAGCTACCTTTGCTCTATCCAGTCGAAATGATTTACGTTTTCCTCATCGTCGCCATTGTCGCGGAAGTCATCGCCACCTCTGCCTTGGCCAAGTCTGATGGCTTCACGCGCCTGCTGCCCAGCCTGATCTCCCTCGCGGGCTACGGTCTCGCCTTCTATCTCATGTCGCTGGTCACGCGCACCGTGCCGATCGGCATCGTTTATGCGATCTGGTCCGGCGCCGGCATCGTCCTGGTCGCAGCGACCGGCTGGTTGCTCTTCGGCCAGAAGCTCGATCTTCCTGCGATAACAGGCATCATGATGATCGTCGCCGGCGTGCTGATCATCAATCTCCTGTCCAAGTCGGTCAGCCACTGAGTCGCAGTTGTAAGTCGTTGCTTTCCGTCCGACCCTGGGGCATGGACTGCGAATGAGCTCGAAGTCCATGCCATGCACAACCGCCTGACCCAGCACGCCACCGGAAGCGAAAAGCTTAAGGCGCATCTCGCGATGCTGCTGTTTGCCGTGCTTATCGCGGGGTCCTTTTCCCTCGGCGGCTTTGCGGCGACGCGCATGCCGGGCTTCGCGGTCAACCTCGTGCGCTACGCGATCGCGACCGGCACGATGTTCGCCTTCGGGATCTGGGTGCTGCGCAGCAAGCTGAGCTTCCCAAGGGCGCCCTGGCGCTTCGTCCTGCTTGGCGGTCTCATGGCCGTCTACATGTCGACCATGTTCAAGGCACTGGAATTCACGAGCCCCGTCTCCACGGGCGCCGTGTTCACCTTGATGCCGTTGATCAGCGCCGGCTTCGCCTGGCTCTTCATGCGGCAGGTCACGCGACCGGGCGTGCTGCTCAGCCTTGTCATCGCCGCAGCAGGCGCGATCTGGGTCATCTTCCGCGGCGATATCGAGGCAATCCTCTCCTTCGATGTCGGCTTGGGCGAGCTGATCTTCTTCATCGGCGTGGTCTGCCATGCGGCCTATGCGCCACTGCTCCGCAAGCTCAACCACGGCGAACAGCCTTTCGACTTCGCCTTCTGGGGCGTGGCCGCCACCTTTGTCTGGCTGTTCATCCCGGGTGTCCCGACGCTCGGCACGGTCGATCTTATCCAGACGCCTTTGATCGTCTGGATCGCGATCCTCTATCTCGCGATCGTGACGACAGTCATCACCTTCATGCTGATCCAATATGCATCGATGCGCCTGCCTGCGCCGAAGGTGCTTGGCTACGGGTACCTGACGCCAAGTTTCATCATCCTGCTCGAAGGCCTGATCGGCCACGGCTGGGTGCATCCGAGCGTCATGGCCGGCGCCCTGGTCACCGCCTGCGGCCTGCTGGTGATGGGCCTGCTGCCGGATTGAGCCGGGTCAGGCGGCCCCGCCTAGGCGGAAATGCGCCGATTATGGACGCCGGTGACGCGCACCGCCACCTGCTGGTGTTTGGGGTGCAGGCCGATATACTCATATTGTAGGCCGGTGCTCTCCACGAACTCCTTGAACGCCTTGAATTCGTGCATCTCCCATCCCGGATAGTTGAAATACTCGTCGAACAGGATGATGGTGCCCGGCACCAGCCGCTCACGCAACTGCGTGAGCACGGTCTGGGTCGAACTGTAGAGATCGCAGTCGATATGGACGATGGAAACGGGACCCGGATGTTCATCGAGGAACTTCGGCAGCGTGCGGTCAAACCAGCCGACGACGAGTTCCACATTCGGTAGCACCTCGGGCAGATCTTGCCGGGCGAAAGCGCCCTTGTCATAGCCGTCGCGCCATTCTTCGGGCAGCCCTTCGAAGCTGTCGAACCCGTAGACAGTGCCCTGTCGTCCCTGCGCCATGCGATTGATCGACCGGCCCGAGAAGACACCGAACTCCAGCGCAAGCCCCTCGACAGTGGCGCAGGCAACGGCGTAGTCGGTCAACTCAAGCGCGCTGTCGAACCTTTTCGCACCGATCATCCGGGAGTAGAGATATTGGGACGACGTCACCGCTGCGGACAGGCGCGCCAGATTGTCGAGATTGAACGCATCACCCCGAGGATTGCCCAGGGAGTGATCGACGACCAAGCCCAGAAACTGCACGAACTGCGGGCTATCAATGGATGGAATGCTCATGAGCCGAATAACCTTCAGTCGAGGGATCAATATATTTGCCCGACGAATACGCGGAAAAGCTTGTCTGGAGCCTGCGTCATGGGTCGCCATGCGCCGGAGGGAAGGACATTGTCCAACAGGACAATGATTCAGTCCGTCGGCAACCGCAGCATGAATTCCGCGAGCATCGCCCGCCCCGCCGGCCAGGCGCCAAGCCCACTCGCGGCATTGACATGACCGAGATCCCCCGACTCAATCAGTTGGGCGCCCCATTGCCTGGCACGTCGCTGGGCGTAGCGGGTAGTGCCATACGGGTCGTTGCCGCTCGCGACAATGAGCGAAGGGAAGCGCAGCGGCCGGTCCGGCGGATCAGCAAAGCTCGCCGCTGCGGCCGGGAATGCCGCCCCGCCGGGGTCGGGCACCGCCACCAGCATCGCGCCGGCGACCGGCAGCATGCTCCTTGACTGCCAGTGCGCAACAAGCAGACAGGCAAGGCTGTGGGCCACCAGCACCGGCGGTTCGTGCGTGGTCGCTACGGCGCCGTCGAGCGCCCGGATCCAGTCCTCCAGCTGCGGCTCGTCCCAGCTCGACGGAGCAAAACGCATGAAATCGGTACTACTCGCCTCCCAGAGGGTCTGCCAATGTTCCTTGCCCGAGCCACCAATGCCCGGCAACATGATTATCCTGCTCATGCGGTCCTTCCTGTCGTTGTTGACAGGAAGTTGGATAGCCTCTCCAATGACGAGTGCGAATGTGGAACTCACGGAAAACGAAGCGCCTTTCCGTTGATTTAAAGGAAACGCATGGCGGACGCATTCAATGGCAGATACGCGCTCGATCCGACCGATATCGCAATCCTAGAGCAGTTGCAGGCCGACGGCCGCGTCGCGATCGCCGAGCTCGGCCGCCGTATCGGCCTGTCGCAGCCAGCGACGGCGGAGCGGATGAAGCGGCTCGAAGAGCGTGGCATCATTTCGGGCTACGGCGCGCGCATCAACCCGGCCGCCGTCGGCCTGCCGATGACCGCGATCATCCGGCTGCGCACGACGCACGAGCACATTGCCGCCTGTCTCGAGCTCTTCGGGACGATGCCCAACGTGATCGAAGTTTTCCGGCTTACCGGCGAGGATTGCTTCTTCCTCAAGGTTTTCGTCCCACGACCGGAGGACCTTGAACCGATCGTCGATTCCATCGCCCGCTACGGAGCCGTCACGACATCGCTCGTCTTGCGGCAGGAGAAGCCGAAGCCCATCAGCAGAAGCCTGATCCCCAGACCCTAGGTCTTGATCGCCAGTCCACCCATGAACAGCTGTTCGAGATAGCGCGCCGCATCCTCGAAACGCCCCTCGCCGGCCTTCTCCTGGCCAAGCACCGCGCGCACCTGGACGTCGAAGTCGGCATAGTGCTGCGTCGTCGACCAGATCGAGAAGATCAGGTGGTAGGGATCGCATTTGGCAATCTTGCCGGCCTTGGCCCAGGTCCGGATCACCTCAGCCTTCTCATCGACCAGCAGCTTGAGCGGGCCTTTGAGTTCGTCCTCGATCAAGGGGGCGCCGCGCAGCACTTCATTGGCGAACAGCCGGCTCTCGCGGGGGAAATCCCGCGCCATCTCGAGCTTGCGGCGGATATAGCTGCGGATCTCGGCCTCAGGATTGCCCTCGGCGTCGAACTCCCGTAGGGGATCGAGCCAGGTATCGAGCACGCGCTCGATCAGCGCCCGGTGCATCGCTTCCTTGGTGCGGAAATAATAGAGCAGATTGGGCTTGGACATGCCCGCCGCCTCGGCGATCTCGTCGATAGTGGCGCCACGAAATCCATGGGTGGAAAACACGTCGAGCGCCGCCTCGAGGATCTGCTCCTCCTTCTCCTCCTGGATACGGGTTCGGCGCTGGGTCTTCGCTGCCCTGGGTATCGCCATCGTCCCTGACCCCCTTCTTCGCGCCCGAAAAATGTCTGAGGAGACATGCGTTTTCGGCTTGAGTGCAGCGAAAGAAATTGTAATGTTTACCAAACGGTCAAATTATTGGACAAATCGCCAGACAAAGGCAAGTCCAATTCGGGGAAGAGACGAAAATCATCCGCCCCTGACCATCGGGAACATACCGGCGCGTGGCGTTCCTCTGCGCGCCCAAGGCATGAACACTGGGCTGTTCGTGTGAATGCAGGGAGAACGATCGTGACCGCACGCGGCGAGAATATGCGCATCAATGGCGACCGCCTCTGGGATTCGCTGATGGACATGGCGAAGATCGGCCCCGGCATTGCCGGCGGCAACAATCGCCAGACGCTGACGGACTCCGACAATGAAGGCCGCCACCTCTTCAAGAAGTGGTGTGACGAAGCCGGCATGACCATGTCCGTCGACAAGATGGGCACGATGTTCGCAACCCGCCCCGGCACAGACCCAGACGCCCTTCCCGTCTATGTCGGCTCGCATCTCGACACCCAGCCGACCGGCGGCAAATATGACGGCGTGCTCGGTGTGCTCGCCGGCCTCGAAGTCATCCGCTCGATGAACGACCTCGACATCAAGACCAGGCACCCCATCGTCGTCACCAACTGGACCAACGAGGAAGGCGCCCGCTTCGCCCCAGCCATGCTCGCCTCCGGCGTCTTCGCCGGCGTGCATACGATGGACTATGCCTATGGCCGCAAGGATCCTGATGGCAAGACATTCGGCGACGAGCTGAAGCGCATCGGCTGGGTCGGCGACGAAGAAGTCGGCGCCCGCAAGATGCACGCCTATTTCGAATATCACATCGAACAGGGCCCGATCCTCGAAGCCGAGAACAAGCAGATCGGGGTGGTCACCCACGGCCAGGGCCTCTGGTGGCTGGAATTCACGCTTACGGGCAAGGAAGCCCATACCGGCTCGACGCCGATGAACCTGCGCGTCAATGCCGGGCTCGCCATGGCGCGGATCATGGAAATGGTGCAGGGCGTGGCCCTGCAGAACCAGCCGGGCTGCGTCGGCGGCGTCGGCCAGGTATTCTTCTCGCCCAATTCACGCAACGTCCTGCCAGGCAAGGTGGTGTTCACCGTCGATATCCGCTCGCCGATCCAGGCCAAGCTCGATCGCATGCGCGCCGAGATCGAGGCCGCCGCCGCGGAAATCTGTGCTGCGCTCGGCGTCGGCTGTTCCATCGAAGCCGTCGGCCATTTCGATCCCGTGACCTTCGACCCGGCTCTTGTCACAGCCGTCCGCAAGGCGGCCGAGGACCTCGGCTACAGCCACATGGACATCATCTCCGGCGCCGGCCACGACGCCTGCTGGACGGCACGCGTGGCGCCCTCCACCATGATCATGTGCCCCTGCGTCGGCGGCCTTTCGCACAACGAAGCCGAGGACATCTCCAAGGAATGGGCCGCCGCCGGCGCCGACGTGCTGCTGCGTGCGGTCGTGGAGACGGCGGGGATTGTGGAGTGAGTGGCGGCTCTCGTCATGGGAACCCCTCATCCGCCCTTCGGGCACCTTCTCCCCAAGGGGAGAAGGGATACCTGCCGCACCGCCACCCCCCTTTGCCGAAAGTGAGGCGCGGCACTATCGCAGGCGCAAATGGCGCAACAATCTCCCGCTTCTCCCCTTGGGGAGAAGGTGCCCGAAGGGCGGATGAGGGGTTCCCATCGATGTCCGAGAAGACCACCGCATGGATCCGAAAATCAGGGATAACCGGCCGCGCTCGCGAGTTGAGGCAAAACGAGACCGAGGCGGAATATTACCTTTGGAGCGATCTCAGGAACCGCCGCTTGAATGGCCACAAGTTCTCCCGCCAGATTCCTCTCGGCCCCTACATCGCTGACTTCATCTGTCGCGAGAAAAACCTAATCATTGAATTAGACGGCTCCCAACACGCCGACAGCCAACACGACCTGGTTAGAACCCGATGGCTCAACGCCAACGGATACTCTGTCCTTCGCTTCTGGAATCACGCAGTCCTGCAAGAACGCCGCGCTGTCCTTGGAACCATCGTCGCCGCACTCGAAAACCGCCTGACGACCCAAGCCGACAACGACCAATTCTACCCTGCAGCATCATCGAAGCACACCGCGGAGGAAAATATCCAATGACCTCCGACCCCGACCATGACCTCGACGCCCTTCCCCACGCCGCCCTCCTCGCCGCGGCAAAATCCATGCGCCGCGCCATCCGTGCCCACCGCGACACATCGGAACACGACCTCTGTTGGCATCACCCCGACATGTGGGCACTGCTGCCCGATCCGCCCCAGGTCAAACCCATCGTGCCCGATTGGCCGCAATTCATGCGCGGCTGCATCCGCTACCGCCAATCGCTCGACCAGCAGCTGGCTGGTGCACCGCGCACGGCCAAGGAGTTCGGCCAGTGAGCGTCACCGTCGCCATCGAGATGCCCAACCAGCCTGATGTCCTTGGCCTGATCGAGGCGTCCGATGTCTACATGAACGCCCTCTACCCACCGGAGGGCAATTTCGCGATCGATGTCGACGCCTTGTGCAAGCCCGAGATCACTTTCGTCGTCGCCCGCCTCCACGGCAAGGCCGCCGGCTGCGGCGCGATCAAGTGGTATGAAGACGGCACGGCCGAGCTCAAGCGCATCTTTGTCGCGGACGATGCCAGAGGTAACGGTATCGGCCGCCGCATCATGGATCATTTGCAGGAACTGGCGGACGGGAAGCGCATCGAACGTCTCTATCTCGAGACCGGCCCGCTCAATGTCGAAGCCGTCCAGCTGTACCGCGGCCTCGGCTTCGAGGAGTGCGGTCCTTTCGCCGACTATCCGAAAAACCCATACAGCCTGTTCATGACGAAACGGCTCGCGAACGCATAGGAAAGAGGAAGTCCCATGTCGAAAGTCATCAAGGGCGGCACCATCGTCACCGCCGATCTCACCTATAAGGCCGATATCAAGATCGACGGCGGCAGGATCGTCGAGATCGGCCAGAACCTGTCGGGCGGCGAGGTGCTCGACGCGTCAGGCTGCTATGTCATGCCGGGCGGCATCGATCCGCATGTCCATCTTGAAATGCCCTTCATGGGCACCTATTCCTCTGACGATTTCGAGAGCGGCACCCGCGCCGGTCTCGCCGGCGGCACGACCATGGTCGTCGACTTCTGCCTGCCCGGCCCGCAGCAGTCGCTGCTCGAGGCGCTGCAGATGTGGGACAACAAGACCTCCCGCGCCAATGCCGACTATTCCTTCCACATGGCCATCACCGGCTGGAACGAGCGCTTCTTCAACGAGATGGAGACGGTGGTCAAGGATCGCGGCATCAACACCTTCAAGCACTTCATGGCCTATAAGGGTGCGCTGATGGTGAACGACGACGAGATGTTCGCCTCGTTCCAGCGCTGCGCCGAACTCGGTGCCCTGCCGCTCGTCCATGCCGAGAATGGCGATGTCGTCGCTTCGATGACCGCCAAGCTGCTGGCCGAGGGCAACAATGGCCCCGAGGCACACGCCTATTCCCGCCCGCCCGAGGTGGAGGGCGAAGCCACCAACCGCGCCATCATGCTCGCCGACATGGCCGGCGTGCCGCTTTATGTCGTGCACACCTCCTGCGAACAGGCGCATGAAGCCATCCGCCGCGCCCGCCAGAAGGGCATGCGCGTCTATGGCGAGCCGCTGATCCAGCACCTCACGCTCGACGAGAGCGAATATTTCAACAAGGACTGGGACCATGCCGCCCGCCGCGTCATGTCGCCGCCGTTCCGGTCGAAGCAGCACCAGGACAGCCTGTGGGCCGGCCTGCAATCGGGTTCGCTCTCGGTCGTCGCCACCGACCACTGCGCCTTCACCACCGCGCAGAAGCGCTCCGGCATCGGCAATTTCGCCATGATCCCCAACGGCACTGGCGGGCTTGAGGACCGCATGCCCATGCTCTGGACCCATGGCGTTTCGACCGGGCGCCTGACGATGAACGAATTCGTGGCGGTCACCTCGACCAACATCGCCAAGATCCTCAACGTCTATCCGAGGAAAGGCGCGATCCTTGTTGGAGCGGATGCCGATATCGTCGTCTGGGATCCCAAGCGCTCCAAGACCATCACGGCCAAGAACCAGCAGTCGGCCATCGATTACAATGTCTTCGAGGGCAAGGAGGTCACCGGCCTGCCGCGCTTCACCCTGACCCGTGGCGAAGTGGCGATCGAAGAGTCGACCATCAAGACGAAGGAAGGCCACGGCCAGTTCGTCAAGCGCGAGCCGTTCCAGGCGGTCAACAAGGCACTGTCCACCTGGAAGGAACTGGTGGCGCCGCGCAAGGTCGAGCGCACCGGCATCCCGGCGACGGGAGTCTGAGCCAGGTGAAGGGGGGACGCGCAGCGATGATCGGTCTGGCCTGCGCGATTCCGCTCGTGAGCCATGCCGCGACGCTGCCGATAGATGGCACCTATGGCAATCCAGCCGGCTGCACGCTCGCCAGGACCGGCAACTACGGCGAGGACGACAGCGCCCGGATCCTCAAGCCCGACGGTCTCGAGACCATGGTCACCGGCTGCAGCTTCACCACGGTGACGCCGATGCCGGGTGGTCGACACCACGTTGCCATGACCTGCGCCTCAGAGGGTTCGGGACCGGAGGACAATTATGAGGACAAAGCGGAAATCTCGGGAGACGCCGCCTCCGGCTACGTGGTTCATTTCGCCGACGGCACGGATTGGGAGGCGTTGAAGAAATGCTAGCGTCGCGCCCCACGCCCTCCCCGGCCGATGCCAGCTGGGCCGGGTACTTTTTTGTCGCGGCGCGGTTCGTCGCGGGCTACATCGCCGCCGTTGCGGCCGGGGCCATCGTATTTGCGGCGGTGGCGCATGTCGTTCCAGCCATGCCATTTCTGCCCGATCCGATTGAAGGCGATCCGCTTCTTTCGGTTGGGCAAACCGCCTTCATGTATTTCGTCCTCGGCCTCGTCTTCGGCATTCCCTACACGGTCGTCGGCGGCCTCGCTGTGAAGTTCTGGCTGCCATGGACCCCGCTGTCGTTCCTGGCCGTCGGCATGCTTTGTCCCGCCAGCGCCGTCCTTCTGGTGCTTTCGCTACTTGGCGGCGTCTCGGTCGACTGGAAAATGCTCGAGTTGCTGCTGGTCACCCTGCCCGCGGGCTTGGCGGCCGCTTACATCTTCGGCGCGGTCGGGTTCGGCCGCGGCTTTGGTCGATGGAGGACGGGATGACAGACCTTCCTCCGAGGGATGGCGTACCGGCCGCCCACCCGGCCTGGAAATATGCCCGGGTCGCCGCGCGACTGGTGTTGGGTTACGTCCTGGCAATCGGCGCCGGCTCGGTGGTTTTTGCGCTTCTCCTGCAACTGCCGCCGGACTTCGAAAATCCTCACCTTCCCCACAGCGCCACCACGACAGCGCAGCTGATGGTCGTCTGCTTCGTCCTGGGCGGGATATTCGGCCTGCCCTATACGATCCTCGGCTCGCTCGGCTTCTGGTTCCTGCTTCCCCGCCGGACGCCGATCTTCCTCGTCATCGGCGCCTTCTGTCCCCTCGCCGCGCTGCAAACCCTGGAGCTCTTCTCGGGCGGCACGCTTCGCTGGGAAATAACGGTCACCCTGCTCAGCATCCCCGCAGGCCTGATCGCCGCCTATTTCTACGGCGCCGTCGGCTTCGGCCAGGGCTTTGGCCGCTGGAGGTTCACATGATCTCAGTCCGCAAACTCCTCCAGCTCCGGCAGCAGCACCACGCTCTCCTGCTCGTTGGGATCCGTCCGCGCGATCACCGCGCTGCAACTTTCCGTCTTCGACCGGTTGACCGGCAGATGCGGCATGCCGGCCGGGATGTAGAACATGTCGCCGGCCTTGGTGATCACGCGGTGTTCGAGGTTCGGGCCGTAGAAGCACTCGACCTCGCCCGAGAGCACGAAAATCGCGGTTTCATGCCCGTCATGCATATGCGCCTTGGCGCGGCCGCCGGGCGGCACGGTGAGAAGCATCATGGCGATGCCCGTGGAGCCCGAATTCTCCTTGCAAATGCCTTCGAGATAGGAAAATCCCTGCTTGCCGTCATAGGGGATTGCCGGACGGATCAGCTTGCAATCGGGAAGCGGGGATGATGACATAGAAAGACCTCCAATCAATAAAAACAGGCGGATAACCGCCACCGGGAACGAGAATAATCGAACTGGATGAACATGTCGAAAACCAATGATACCGTCGTCGCCGCGAGCGATCTGGGACTCATATTCGAGACCAATGACGGGCCCGTGACCGCGCTGACATCAGTCAATCTCGATGTGAAGAAAGGCGATTTCGTCTCCTTCATCGGGCCGTCGGGCTGCGGCAAGACGACCTTCCTGCGCGTCATCGCCGACCTCGAAAAGCCGACCTCGGGCAAGATCTCCGTCAACGGCATGTCGCCGGAACAGGCCCGCCGCAGCCGCGCCTATGGTTATGTCTTCCAGGCCGCGGCACTCTATCCCTGGCGCACGATCGAGAAGAATATCGCGCTGCCGCTCGAGATCATGGGCATTTCCAGAAGCGAGCAGTCGGCCCGCATCGCCCGCGTTCTCGATCTCGTCAACCTCGCGGGCTTCGCCCAGAAATTTCCCTGGCAGCTTTCGGGCGGCATGCAGCAGCGCGCCTCGATCGCCCGGGCACTCGCCTTCGACGCCGACCTGCTCCTGATGGACGAGCCCTTCGGCGCGCTCGACGAGATCGTCCGCGACCATCTCAACGAGGAGCTTCTCAAGCTCTGGGAACGCACCAACAAGACCATCTGCTTCGTCACCCACTCGATCCCCGAGGCCGTCTATCTCTCGACCAAGATCGTGGTGATGAGCCCGCGGCCCGGCCGCGTCACCGACGTTATCGAATCCACTCTACCCCGTGAACGTCCGCTCGAAATCCGCGAGACGCCGGAGTTCCTGGAAATCGCCCATCGCGTCCGCGAGGGGCTGAGGGCGGGACATTCCTATGAAGTCTGATTTTTTCTCTTCTCCGAAAGATGCCTGCAGATCATGAGCGGAACATTCGTCCTATTCCTCGCCGGCGCTTCCGCCATCTTCATTGCCGCGGCCAGCGCCACGCGAGCCTATATCTCGTCGGACAATTGGCTTTGGGTGGCCCTGTCCTTGTTCCTCTATGCCGCCGGCAATATCGTCATGATCCGCATCATGCGTGAGGGCGGACTCGGGCTTGCGATCTCGATCTCCGCGATCGCCCAGCTCATTCTCGTCAACGTCATCGCCTTTGCGGTCTTCAACGAGCGTCTCACAAATGTCCAGTTGGGCGGCGTCGCGATCGGCATCGTCGCCATGGTGCTGATGATGTGGCCCGGAAAGGTGAGCGGCTGAGATGGAGCCTCACGTCACACAGGCGCATCTCGCCTCTTCCGCCGTCTCCGGACAGGAGGCCCAGTCATGAACGCGCTTCAGAGAAATCTCCTCGGCAGCGCTGGCATTCTCCTCATCGTCCACTCACTCATGCGTTTCGCGGTCGACACCAGTATCCCGTTTTTCTGGTGGCTGCGCCTCGTCCTCGTTGTCGTTGCCGCCTGCCTCCTGCTCCGCGTCGCCCTTGACGGGGACGAGCATTTGCGCGGTGAGAAGAAGGCGACGGCGCGGGACAAGGCAGTGCCAGTGCTCCTCATCACCGCACTCATAATCGTCATCTGGTACGTCGCCTCGGTGCTGCTCAACGCACCGTTCCAACGCGACCAGGACAAGCGCGATGGCGTCACCCCAACCACGTCCGAATTCATCATGAAGACCTGGTCGCAGCCAAAGCCCACCATGCCGGCGCCGCACCAGGTGGCGGAAGCGCTCTACAAGGGCGTCTTCACCGTCAAGGTCACCTCGGCGCGCAGCCTCGTCTATCACGCCTGGGTCACGCTCTCCTCGACCCTGCTCGGCTTTGCCATGGGCACCGCGCTCGGCGTCCTGATCGCGGTCGGCATCGTCCATGTTCCGGCGCTCGACAAGTCCTTCCTGCCCTGGATCATCGCCTCCCAGACCATCCCGATCCTCGCTATCGCGCCGATGATCGTCGTGGTGCTCGCGGCGGTGAACATAACCGGCATCCTGCCCAAGGCGCTGATATCGGCCTATCTCTCCTTCTTCCCTGTCGCCGTCGGCATGGTGAAGGGGCTGAGGTCACCCGAGGTCATGCATCTCGATCTCGTCCACACCTATAGCGCCACCCGCTGGCAGACCTTCTGGAAACTGCGCGTGCCGGCCTCGATCCCGTTCTTCTTCACGTCGATCAAGGTCGCCGTTGCCGCCAGCCTCGTCGGCGCCATCGTCGGCGAATTGCCGACCGGCGCCGTCGCCGGCATCGGCTCGAAGCTGCTGGCCGGCTCCTATTACAGCCAGACGATCGATGTCTGGGCGGCGCTGATCGCCGGCTCGGTCGTCGCGGTCCTCCTTGTCACGGTCGTCGACCTGGCCTCGAAGCTGGTCGCCAAGAGCATGGGGGCACGGCCGGAATGAACAGGATCAAACTCAACTGGCAGGCCGTGCTTGCCGCGCTCTTCCTGGTCGCAAGCCTCGGCTTCCTGCCGCTCACCTCGACAGCCCCTGGGACGATGACCAGTGTCGTGCTCGTTCTCGCTGCGGCAGCCATCATCACTTCCTGCCTGCCGATGCCCCGGTCCGTGACTGTCTGGTGCCTCGCCTTTCTGCCGCATGTGGGAGTCCTCGTGCTCATCCAGGCACTGGCCGGGGCCGAGGGAAGTGCTGGCTTCGCCTTCTACGCCATTCTCGCAAGCTGCTGGCTGATGGCCTGGCGCCTGGTCACGCTGCTTTCGGGCGATGGCCGCAAGCGCGGCTTTGTCGGCCAGGTCGTGGTGCCCGCGATCTTCGGCGTCTGGATCCTGATCATCTGGGAAGCGATCACGCGCGGCGCCGGCATCCCCTTCGTGCTGCTGCCGCCCCCCTCAGCTATCGGCGTGCGTATCGTCTCGTCGGTCCCGACGCTTGCTGCCGACTTCCAGCAGACCGTGCTCAAGGCGGTGCTATCAGGTTACATCATGGGCTGCGGCGCGGGCTTCCTCGTCGCCGTGCTGGCCGACCGCTTCCGTTTCCTCGCCAACGGCCTCCTGCCGATCGGCAACCTCGCCTCGGCCCTGCCGATGATCGGCGTGGCGCCGATCATGGTCATCTGGTTCGGCTTCAACTGGGAATCCAAGGCTGCCGTCGTCGTGGTGATGACCTTCTTCCCGATGCTGGTCAACACGATCGAGGGCCTCAAGACCGCGGGCCACATGGAGCGTGACCTGATGGCCACCTACCATGCCGGCCACTGGCAGACGCTGCTAAAGCTTCGCCTTCCGGCCGCCATGCCCTTCATCTTCAACGCCCTGAAGATCAACTCCACGCTGGCGCTGATCGGCGCGCTGGTGGCGGAATTCTTCGGCACGCCCATTGTCGGCATGGGCTTCAGAATCTCGACCGAAGTGGGTCGGATGAATCTCGACATGGTCTGGGCGGAAATCGCGCTTGCAGCCCTTGTCGGGTCGTTGTTCTATGGCGCTATCGCACTTCTCGAGCGCGCCACAACCTTCTGGCATCCGTCCTACCGCTCATGACGGGCGGATGTCTAACAACAGGGGAATAAAACCATGACAAAATCTCTGAAACTCACGCTCGCTCTTGCCATGTCGCTCATGGCCGGCTCGGCGCTCGCCGCCGACAAGGTGGTCCTGCAGCTGAAATGGGTGGCGCAGGCCCAGTTTGCCGGCTACTTCGTCGCCAAGGACAAGGGCTTCTACGAGGCTGAGGGCCTCGATGTCGAAATCAAGCCTGGCGGTCCTGACATCGCCCCCGAGCAGGTCATTGCCGGCGGCGGCGCCGACGTGATCGTCGACTGGGCCGGTGGCGCGCTTGCCGCCCGCGAAAAGGGCGTCGGCCTCGTCAATATCGCCCAGCCTTTCGCCAAGGCCGGCATGCAGCTCGTTTGCCCCAAGGACGGCCCGGTCAAGACCGAAGCCGACTTCAAGGGCCACACGCTCGGCGTCTGGTTCTTCGGCAATGAGTATCCATTCTACGCCTGGATGAACAAGCTCGGGCTGAAGACCGACGGCGGCGCCGACGGCGTCAACGTGCTCAAGCAGTCCTTCGACGTCCAGCCGCTGATCCAGAAGCAGGCCGACTGCATCTCGGTCATGACCTATAACGAATACTGGCAGCTGATCGACGCCGGCTACAAGCCGGAAGACCTGATCGTCTTCAACTATGCCGCCATGGGCAACGACCTCATGGAAGACGGCCTCTATGCCATGGAAGACAAGCTCAAGGACCCCGCCTTCAAGGAAAAGATGGTCAAGTTCGTCAAGGCATCGATGAAGGGCTGGGCCTATGCCAAGGACAACCCGGATGAAGCCGCCACCATCACCATGGACAACGGCGCCCAGGACGAAAACCACCAGAAGCGCATGATGGGCGAAGTTGCCAAGCTCCTCGGTGATGCCTCCGGCAAGCTCGACATGACCCTCTACGAGCGCACCGCCAAGGCCCTGCTCGACCAGAAGATCATCGCCAAGGCCCCGGAAGGCGCCTACACGACCGAGATCACGGACGCGGCGAGCAAGTAAGCAGCGCCATCACTGATCGCATTGAAGGCGGGCTGCGAGGCCCGCCTTTTGCGTTGGACTTCAGAAAACCCCTCACCAACTTCGGCCAAGGGTTCACTGACGTTCACCCGGCCTTCGTTCGCAAGCTCACCCTCTCCCACAAGGGGAGAGGTAGAGTGCCGCGCTTTCGGCCTTCGCTTGGGCGACGCGGCGCCGCGAGTCTACCTCTCCCCTTGTGGGAGAGGATAGCAAGTCCGCATGAGCCGTAGGCGAATGCTGGACGCGCTTGGTGAAGGGTGAAAACCCTTCCAACAATTTCGCGGCATTATTGATTGAATACAATCCACTAACCCCATTTTTCCCCGCCCCCTCCAGCCATGCGATAATCACTGCCGTCCCGCATCGGCTACCACGCATGGCGATGCGTCGAGGCGGGGCCGGTGTTGCTGGTGTGGGGAGACGAAGCAAAGCTCCATGCCGGGGCCCGTCGCAGAAAATGGTCCTCCTCAGGCCTGAAAAAGGGCCTGGCGTGCCTGTGAGGCATAGGAGGCATCGGATGCCAGGCGGGAGGTGATGGTCCCGCGGGCCCGACATGCCAGCGATGGATGGCGGGTTTCACATCGCGGGCGTGGAGGCTGAACAAGCGTCCCCGTTCCCAAGGCATCCGGTGACGCAGAGGGACCGGAGTTGCACGGGAAAAACCACCGAGCGGGGCACGGAGACGTGTCTTACCGGCTGCCGCGAGGCAGTCATTACTAACGTGGCACGGTTTCGTGCCCCGGCCGATCCTTCATGCGAAAGCGGGGGATCCGGAGACATGCATGGTCAAGCCACGGACGGAAACCCGCCGCGTGAACAAGGAGCTGTGTCTGGATGAAGCATCGTGAATTGTCCCTCACGCGCCAACAAAAAGAGCCCGGTGCTATCAGCACCGGGCCCCGTTTCATCTATCCCGAATTCGGCTTACTTCAGGCCGATTTCGAAGTAGCTGTACTTGCCGTCGTCACCCTTCTTCCACTCATACATGGTGTAGTCGGGACGGGTGATGTCGCCCTTGGAGTCGAAGCCGATGTCGCCGATAACGGTCTTGAACGGACCCTTGGCCTTGGCAGCTTCAGCAACCTTCATCGGATCGACGTCGCCAGCAGCCTTGGCTGCTTCGGCAATGATCTGAACGGCTGCATAGGAGTAGAGCGTGTAGGCTTCCGGCTCGAAGCCAGCGTCGCGGAACTTCTTGACCGCATCAGCTGCGTTCGGATTGTTACGCGGATCCGGCGGGAAGGTCATCAGGGTGCCGTTGACAGCGTCGCCAGCGATCGAGGCAAGCTCGTTCGAGGTGATGCCATCGCCCGACATCAGAGTAGCCTTAAGGCCCTGGTCGGCCATCTGGCGCATGATGAGGCCGGCTTCGGTGTGCAGACCGCCGAAGTAAACGACGGAGACGCCAGCGTCCTTCATCTTCGCGATGAGGGCCGAGTAGTCCTTTTCACCGGGGGTGATGCCTTCATAAACGACTTCGGTAACGCCGAGGCCATTCATTGCCTTCTTGGTTTCGTCGGCAAGGCCCTGACCATACGGGGTCTTGTCGTGAACGATAGCGACCTTGGCATCCTTGAACTTGTCGAAGATGTACTGGCCGGCAACAGCGCCCTGCTGGTCGTCACGACCGCAAGTACGGAACGTGTTCCAGAGGCCGCGCTCGGTGAAGTTCGGGTTGGTCGAAGCCGGCGTGATCTGGAAGATGCCGTTTTCAGCATAGACTTCCGAAGCCGGGATCGAAACGCCCGAGTTGAAGTGACCGACGACGAACTTCACGCCGTCACCAACGAACTTGTTGGCGACCGAAATGCCCTGCTTCGGGTCGGAGACGTCGTCGCCGAGGACGATCTTGACCTGCTCGCCGTTGATGCCGCCGGCAGCATTGATGTCTGCGGCAGCCTGTTCGGCACCCTTCTGCAGCTGAGCGCCGAAAGCAGCGTTCGGGCCGGTCAGCGGACCGGCAACACCGATCAGGATGTCTGCCCAGGCAGAACCGGCAAACGCAACCATGGCAGCGGCTGCCACGGCTGAGAGAAGCTTCTTCTTCATCGTTTTGTGACTCCCAAATTGAGGCGGGCTTGTTCCCTATGCTCCCCCGGTCCGCCCACCTGTTGGACCGAGGAGTATTTCCGTTGCTGTCTATCTGTTCACAGTGAGCGGAAACTTGTCAAACACTCTTTTTCTTCCATGAGAAAGGGCCCGACTTTTCATAGAGCCAATAGTATTTCTCGGACATTTGCTTGGTTCGAGTGTAGCGAAAACCAAGGATCGCGAAGACCATCAGCACCACCGTGTCGACAATATAGTACTGGAACGAGAACATGGTGCCGTTGAACAGCGCGTGATGCACGAAGCGGATCGCGATGCCGAGCAGCAGGATGTAGACCACGACGTGAGGCGCGATCTCGCCCCATCCGTCCGCGACACTCTTGCCGGTGCGCCAGGCGGTCCAGCCACCGATAAGAACCGTAATCATGACGAAAGCACCGAAACTCGGCTCTTCGTGGAGGATACCTTGCAGCATCTCATCGCTCCTTGACGCGGAAATCTATCGCTTTGCACCCGGGGCGCAAGGCTCTCCGTGAAATAATCTTAATGGTGGCCGCCTTCGAGATAGGCGGCTCGCACTTCCGGATTGGCGAGCAGTTCCTGGCCCGTACCCTTCATGGTCACGAGGCCGTTGACCATCACATAGCCGCGATGGGCAAGGCGGAGCGCTGCGAATGCATTCTGCTCGACGAGGAACACCGAGAGCCCCTCGGCCTTGTTGAGCCGGCCGATCGCCTCGAAGATCTGCTTGGAGATCAGCGGTGCCAGACCCAGTGACGGTTCGTCGAGGAGAAGCAGCTTCGGGCGGGCCATCAGCGCACGGCCGATCGATAGCATCTGCTGTTCACCGCCCGAAAGCGTGCCGCCCCTCTGCGCCTGACGTTCCTCGAGGCGCGGGAAGAGCTCGAAGATGCGCTTCACGTCCTCGTTGAAGTACTTCTGATTGTCGAGCGACGCACCCATCTGCAGATTTTCAAAGACGGTCATGCGCGGGAAGATGCGACGGCCCTCGGGCGACTGTGCGATGCGAAGTCGGGCGATCTCGTGCGTCGGCATGCGCGTGATATCGCGGCCCTGGAAGACGACGCTGCCGCTGCGCGCCTGCGGGCTGCCGCAGACCGTCATCATCAGTGTCGACTTGCCGGCACCGTTGGCGCCGATCAGCGTCGCGATCTCGCCTTCGGCCACTTCGATATCGACGCCGCCGAGCGCGCGGATGTTGCCGTAGTAGGTTTCTACATTCGTTACCTTGAGGAGAGGCTGGGACATCAGAGAATGCCTCCCACGATCTGCACCGCTTCTTCTTCGTCATCGACACCGAGATAGGCGGCGATAACCTTGGGGTCGTTCTTCACATGATCAGGCGAGCCATCGGAGATCTTCTGGCCATATTCAAGAACCACGATATGGTCGGAAATTTCCATGACCACGGACATATCGTGCTCGATGAGCAGGATCGATGTCCCGGTCTCCTTGCGGATGGCGCGGAGCAGGGTATTCAGCGCCTGTGACTCCCGTGGATTAAGGCCGGCGGCCGGTTCGTCGAGGCAGAGCATCTTCGGCCCCGTGCACATGGCGCGCGCAATCTCGAGACGCCGCTGTGCGCCGTACGGCAGATCGCCCGCCGGATCGTCGGCGCGGTCGATCAGATCGGCTTTCTCCAGCCAGAAGCGTGCGGTTTCGACCGCATCCTTCGCTTCCTTGGCATAGGGGCCGATACCGACCAGGCCGAGGACTGTAAAGCCCGAGGCCTTCATCAGCTTGTTGTGCTGGGCGACCAGCAGGTTTTCCAGCACGGTCATGCCCGAGAACAGGCGGATATTCTGGAACGTGCGGGCAACCTTGGCATGCGCCGTGATCTTGAAATCCGGCATCTGCTCGAGCTGAAAGGTCTTCTTGTCGCCTTCGAACCGGATCATCCCCATCGTCGGCTTGTAGAAGCCGGTGATGCAGTTGAAGACGGTCGTCTTGCCTGCGCCGTTCGGACCGATGAGAGCCGTGATATCGCCTTCATAAGCCTCGAAGGAGAGATCGTTGATGGCCATGAGACCACCGAACTTCATCGACAGGTGCTCCACCTGGAGCATGGGTGTTTTGCTCATTGTTCTTATCCCTCGACCCGTCAGCCGTGGCCTTCCTTGGTGAATGCACCCGATACGCTCTTGCGAGAGAACAGGAACGCGGTCGGTTCTCGGCTGCCCACGAAGCCGCGCGGTTTCCAGACCATGACGATCACCATGGCCGCACCGAAGATCAGCATGCGATAAAGTTCGGGCGTGAAGTTCTCACCGAAGATCTGCTTCAGGAATGACATTTCGCGCAGCAGCTCCGTGCCGCCTATCATGACGATCGCAGCGACCGCGATGCCGACGAGCGAGCCCATGCCGCCCAGGACGACGATGGCGAGGATGATCGCCGACTCGAGGAACACGAAGGATTCCGGCGAGACGAAGCCCTGGCGGACAGCGAAGAACGATCCGGCGAAACCCCCGAACATCGCGCCGATGGCGAAAGCCGTCAGCTTGGTGTTGGTGGTGTTGATGCCGAGCGAACGGCAGGCGATCTCGTCCTCACGCAGCGCTTCCCAGGCACGACCGACAGGCATGCGGCGAAGCCGGATGGTGACGAAGGCGGTCAGGAGGCAGAGCAGGAGGATGACGTAGAACAGGAAGATCTTGTAGTAGACCGAGGACATCGGCAGGCCGAAGGTCTGCGCGAAGCCGGTCGGCGATGGGTCGAACTTCATTCCGAACAGAGTGGCTTTGGGAATGCTCGAGATGCCGGCAACGCCGTTGGTGACTTCGCGCCAGTTCATGATTACCAGGCGGATGATTTCACCGAAGGCAAGCGTGACGATGGCAAGATAGTCGCCCTTGAGGCGCAGCACCGGAAAGCCCAGGATCACGCCCCAGAAGGCCGACAGAATGCCGGCAAGCGGCAGGAGCAGCCAGAAGGACAGGCCAAACTGCTGCGACAGCAGCGCGTAGGAATAGGCGCCCACCGCATAGAAGGCGACGTAACCGAGGTCGAGCAGGCCGGCTAGACCGACGACGATGTTGAGGCCCCAGGCCAGCATCACGTAGATCAGGATCTGGATGCCGAAGTTGTCGATATATTTCAGCGAGCCCTGAAGTCCGGCGAGCCACACGCAGAGAACCGGGTAGACGAACAGGAACGCGATGATAAGCGCGGTAAAGTTCTTTTTGACGAAGCTGGGTTCCCGGACGACCTGCGGTGCAGCAGCCTTGGCGGCTTTCTGCTGAGCAAAGTATGGCCGGATCACCGTGATCAGCAGGAAGCGAACCACCATCACCAGCACGACGACGAAGGCGAGCTTGAGCCAATGCGGAACGATGATCAGTTCGTTGCGGATGTTCTGCGTCGTTTCGAGGCCGATGAAGAAGAAGAACAGGCCGAAGGCGATGACGCCGGCGAAAATCGATTCGCGGATGGCGTAGGCGGTCAGGTTCTGATTGGCCGCCCCGGAGGTATTTTGATTGTTCTGCATTGGGTCAGACCTTTTCGACTTCGGGGCGTCCGAGGATGCCTGAAGGCTTGAAGATGAGCGCGATCGCCAGGATCGAGAAGGTCGCCACATCCTTGTAGTCGATTGTGAAGTAAGCCGACCACAGCGCCTCGATGAGACCGATCAGCAGGCCGCCGAGAACAGCGCCCGGAAGCGAGCCGATGCCACCGAGAACCGCTGCAGTGAAGGCCTTGACGCCGGGCACGAAGCCGTCGGCGAAGGAGATCACGCCATAATACATCATGTACATGGTACCGGCGACGGCAGCGAGTGCCGCACCCATGATGAAGGTGATGGAGATCGTCCGGTCGACATTGATACCGAGCAGCGCCGCCATCTTCCGGTCCTGCTCGGTCGCGCGTTGTGCGCGTCCAAGCGAGGTGTGATTGACGAGATACCAGAAGCCGGTCAGCAGGACGGCCGTGATGATCACGATGATGATCTGCTTGAGTGAGATCGAGATGCCGCCGATATCATAGACGGTCGTGACCATGCCTGGGATCGACTTGTTGCGCGGACCCTGCGTGACCTGCACGAAGTTCGACAGCAGGATCGACATGCCGATCGCGGTGATGAGCGGTGCGAGCCGGAACGATCCGCGCAGAGGCCGGTAAGCCATCCGTTCGATCGACCAATTCCAAAGGCTGGTGACCGCCATCGCGACGACCATCATGATGAGCAATGCGAGCGCAACCGGGAAACCGGCGACCGCCGCGGTCAACAGCAGGTAGACGACAAGCGCCGTGAACCCGCCGAGCATGAAGATATCGCCATGGGCAAAGTTGACCATGCCGATAATGCCGTAGACCATTGTGTAACCGATTGCGATCAGGCCATAGATCGAGCCAAGCGTCAGCCCATTGACGAGCTGCTGGATAAAATAATCCATCCGTTTTCCCCTGCGCGCAGTATTGCCTGCGCCTATTCTTCTTTGGCGGCCGGCAGCATTCTGCCTTGTCGCGTGGGGATTCCATAGCGCTTTCGTGAAAAATGTGAAGCTAAAAAATGTGCAATCCCTAAAAACTTTCGTGAAACGGTTAAACTGCGCACATTTCGCCTCAATCTGCGCAGGAAATGACCAAAAGATGGCGCTGATTTAGCCATTCGGGGATCATTTTTCCCGGAATTGGATCAGCCCCCACGGACGCCGAATGTCAGGCCGAATGCCCGTCCCGCCTGTCTGACGTCGTGATAGAGGCTCTCGGCAAAGCTCCGCCCGACAATCACTTCGAATGCATTCTCGGCGATCCGTGCGAGATTGATCGACAGATGACCGAAAGCCATGCTCGTCGAGCCGCCAACGGGGAGCGCGCCACCCGCGAGATCGACAGCGACACCCCGCATCAGAATGGCGATGGAATCGGGGCCGGAGAGGCGGAAGAGCGTACGGCCATGGCTCTGGTCGACGACCATCGCACCATCGATTTGAGGCGCCTGCGCGCCATCCCCGCTGACGAGCAGCCACTCTCCCGGACCGACATGCCTGACTTCGCTCGGCGGCAAAGCGGCGAGGACTCCGGACACCCCCTGCTCCGCCCCGCGAAATGCCAGGACCGAATGAATGCGCGCGTCGTCGACCAATTCAAAATGATTGACCCCCGGCATCTCGATGCCATGCGGCGCGCTGTCGGCCAATGGATGCCGGGAGATGAATTGCGGTTCAGCCATGAAGTCTCCCATGCTCCGGATCGACGAAAACGGTCGGGCAGATCATCGCTTCCGTTTCGATGCCCCGGACGCGATCCCAGGCGATAATCTTCTCGCCCATCCGCTCGCGTCCGGACTTGATGAACGCCAGCGCAATCATGTGGCCGAGGCCCGGCGAGTAGCAAGCCGAGGATATCCATCCCTGGTCGGCAGCGGTCGTCGGCGTCGTCTCGGGCTTGAGGATATGCGCGCCGACCTTGAGCTCGGCCTTGGGATCGACGGGTTTGAGGCCGACGAGCTGGTGCCGGTCGGCAGTCTTGAGGCCATAGCGGTCGAGCAAGCGCTTGCCGACATAGTCCGGCTTGGTTTCAGACGCCATGCGGCCGAGCCCGATATCGTCCGCGATCACGCGGCCATCGAGTTCGGCATGGGTGACATGGCCCTTCTCGATGCGCATCACGTTCAGCGCCTCGACACCGTAGGGGCAGATGCCATGCTCGCGGCCGGCCGCCATCAGGGCATCCGCGACAGCCTCGCCATAGCCGGCGGGCACGCCGAGTTCATAGGCCATCTCGCCCGAGAAGGAGATGCGGTAGAGCCGCGCCCGCAGGCCACCCTTGAGCGTGACCGACCGGGCCGCCATGAAGGGGAAGGCGCTGTCCGAGAGGTCGTCTTCGATGACCGCCTCGAGGATCACGCGCGACTTCGGACCGGCAACGGCCATCTGCGCCCATTCATCGGAGACCGAGACGTAGCGCACATCGAGCTCCGGCCAGACCGCCTGGTGGAAGAACTCGAGATGCGTCATCGCTTCCGCGGCGCGTGCCGTGGTGGTCGTCAGGAAGAAGTGGTTCTCGGACAGCCTGCTCAGCGTGCCGTCGTCATAGACCACGCCGTCCTCGCGCAGCATCAACCCGTAACGCGCGCGGCCGACGGGCAGCTTGAGCACCGGATTGGAATAGATGCGGTTGAGGAATTCCGCCGCATCCGGGCCCGCCACTTCGATCTTGCCGAGTGTCGAGACGTCGCAGAGACCGGCATACGAGCGCACCGTCTGGACCTCTCGATCGACCGTTTCGCGCCACGTGGTTTCCCCTGCCTGGGGGAAATAGGACGAGCGATACCACAGCCCGGCCTCGACCATGACCGCGCCGTTCTTCTTCGCCCAATCATGTAGCGGCGACTTGCGCACCGGACGAGCATGCTCGAAGCGGGACGCGCCCGCCAGCGCGCCAAAACTCACCGGCGTATAGAACGGGCGATAGGTCGTGGTGCCGCTGTCACCGACCGACATACCCTTCATCGAGGCCAGGATCGCGGCGGCGTTGACGTTGCCGAGCTTGCCCTGGTCGGTGGCCATGCCCGATGTCGTGTAACGCTTGGCATGTTCAGGATGGCCGTGGCCTTCGCGCACAGCGAGGCCAAGATCCTTCACGTGCACGTCGTTCTGGAAGTCGACAAACGCCTTGGATTTCGCGCCGGACACATACCATAGCGGCGAGAAGCCGGTGCGGCTTTCGCCCTCGATCTGCGGCCAATCAAAGGCGGTCGCATTGCCGCCGAGGCTCTCGACCATGTCGGACGCCTGGGCCCAGCCGTCAGCAAGGCATGCGCCAATGCCGTAGATGCCTTTGGCGGCGCCGGCGGCGACGAACGCCTCACCACTCGGCGGCGCGAGAAAAGAATGAACCTCGTCGGACCACACCGGCTTGGCGCCGCGTTGGCAGAGCAGATGGATCACCGGGCTCCAACCGCCGGACATGGCGAGTGCGTCGCAGGCGATCGTCTCATCGAAGCCGCTGCGGTCGACGCGGATACCCTTGACGCGCGATCCGCCCTTGGTGTCGATGATCGACCCGGATATCCGCCGCACGCCCGCAGGCACGGTATCGCCGGCGGCACTGCGGCTATCGATCAACGCGGCGACTTCCACGCCGGCGGCGGTAAGGTCGCGCGCCGTTTCGTAGCCGGACCCACCATTGGTGAAGACTGCGACTTTGCGACCCGCCGAGACCCCGAAACGGTTGAGATAGGTTCGCATGGCCGACGCGGTCATGATGCCCGGCCGGTCATTGCCGCCGAAGACCAATGGCCGCTCCTCCGCACCGGAGGCGAGAATCGCGCGCTTTGCGGCGATGCGCCAGATCCTCTCGACAGGCCGGTCGGTCGATGGCTGGCTCACATGCTTCTGGACGCGTTCCAGCCCACCGAACACCATATCGTCATACCAGCCGAACACGGTGGTGCGCGGCATCAGGGTGACGTTGTCGAAGCTTTCGAGCTCTGAGATCACGCCGGCGGCGAAATCTGCCGCGGTCTTGCCGCCGATCGTGCCGCGGGACGAGAGCAGCGAACCGCCCAACCGGAAGCCTTCATCGGCGAGGATCACCCGGAGCCCGGAGCGCGCTGCGGCCAGCGCTGCCGAAAGACCGGTCGGTCCGGCGCCGACGACCAAGAGATCGCAATGCGCCCAGCACTTTTCATAGGAATCAGGATCGACATCGCCGATCGAAAGCTTTCCGAGACCGGCGGCTTTTCGGATCAGCGGCTCATAGACCATCTCCCAGAACGCCTTCGGCCACATAAAGGTCTTGTAGTAGAAGCCGGCGCTGAGGAATGGCGACAACAGCGAGTTGACGCTGCCGATATCGAATTTGAGCGATGGCCAGCGATTCTGGCTCTCGGCGGCAAGGCCGTCATAGAGTTCCGCCACGGTGGCCCGCACATTGGGCTCCGTCCGGCCACCGGTGCCGATCGTCACCAGAGCATTGGGTTCGGAGGAGGAAGCGGTCACGACGCCACGCGGGCGATGGTACTTGAAGCTGCGGCCGACCAGCAGTTCGTCATTGGCGAGCAGCGCCGAGGCGAGCGTATCGCCGGCAAATCCCTTGAGCGCCTTGCCGTCAAAGCTGAAGGAAACCGGGCGGCTACGATCGACGATGCCGCCCTGGCTGCGGAACGCGCTCATGCCCGCTCTCCCGACACGACCGTGGCCGCATCCTCGACCGAATGGACGTCATGCGTAATGGTATCGCGCTCGACAATCAGCCAGCGGCGGCAGCCATATTGGTGATGCCAGAACTCCTTGTGGCGGCCCATCGGATTCTCGCGAAGGAAGACATAGTCGGTCCACGCGCTCTCCGGCGCGGCGGGGTCGGGACGGCGCAGGGTCGCATCACCGCGGATGGTGAATTCCTCGATTGGGCGTCGTCCACAATGCGGGCAGGTGATCAGGCTTGCCATCGGCGTCTCAATGCAGGTTGGGTTGCGGGCCGGTGCCGGATTCGTCAATGGAATAGCCCCGTTCGAATCGATCGAGCCGCAAGGCGCGCGCCGTCGGATGCGATTCGTCCTTGGCGATCAGATGGGCGAAGGCGAAACCCGAAGCGGGCGTCGCCTTGAAGCCGCCATAGCACCAGCCGGCGTTGAGATAGAGGTTGGAGATCGGCGTCTTGTCGATGATGGGCGAGCCATCCATGCTCATGTCCATGACGCCGCCCCAGGCGCGCAGCACTTTCGACCGTGACAGTCCCGGCAGCATCGAGATGCCCTGTTCGAAGACATGCTCGACCATGGCAAGGCCGCCGCGCCGCGCATAGGAATTGTAGCCGTCGATATCGCCACCAAAGACAAGGCCGCCCTTGTCGGATTGGGATATATAAAAGTGGCCCATGCCGAAGGTGATGACGCTGTCGATCACCGGCTTCAGCCCCTCGCTGACGAAGGCCTGCAGCACATGGCTCTCGATCGGCAGCCTGAGATCGGCCATGGCCGCGACCTGGGACGAATGTCCGGCGGCTGCGAGGCCAAGGCGATTGCAGCCGATGCGGCCGCGCGTCGTCTCGACGCCGGTCACCACGCCATTTTCCCTGACGATGCCGGTGACTTCGCAATTCTGGATGATATCGACGCCGCGCTCGTCGGCACCGCGACCATAGCCCCAGGCCACGGCATCATGACGCGCCGTGCCGCCACGCTTTTGGAACAGGCCACCGAGGATCGGGAAACGCGCATGGTTGAAATTGAGATAGGGCGCCATCCGGCGCACACCCTCTCGGTCGAGCAATTCAGCGCCCGCTCCTTCCAGCATCATTGCATTGCCGCGCCGAGCGAAGGCATCACGCTGGCCGTCGGTATGGCAGAGGTTCAGCACACCGCGCTGCGAGACCATTGCGTTGTAATTGAAGTCCTGTTCCAGCCCTTCCCAGAGCTTCATCGAGAATTCGTAGAACGGCTCATTGCCGGGCAGCAGATAGTTCGAGCGGATGATGGTGGTGTTGCGGCCTATATTGCCCGATCCCAGCCAGGATTTTTCCAGCACCGCGACATTGGTGATGCCGAATTCCTTGGCGAGATAATAGGCCGTCGCCAGTCCATGACCACCACCGCCGACGATGATCACGTCGTAATGGGCCTTCGGATCCGGCTCGCGCCATTGCGGTGTCCAACCCCGGTTGCCCCGGAGCGCCTCGCGAAATATCGAAAATGCCGAAAAACGCATGTCGGACCTGTCGTTGATGCTGAGTCACCTAACTCCAATCACGCCGCAAAATCTAGACGTTCAGGAAAGAAAATTTCCTGTCACGACAGAATTGCAACGCGCATGGGGACCGGCGATAGAGCGAATATAGACAAAGCTGCTTTCCCATGCATCTCCGTTCGCGAACAAATCGCGCCGCTGACACGTCTAGCACCGGTGTGATGCGCCTCACGTAATGTTTCATCCCGAACAAGATTTCAGGCCGCCAAAACGCCGCAAACCCAGCCAAAGAGGTTGCTTTGACGGGACAAAGACACTAAACGCACACCAAATTTCCATGCGAGAGCCCACAAAGCGGAGCATACCCCCATCATGTCGTTGACACATCTTCAGCGCCTCGAAGCTGAATCGATTCATATTTTCCGCGAAGTGGCGGCGAGCTTTTCCAATCCGGTCATGCTCTATTCGATCGGCAAGGATTCGTCGGTCATGCTTCACCTGGCGATGAAGGCCTTCTATCCCGCGAAGCCCCCTTTCCCCTTTCTCCATGTCGATACGACGTGGAAATTCAAGGAGATGACCAAGTTCCGCGACGACATGGCGAAGAAGCTCGGCATCGACCTTCTGGTTCACGTCAATCCGGATGGCATCGCGCAGGGCATCGGCCCGTTCACGCATGGCTCGAACACCCATACGCATGTCATGAAGACGCTCGGCCTGCGCCAGGCGCTCGACAAATACGGTTTCGACGCAGCCTTCGGCGGCGCGCGCCGTGATGAAGAAAAGAGCCGCGCCAAGGAGCGAATCTTTTCCTTCCGCAATGCGCAGCATTCGTGGGACCCGAAGAACCAGCGCCCGGAGATGTGGAAAACCTACAATACCCGCGTCGGCCAGGGCGAATCCATCCGCGTCTTCCCGCTGTCGAACTGGACCGAACTCGACATCTGGCAGTACATCATGAAGGAAGACATTCCGATCGTGCCGCTCTATTTCGCGGCCAAGCGCCCGGTCGTCGAGCGCGACGGAATGCTGATCATGGTCGATGACGAGCGCATGCCGATCGGCCCGGAAGACAAGATCGAGCAGAAGCTCGTGCGTTTCCGTACGCTCGGCTGCTATCCGCTGACGGGCGCTATCGAATCCGATGCCGCCGACCTGCAGGACATCGTCCGCGAAATGCTGACGGCACGCACCTCCGAACGCCAGGGCCGCCTGATCGACAAGGACGAGGCCGGGTCGATGGAGAAGAAGAAGCGCGAGGGGTATTTCTGATGAACGTTGCAGTTCCCGCCGACGTCTCCGGCGACATGATCGAATATCTCCGCGAGCAGGAAAAGAAATCCATGCTCCGCTTCCTGACCTGCGGGTCGGTGGACGACGGCAAGTCGACCCTGATCGGTCGCCTGCTCTACGACACCAAGCTGATCTTCGAAGACCAGCTTGCGACGCTCGAGCGCGACAGCCTCAAGCACGGCACCGATGGCGAAAACATCGACTTCGCCCTGCTTGTCGACGGCCTCGAAGCCGAACGCGAACAGGGCATCACGATCGATGTCGCCTACCGCTTCTTCGCCACCTCCAAGCGCAAGTTCATCGTTGCCGACACACCCGGCCACGAACAATATACCCGCAACATGGCGACCGGCGCCTCGACCGCCGACCTGGCCGTCGTGCTGGTCGATTCCCGCCAGGGCATCCTGCGCCAGACGCGCCGTCACTCCTACATCGCCTCGCTGCTCGGCATCCGCCACATCGTGCTCGCGGTCAACAAGATCGACCTGATGGACTATTCCGAAGAGGTCTTCGACAAGATCGTCGCCGACTATATGGAATTCGCCAAGGATCTCGGCTTCGCCTCGATTAAGCCGATCCCGATGTCGGCCCGTTTCGGCGACAACGTCACCATGGGTTCGTCAAAGACGCCCTGGTATTCCGGCCCGAGCCTGCTCGAACATCTCGAAACCGTTCCGATCGAAAACGACCAGTCCGGCAAGCCCTTCCGCTTCCCGGTACAGTATGTCGTTCGTCCGAATCTGGATTTCCGCGGCTTTGCCGGCCAGGTCGCATCCGGCTCGATTTCAACGGGCGACAAGATCACCGTCGCCAAGTCCGGCCAGCAGTCGGTCGTGAAGGAAATCGTCGTCCATGAAGGCACGCAGAAAAGCGCCGTTGAAGGCGAAGCTGTCACCATCGTTCTCGCCGACCAGATCGACATTTCCCGCGGTGATATGCTCGTTGCCCCGGAAAGCCGTCCGCACGTGGCCGACCAGTTCCAGGCGCATGTCATCTGGTTCGACGCCGAGCCGATGATCCCGGGCCGCAGCTACATCCTGCGCACCGAGGTCGACAGCGTCAGCGCCACGATCACGACACTCAAGCACCACGTCAACATCAACACCTTCGCGCATGAGGCGGCCAAGCACCTCAACATGAACGAAGTGGGCGAGTGCAATATCTCGACCCAGTCGCCGATCGCCTTCGATGCCTACAAGTCGAACCGGGTCACCGGCAATTTCGTGCTGATCGACCGTTTCACCAACGCCACTGTCGGCGCCGGCATGATCGACCATCCGCTGCGCCGCGCCTCGAACGTGCATTGGCAGGCGATGGAGGTCAACAAGCAGGCCCGCGCCGAGCTCAAGCATCAGCAACCCGGTGTGCTCTGGTTCACCGGCTATTCCGGTTCGGGCAAGTCGACGATCGCCAACACGCTCGAAAAGCTGCTGCATGCCCAGGGCAAGCACACCTTCATGCTCGATGGCGACAATATCCGCCATGGCCTCAACCGCGACCTCGGCTTCGACAACGATGACCGCGTCGAGAACATCCGCCGCGTCGCCGAAGTCGCCAAGCTGATGACCGATGCGGGCCTTGTCGTCATCGTCTCCTTCATCTCGCCCTTCAGGGCTGAACGGCAGATGGCACGCGACCTCTTCCCCGAGGGCGAATTCGTCGAAGTCTTCGTCGATACCCCGCTCGAAGAGTGCATCAAGCGCGACCCGAAGGGCCTTTATGCGAAGGCACAGGCCGGCGAGATCGCGAACTTCACCGGCATCTCATCGGGCTACGAAGCACCCGAGAATCCGGAAGTGCATCTCCACACGCTCGGACATGATCCCGAAGCGCTGGCGATCATGATCGAAACCTATCTCAAGAAGCGGTGACACGATGCTCGACGTCCTCGAAAAGCTCGCGCTCGCCGCGGGCAAGGAAATCCTCGCCGTCTACAATGCCGGTCCAAATGTGACGCTGAAGAGTGACTCCTCGCCGGTGACAGAAGCCGACGAGCGCGCCGAGGCCATCATCCTGGCGGGCCTCGCCGAGGCCTTTCCGGATATCCCTGTCATCGCAGAGGAGTCGGTAGCGGCAGGCCGGATCCCCGATGTCGAAGGCAAGTCCTTCTTTCTCGTCGACCCACTCGACGGCACCAAGGAATTCATCAACAAGCGCGACGATTTCACTGTCAATATCGCCCTGATCAAGGAAGGCGTGCCGGTCGCCGGCATAGTCTATGCGCCGGCCAAAGGCACAGCCTGGACCGGCGGCGACGGCAAGATTGAAAAACTCCAGGTCGACGCAGACTTTGCCGTCACCTCGCGCAAGGAAATCGGTTGCCGTAGGCCCGTTGGCGACCTGACGGCCGTCGCCAGCCGCTCGCACAATTCGCCGGAGACCGAAGCCTTCCTCAAGGAGAAGGGCATCAGCTCGACGAAATCAGTCGGCTCTTCGCTCAAATTCTGCCTGGTCGCGGAAGGCGAAGCCGACGTCTACCCGCGCTTCGGCCGTACCATGGAATGGGACACGGCAGCCGGTGACGCCGTGCTGCGCGCAGCCGGCGGCATGACCGTCGACCTCGATGGCAAACCCTTCCGTTATGGCAAGACAAAGCAGGCCGACGACAGCGACTTCGCCAACGGCCATTTCATAGCCTGGGGCAAGCGGGGCTGACCGCCGCAAGGCCTGGTTCCACGGAAAACTTTCCCATTTGCAACACCACAGCCCGCGACCCCGAAGTCGCGGGCTGTGTCTTTTGCATGGCATCCGATGGCACCCACATCGTTCATGATCGCGGCAAATATCCGACAGTTGAGAATCTGGGTGCATCAAATATTAAGCAACCTGCACGCGAGCCAGGCGTAGTCAAATAAGGTTTACAGATAATAAATCTCTTAATGCAATTCTGTATCTGCCAAAATGGCGAGCAATCAATTGGTCCGGCAGCAAATATTACTTAATCACTAGTTGTCGGCAACACCTAATTTTGTCCCCATGATTGCGGACGCTGAAACTATAGGTGACGTGTCATGCCGAGATACAACTTCAAGATAAGCCAGAGGTTGGCTTTGAGTGTAATGATGCCCGCCATCGCGTCCGTGATTACTGCGGGGATCATCATCAAAGGCTATTATGACGACTATGCCGACTATTCGCGCATGGAAAATCTCATGAATTTCGCCGCGGCCGCGGACCTGGCGGTGCATCAGTTGCAGGTAGAACGCGGCCGAACAGCCGCATTTCTGGGCGGCGACGGCACCAAGGGCCGCGATCTCCTCGCCGGCGCACGCAGCGAAACCGACAAGGCCCTCCTCGACCTCGGGGATGCCATGAACGGTGCTGAGGACAAGGGCGCCTCGGATGACGTCTTTAAGCTCGACGCCCTGAAGGAGAAGCTCGCTACGCTTGCGGCCCTGCGCAAGGATGTGGATGGCCAGAAGGCAGACGGCCCGACGGCCATAAAGGCCTACACGGCCGTCGTTGCCGCCACGCGCAGCAAGCTCGACGTGATCCCCTGGCAAGCCACCGATCCCAGGATGTCACTCGAGGCGAGCGCGCTCGCCAACACGGCGCTTATGAAGGAGTTCGCGGGGCAGCAACGCGCTATGGTGGCGCAGGCCTTGTTGGCCGGCAAGCTCGACGAACAACTGCGCGCCCGGATTCACCAAGCAGATGCCAAGCAGGTCGGCATTCTCGACCTATTGTCCGAATCCTACAAGGGTACCAGCCAGGACCAGTTGCACGAAATGGCCAAGACACCCGCATTCGAGCAGTTCGAGGCGATGCGAAAGGTGGTCCTTCTGACTTCCGCAGGCACCAGCATACCAGGCTTGGAGCCTGACGCATGGTTCAGCGCGGCCTCCGCGCGCATCGACGAATTGCGGAAATTCGAAGTCCTGCTTGCCTCCGGCGTCAAGGCGCAGTCGGCCCTGCTCGCCAGCGAGGCATGGAACTTCGTGCTCATGTGGCTTTGCGTGGCGGCCGGCATCTTGCTGGCGGTCGTGGCCGTCGCCATCATCATCGCGCGGTCCATCACAACGCCGATCACCGAGATCACCCGGACCATGGGCGTGATTTCCAGGGGCGACTTTGGTTCCGCCGTACCCTTCCGGGATCGCACTGACGAAATAGGGACGATGGCCGGCGCCGTCGCGGTGTTCCGGGAGAACGGGCTGGAACGCCAGCGCCTCGAGGCCGAGGCAGAAGCGAACCGCTCGCAGTCGGACCTGGAACGCATGGAGCGCGAGCGCCGGCAGGCCGAAGAAGCCGCGCAGGTCACGTTCGCCGTCGATACTCTGGCAACCGGTCTCGGCGCGCTGGCGGACGGAAAACTGAACTTCCGCCTCCAGACCGCGTTCGCCGACCGGCTCGACAAGACCCGGATCGACTTCAACGCCGCAATCGAACGCCTTGAGGATACGCTGCGCCGGGTGGGTCAGAACGCCCAAGCCATCGCCGCCGGCTCCAACCAGATCAGGGCAGCCGCCGACGATCTTTCCAAGCGCACCGAACAGCAGGCCGCCTCGGTCGAGCAGACGGCAGCGGCGCTGGAACAGATCACAACAACCGTGGCGGACTCCAGTCAGCGCGCAGATGAGGCCGGCCGTCTGGTCGGGACGACGCGTGACGATGCCGAGCGGTCGGGCGTAGTGGTTGCCAAGGCCGTCGACGCAATGCACGAAATCGAACGTTCATCGAGCGAGATCTCCAACATCATCGGCGTGATCGACGAGATCGCATTCCAGACCAATCTCCTGGCGCTCAATGCTGGCGTCGAGGCGGCCCGAGCCGGAGACGCCGGCAAGGGCTTTGCCGTCGTGGCACAGGAAGTGCGCGAACTCGCCCAGCGTTCGGCCAATGCCGCCAAGGAAATCAAGGGCCTGATCACGAAGTCTGGCGAGCATGTCAAGAGCGGCGTCGAGCTGGTCGGGGCAACGGGGACGGCGCTCGCGCGGATCGTCGTGCAAGTCAAGGAGATCAACGACAATGTCAGCTCGATTGTCGAAGCCTCAAAGGAACAATCGACGGGCATCAAGGAGATCAACAACGCGGTGTCCCTAATGGATCAGGGCACCCAGCAGAATGCGGCGATGGTCGAGGAATCGACTGCGGCCAGCCATTCATTGGCGCGCGAAGCCGAGGCGTTGTTCCATCTGATCGGAATGTTCCAGATAAGCGACCAAACCGGCGCCGCTGCCAGCCGGCCGTCGCCCGCCGAAGCGCGGTCGCCCATCGCATCGCCCGCACGCCAGATGATGGGCAAGCTGACCAACGCATTCAACGGCAATGCGGCCGCGAAACAGAGCAACTGGCAGGAATTCTGATCACGGACAGGGCGGGCGGATGCAAGCCGCGCCGCAGCCTGGAATCAAACGGCCCGGGTAAACCCGGGCCGTCTTCAACCACTCATGCATACGACATCAGCCTTCGGCGATGCGCTTTTCGACCGTGAATACACCTTCCAATACATTGGACGGCGCCTCCAGCGCGGATGCCCTGCATTGCAGCACCATCTCGATTTTGTTCTTCAGACTCTGCGCAGCCGCTTCCATGCCTTCCTTGGCATAGAAGTCGCCACCGGCCAGGCACTGATGGTGTATCCAGCTGAGATAACGATGGCGCACCTTCTCGGGTGCGACGAAGGCTTCGGACCAGAACCGGTCGAGATCAATGCCGCGCTCGACGCAGAACGCGAGCTCAGGATTGCGATAGAGTGCCTGACCGAGCACCGCAAGCGGCACGCCATGATGGATCGCTGAAAGCCCCGACGTCGAGTTGATGGTGATCATGCCGGCGGAATGGCGCGTCAGAAGGCTGAGCGAGCCGCCGTCCAGCACATGCACCCGATCCTTGACATCGTTCAGCGCACTGACCTGGCGGATGAAATGCAGGTCGCGGGTATGGCCGCGTTCCATCGGATGAATCTTGAAGACCAGCTGATGGTCGTCAGGCGCGTTGCGCGCGAAAGAGACGATCGTCTTCAGGATGAGCTTCTGGTTGTTCCAGGCATTGGCGGCGCGGCCGAGCTGGGTATCGTCATGCACCTGCAGCGGCACGATGTAGAACCGCTTGTCGTGGTGCTCGAGCAGTCGCTCGGAAATATGGTAGTTGCGGCCGACATGGGCGAATTTGCGATAGTAATTCTTGACCCAATAGAAGCCTTCGGAGAGTAGCGTACGCTTCTGCTTGTGGAAGAGCTTGCGTTCGCCGGGCGTCGAAATGATGGCGCGAATTGTGAAATACTGAAGCGCTGCCCAGGCCATGGCGGAGAACGAGCCGGAGGACGTCACCGGTTTCGGGCCCTCGCGACGCGGCGCGTTGAATTCGTCGGGTGGAAGTTGTCCAGCGATCGGCGAGCGCCAGTTGTTGCCCGTTAGTTCCATCGTCACATAGCCCGGACGGATATAACCTTCCTCAAGGCAGACGACCGGGATGCCCATCTGCTCGGCGCATTCGATCGCAACGCGATGGACGAGACGCTCTGAGCCGAAAAGCACGACGGCATCGAAGCCGTTCTCCCGAATGATTTCCGTGAACCACAGACGCCAGGTATCGACGTTGCCGACAAAATCCAAGGTCTTGTCGCCAGGCGAATAAAGACGGTCGCCGGCATTGAAGCGCACGCGCCATGCGTCGAAGCCGCTGGCGTTCAGATGATCCTGCGCGCGGCGGAAAAAGCTACCGACAGGTCCCTGCAGCAGGACCACCCGCGGGCAATCCTTGTTCGGAAATGAACGGCGAACACGGCGCATGAACGGAAAGCTGATAAGCCCCGTCCCCTGTCCCTTGGCGAGCTTCGCCTTCTTACGGGCTTTCTCGCTCTGTCTGCCGTTTGAATTGAAAGGTACGTTCATGTGTCGTTTGCTTCATTCATTAAGGTGACGGCTAACCACCCGAAACGCTCATTACACATATCGGCGTTCACTTTTCAACTGGCCCGCATCAGCCGCCGAGGCTGTGATGCAGGCGCGCCACAGATGAAATAGCTTACCACCGCGTTCGCCCTGACCCTCGACCATGATGGTGTGAAGAATGAGGCAAAGCGAAATTTGTCTAAGAATCTGACAAACATGGTTAATTCTGGAACGTTTGAAGCAACGTTGTGAGAACCGTGTTTCGCAATGCTTCAGGCCCGACGATCACGTATTTTGACCGCTGAACGATTAATTGATTGCGAGATCGTCAGCATCAACCGTCGCCACACGGGCACCTTGACCTTCCGCTTGAGCGCGATTTCCTCGACCAGTTCCTCGACTCGGCACGGCATGCCGCTCAGCGGATGGACGTAGAATGGGTAGAGGATGAGAGCTGCGGCCGCCAGCATTTCGACATTGATCCGTCTGGTGCGGCGGGGCACCGGCAGACGGTCGTCGGTCAGGCCCCAGCCGGCATAGAAGGGGATACCGTGGACGCCGACCGGCTTGTGGCGGATCAGCGCTTCGAAACCGGCGAGTGAGGTCATGGTTTCGACCCGATCGCACCAGGCGATCCAGTGCTTTATGTCGCCTTGACGGACGATGATATCCGCTGCATCGGGCACCTCGCCGCCAGAGCGCATGCCCGATGTGACGTCGGGATGCTCTTTGTAGACGAGATAGGCATCGGGAAAGAGCGCCCGCACCGCCGCAACCAGGCCACGATTGGTCTTGATTGCGGGCGAGCCATATCGGATCGAGGCGTCCTTCTCGACCTGCCCCGGCACGAGGATCTTCAGCCGGCCTTCTTCCACTGAAGGAAAAGCGACGGTATCGCCCACATTATATTTGGAAACGCCCTTCTCGACGATCGACGCCACCAATCGGGTCGCCCGCTCCACGAGATCAGCTGGAAAATCGTGAGTGGCGATAATGTGCTCGATCCGGCTCTCACCACGCGCGTCATAATAGACATGGTCCCAGTCCATCGCGAGCGACGATGGCAGCGCGAGATTGGCGCCGAGACCGCGCGAGCGGATGAAGCCGTCCTCGAATCGCACGGCGGGCACCGTCGTCGGCATGGGCTTGGACGTGCCCCAGAGTGCCACCTGACCGCCATTCTCGACGGCGAGCCGAACGGCCTGCTTGAGCGAATTGCAATGCACCGCCGTGCCCTGCGGCCCGATGACGAATGGGTCAAGCGCCCGCTTCTTCCAGGGCGACAGCCCGCCGGTATAGACCCGGGGCGTGACCTGATTGCGCTGCTCGCGAACCGTCAGCATCTGGTCGAGCGCCCGTTCGATTTCCACCGGCTGCCGGTCGTGGACATCGAGATAGCTGCTATAGCCGAGATAGGCAGCGTGGAAGACCTGTTCGAGCGTCGCCGGCGAGCGCGGTGCGGGCGCTTCGCAATGGTCGACGGTCAGACCGCGATGCGCGTAATAGGTGACGCCAAAGGAATGGACCTTGGTTCCGGCCATCAAGGCTTCAAAACCGAGCTGGCTGGAGACGGTGTAGACCGCGTCCGCCGCTTCGATCAGCGGCCAGGGGTTCATCCGGCCCGGCACGTTCACCCCGATGCCGAGTCGCCTGGCGGCGTTGAGCACCGGGCTGCGGTCGCCGGCGGCAGGATGCGTTCGCGCCGCGATCACGGCGTCAGGATAATGGTCGCGAGCGTGCTCCAGCATTGCGCCAAAGCGCGTCTCATCCGCCAGAGCGCCCGCAATCGAGGCATCGCCGGTAACCTGATCGACGATCAAAACGAACGGCTTGTCGGGCGGCAAACCACTCTCCGACAGCGGCCGGATAGGCGAATTGTTGTATTTCGAAAGCCGGTTCTGGCGGATGAAATCGATGACCGAGCGCGCGCGGTCGATCTGTACCTGGGTCACGCCCTCGTCGATCAGCGCCGAGAGGTCGCTCGGTCGCGTCGCATCGAAATAGATGCCGGAACGATCGACGACATAGGAATGCGCCGGTTCCGTCCGGCCCGGCGCATAGCTCTTGAGAAAGCCGTCCTCCAGAATGACGACCTGCTTGTCGAAGCGTCTGCCGAGACGCCGCGCCCGCAAGCCGGAAGCGCGCCCGCCCCAACCGACGAAGCCATCGATGGCGAAGGGCAGGACGGCTGGAAACAAGCGAATATCGGCGCCCAGAATAGTCGCGATCTCATGTCGCTGCGCCCAAAGGCCCGGCGACGTCACCGCAAGAACTGGTCTGGATCTGGTCATCGCAGATGGCCCTCTGTCAGGCCGCCGCCGGGTCGCGCCCTGCGACAGTCCAATCAACAAAGTCCGCCGTCAATTGTTGTTCTTGAGGACCTGGACATCCCTGGCCAGCGCCACCGGACCGCGAATGATCTGAATGAACTTGACGAGGTCCGTCGTCGGATGCCGCGCCAGATAAAGCACGTCCTTGTTCCGCACCGGGAAGGATTGGGTAACGAGATAGCTCTGCGGATCCGTCATGTCGATGCGATAGACGATCGGATAGCGGCCTTCCCTGTCAGGCGCCATGCCCTGCTTCAACAGGTCATGAAAACGCTGTTCGCCGACGACTTGGCGATAGACGACCTCATATTCGTAGCGGAAGATGAAATACCCCTTGGGATCGGCCAGTTCGGCCCGGGCGCCGCCGGAAAGAGCAGCCGCTTCGACCAGCGTCAGCGTGCTCGTCTCGAACGGAATCTTGCCGCTCTTGTAGACATTGCCCAGCGCCGTGAAGGTCTGGGGGTCATAAGTCAGGAAGATCTTGTCCCGCGGCTGGATCATGATGTCTTCCTTGGGATCATCGATCACGCTCTGGAGGAGCACCGTGGAAGACTTCCGGCCACGCGTCAGGGTGACATAGGTATCATAAGGCGGCTTGGCAGGACCGCCGCCCGAGGCGATCACGCTGGTGAGCGGCTGCGGCGAAAGGCCGAGAATGACCATCTGCGGCTGGTTGACGGCGCCCTGCACCGAAACCATGCGCGAGAAATTCTTGGAGATATTGACAACGACGTCTGGCTCGACGGCCTTCGCCTTCAGCGCCTGGGCCACTTCCTGGCGGGCCTGTTCGAGCGTCTTGCCGGCGAACTTGATTGAACCGGCATAAGGGATCTGGCCAAAACCGTTCGGCTGCACGACAACAGGAATGTTGGTCGACTTGCGCTCAATGGTTGAGAAAAGGCCATCCGGGCCGGCTTCGAAGATCAGAACGCTCAGTTCGTCGCCGACGCCGATAACCGGCGTGCCCGGGGCGCTACCGAAGCCGAAGGTCTGTTCGAGAGAGGGCTGGCCAAGCGCGGTAACAGAATTCGCGACGCGCTGATCGACCTGAATGACGTCGAAGGTAATGCCGGCATCCGTAATGGTGACCGTCTTGTCGGCCCCGGACGACACCACTTTCGAAGCAAGCGGGCCGTCGTTGGGAACGCAACCCGCCAGCAGGGCCAGCGAGGTAGCAGCAACAGCGAGGGCGAATATTCTCTTCAAGCCTGCCGCCTGTTTCCCGTTCAATACAGTCTGACGCATGTCACCAATATTCCCTCCGGCAACGCCCAGAGGCGCAGCCCCATTTCCGGCAGGCAACAACGGCCCGTCGGGTCCTCTTTGTCTGAAAACCCTCGAACCATATTCCCCATCAGCGCAGGTACTTCCCGCTCTGTCCGAATTTGCAACATTTCTCTTGCACATTCGTTAAGCCAATGAAAGCCGCCCTGCGGCGTTTATCCAATTCCCGCGAGCACCTTATAGCGGGTTTCGAAAAGAGTGCCGCATAAAAAACACAGCACCCATCCTACAATTTCTTACAAGCCGTAGATTATCTTGAATAACCTTGTACGAACAATGCCTGTCGGCGCGACAGCGTATCGAGGCCGAGCGCGGTCATTTGTTCATTGGCCGGGAAGGCCTTTCGGTTGAAGTGAGACTCGCGAACGAGCTTGTCGCGTCGGAGCCTTAGAGTTTCGTAGCCCGAATGAGTGGGCCGGTGAATTTCGCGCATTGGCGTTGGTCCTTCAAAAAGTCCTCCCAAGCCGAGTCATATATTGCATTGCACTCGTCCATTTTGCAACGCAGCAAGAGCTGGACTGCCATGCAACATGCGCATGGATCATGACCCATTTGTGGTCACGGGTGAGATTTTCCCTCTCATGATATTTCGTAACTAATCCATTTAGTATCAGTTGGTTACAGAAGAATTTCGTTGCCACAATGCCGTTACAGTTATGAAAATTTGTTAACGACGATGGCGAGAGGAAGGCTCGGGCGATGCGTGAGATCGAAAGGGCCGTTTGGAGTTGTCGCCAGCTGTGGCGCGGAAGCCACACCACGGTCCATCTGGGACGTTTCAGCCGTCAATTTCCGCCCTGAATCGCAGCATGTCCTGCCAGGCGAGCTTCTTGCATGCCGGCGTCGCCAGCATTTCCTGCGGATGAAAGGTGGCGAAGGTGCGAATCTCGGCCGCGCCGGCCACAAGCCCGAACCATTTGCCGCGGGCAGAATGCACGCCCGCCCGGGGCTGATCGGAGAGGATTCGAACCGGGAGATTGCCGAGGACGAGCACGGCGTCGGGACGGACCAGTTCGACCAGCCTCTGCGCGAAGGGGCGGCAGATCTCGACCTCCCGCACCGTCGGGGCGCGATCGCCCGGCGTGCGCCACGGAATCATGTTGGCCAGGAGCAAAGCGTCCATATCCATGCCGATACCGGACATCATACGTTCGAGAATCTGGCCGGCTGCTCCCGAGAAAGGTTTCCCCTCCCGATCATCATCCGCAGCCGGCATGCCGCCGACCACGACGACTTGCGCGTCGAGCTTACCTGCCGCGAACACCGTATGTCGGGCGCTGAATTTGAGATTGCAGGCTGCGAACCCTTCCACGGCAGCAATCAACGCCTCGGGACTGTCGACGGACGCGGCTAGATTCCGCGCTGCCTCTACGGCCTCGGCATCGGGTACCGCAACGCTTGGCGGCGCCATGACCAGTGGCGCGGCAGGCTTTGATGCGCGCATCGTCGATGCGGCGGGCGCTTCGTCATCTCCCCGAGGACGTGCTTGGGTGGATCTTGCCGCTGTTTGTGCCGCCAACTCGCCGAACCGGTCGATCGGCTCGTCCTCGGACAGCCATGCAACCCCTGCCTCTGCATAGAAATGCATCAGCGCGGCCAGTTCGTCCGGCAGCAGGTCGTTGGCGGAAGCTATCGTCATGGAGACAGCAATAGCGGCTTGATCACGCCAAGGCCATGAAGATTTACAGTTTCGCCGTTACCGGCTAGACCGGCTGCGGCTTTTTCCGGCGGAATCAAGGAGTACAGGCATGGCGGTACTGGTAACGGGTGGTGCGGGCTATATCGGCAGCCACATGGTTTGGGCGCTGCTCGATGCAGGACAGGATGTCGTCGTCCTCGATCGGCTTTCCACCGGGTTTCGCTGGGCCATAGCACCGGAAGCAAAGCTCTACGAGGGCGACATCGCCGACGAAGCCCTGCACGAGAAGGTCTTCGGCGAGAACGAGATCGACGCGATCATCCATTTCGCCGGTTCGATCATCGTGCCTGAGTCGGTCACCAACCCGCTGATGTACTATGAGAACAACACGGTGAAGTCGCGCGCTTTGATCGCCGCGGCCGTCAAATACAAGGTGCCGCATTTCGTGTTTTCATCCACGGCTGCAGTCTACGGCACGCCCCGCGGCACCGAACCCGTCACCGAGAGCGAACCACTCAGCCCGGAATCGCCCTATGGCTCCTCCAAGCTGATGACCGAGATCATGCTGCGCGACACCGCCGCGGCGCATGATTTCACCTATACCGCGCTACGCTATTTCAACGTCGCCGGCGCCGACCCGCGTTGCCGCACAGGTCAGTCCACGGTCGGGGCGACGCATCTGATCAAGGTTGCAGGAGAAGCAGCGCTTGGCAAACGCGGCCATATCGATGTCTTTGGCACTGACTATCCGACGCCCGACGGCACCTGCATCCGCGACTACATCCATGTCAGCGATCTCGCCAATGCCCATCTCAAAGCACTCGAGCGCATGCGCGCCGGTGGCGGCTCGCTGGTCGCCAATTGCGGCTATGGTCGCGGCTTCTCGGTTCTCGAAGTGCTGGAGACGGTCAAGAAGGTCCATGGCAAGCCATTCGACGTGCGCTACGCCGGCCGCCGGCTGGGCGACGCCGTGATGATCGTCGCCAATCCCTCGGTCGCCAAGCAGGAGCTGAACTGGCAGCCGCAATATGACAATCTCGAATTCATCGTCGAGACTGCGCTTGCCTGGGAAGACCACCTGAGCAAGCGCAACGACCGCTGAGATGGCGGCCAAGGTTCGCCTCAAGCAACTCGCCGGCAGCTACGCGGTCTGCCGGCTCGATGCCGGATCGCCTATTCCGGCATGGGCGGATGGCGAGGGTTTCGTGTCAATCAGCCGCTCCGACGACGAACTCTCCATCGTCTGCCGCGCCGAGCGTATTCCGGCCGACGTGAAGCAGGACCAAGTCTGGGTCTGCTACAAGTTCATCGGCCCCTTCGCGTTCGACGAGACGGGGATTGTCAGTTCGGTCATCGGCCCGCTCTCGGACGCCGGCATAGGCATTTTCATCGTCTCGACCTTTGACGGCGACCATATGCTGATCAAGCGGACCGATGTCGCAAGCGCCGAGCCTGTGCTGGACGTAGCCGGCCATAGCCTTCTCTGATCAGTAGCCCACCGCCTTGCCCGACAGGGAGCGACTGTCTATCGCGCCATTGAGGCGTGCCCCATCGCCCGCTTCGATCTCTTTGACGCTGTCGCCGCCGATGAGAATGGCGGCCGCCTGCCCCCAGATCGTCCAGTTGGGATCGATACCGACGTCGTAACCCATCTCAGAGAGCAGTTTCTGGGTGTCGCGCGACAGCGCAAAGGGCTCCATCGCGACTTTGTCAGGCAACCATTGATGATGAATGCGCGGCGCATCAATCGCCTCGCGGATATTCATGCCGTGGTCGATCACATTGAGGATCGCTTCGAGCGTGATCGTGATGATGCGCGCGCCACCCGGACTGCCGATCACCATGAAGAGTTTTCCATCCTTGGTGATGATCGTCGGGCTCATCGAAGAGAGGGGCGTCTTCTTCGGCTGGATCGCGTTGGCCTCCCCCTGCACCAGGCCATAGAGATTGGCGACACCGGGCTTGGAGGTGAAATCATCCATCTCGTTGTTGAGCAGGATGCCTGTGCCATCCGCGACGACACCAGCGCCGAACGAGCCGTTTAGCGTATAGGTCACCGAAACCGCGTTGCCTTCCTTGTCGACGATCGAAAAGTGCGTCGTCTCCTGGCTCTCCGCCAGCGCGAGGGGTTTCGTCTCCTCCGATTTTCCGGCCTTGAGTGGATCGATCGCATCACGGATCTTGGCCGCATAGGCCTTGTCGATCAGCGTCGTTACGGGGTTTTTCACGAAGTCGGGGTCACCCAACGCCGCATTGCGGTCGGCAAACGCATAGCGCATCGCCTCCACCATGTAGTGCACGGTCTCGGCCGTCCCGGCGCCGAGATCAGAGATCGGATAACCTTCCAGCACATTGAGAATCTCGCAGAGAATGACACCGCCGGAACTGGGCGGCGGGGAGGAGATCACCTCATAGCCGCGGTAGGTGCATTTGATCGGCGAAAGCTCCCGCACCTGATACTGCTCGAAATCCGCCTTGGCGAGAATGCCCTTCTTGTCCGTGCTCGCCTTGACGATCTTGTCGGCGATCACGCCTTTGTAGAAGGCGTCCGGCCCGTCCTGCGAGATGAGAGAGAGGCTATCGGCGAGGTCCATCTGGATCAACTTGTCGCCCTCTGCAAAGGGCGTCGTCCCATCCTTGAGGAAGATCGCAGCCGCCGCCGGATCCTTGCTTAGCTTTTTCATCCCGCCGGTCAGTGTTGCGACATCCCCATCCTCAAGCACGAAACCGTCGCGGGCGAGACGGATCGCGGGCGCCATGAGTTCCGATCGCGCCATCGTGCCAAACCGCGTCAGCGCGGTTTCGAAGCCCATGACCGAGCCAGGGACTCCGACCGCGAGATAACCGGCCGTCGAAAGACCGGGCACGACATTGCCGTCGGCGTCGAGATACATGGTCTTGGTCGAAGCGAGCGGTGCCCGCTCGCGGAAATCGAGGAAGCTCGTGCGGCCGTCCTTGAGACGGATTGTCATGAAGCCGCCGCCGCCGATATTGCCGGCCGTGGGATAGACCACCGCCAGCGCATAACCGACCGCGACAGCGGCATCGACGGCATTGCCGCCATTCCTGAGCACCTCGATGCCGACCTCGGACGCCAATCTGTGGGCGCTCACCACCATGCCGTTTTCGGCCGTGACAGGCGCAGGTGAAGCCGCAACCCCTTGATTCGGATGAATAGTTCCGACTGCGAGCGACAGCATCGCGGCAAGAAATGTTTTTGTCGGCGAACGCATGGAGATTTCTCCTTCTCGTTCATACATAGGCTTCGGCGCCCGATGCCATGCGAACGTGTGAATTAACGGGCGTGACCGTGAGGCTCCAATTTGAGGAGAAAATCGATGAGTGACAAGCCGATCAAGATTCCCGGACCGGATCACCCGATCACGATTACGCCACTGGATGGAAAGGTCGTCGTGCGGGCAGCCGGACAAGTGATCGCCGAGACCACCCGCGCCCTGACGCTCAAAGAAGCAAGTTATCCTGCCGTCTACTACATTCCGCGGTCGGATGCCGACATGAAAACACTCGAACCCACTGAGCATGAAACCTACTGCCCATACAAGGGCGACGCCAGCTATTTCAGCCTGCCGTCGGGCGATGCTGGGAAGAACGGCGTGTGGAGTTACGAGACGCCTTACACGGCGGTCGCCGAGATCAAGGATCATCTCGCCTTCTATCCCGACAAGGTCGAGATCGAGGTTCGCGCCTGACGAAGGTCAGCCCGCGGTGGCGTCCTTTGCCCGCTTCGCAACCATCCACTGGATCGCGGTCGTCATCAGCGCGGCGCCCGCATAGCACCAGAGGCCGGCCTCGGTAAAAGCATTGGCGAGGCCGGACGTCTTGGCGGCAGCGATGACGATAGCCACCAGCATCACATCCATCATCGACCATTTCGTCAGCAGCGGCACGAGCTTGGCGAACCAGTTGCTTTCTGTACCCGGAGGCGTGAGTGCTTCGGCGGTGACCGCCACCATCTTCACGAAGGGGAAGATGATCGAGAACAGCGTGACGAGGATGGCGAGCGCGATACTGCTTTCCCAGAGCGCCGAGATGATACCAAGAAGCGACGGATCTTCCTTGAAGAAGAAGAGCTTCTCGAAGGTCATCAGCGGCAGGGTCACTCCGAGCGCGAAAAGGAAGGGCGCCAGGACGAACAGAACCGGCAATGCATATCTCACAGGCGCCCCCTTTCCGCGATAGCGATGCCCGTGATGACCAGCACCAGCGCGATGACATGGAAGCCGAGCATAGGCTCGCGCAGGAATATCACGGCAAGCAGTGTCCCGAACACCGGAATCGTGTTGATGAACAGGCTTGCGCGGTTGGAGCCGATAAGTTCGATACCCCGTACATAGAGGATCTGGGAGCCCAGCGACGGCGCAAGCGCCGTGAACAGGATCGCGCCCCAGCCGATCAGATCAGGCACGATGAAACCCGGGGATGACGCCTCCCAGACAAAGAGCGGGATCGCCGCAACTAGCGCGCCGAAGGCGGAAGCGGCAAACATGCTCTTCCAATGGATATTGGGTTTGTAGCGCAGGCTGATCGTATAGGCCGCGTAGATCACGCACGCGAGCAGCATGAGCAGGTCGCCCAGATTGAAGTCGAGCGCGAGGATCGTCTGCAATGATCCATTCAACGCCGTGACGGCCACGCCGAAGAGCGTGATCATATAGCCCGCAATTTGCCCGGCGCCGAGCTTGATTCGGAACAGCAGGTAATTGCCAAGAAAGATAATCCCAGGAATGCCGGCCTGCTCGATCACCACGTTGATCGCCGAGGTGTGCTGGAGCGCCGTGTAGAGCAGCGCGTTGAACACTGTGAAGCCGAGCCCCGAGAAGACGAAGCACACCAGCCAGTTCTTCTTGATCTCGGGCCAGTCGGCCATGATTTGCGGCAAGGAGAGCATGATGATGATCGCAAGCGCGATGGCCCAGCGGGAAACCGTGAGCGTCATCGGCCCGACATGTCCGACAGCGAACTTGCCGACAACTGCATTGCCCGCCCAGCCGAGTCCGGTGATGACGAGGAAGATGTAGGCTTTTACGGTGGGCGACATAAACAACTGCAAGCGTCGATGCGAGGAAGCAGACGCTTAGCGGCACGACACCAGCCTGTCACGACAAAAAGCCCCATGGGGCATTTAGCGGGTCGCTTTCCCAATCGTAAAGATTTATATGTGCGCGGGTTTGAACAGGCGCTGGACGCCGGAAAAGAAGGCAGGAAACTCTACATGGCGAATGTGGTTGTCGTGGGCACCCAATGGGGCGACGAAGGCAAGGGCAAGATTGTCGATTGGCTTTCGGAACGCGCGGACATCGTGGTCCGTTACCAGGGTGGCCATAATGCCGGGCACACGCTGGTCATCGACGGCGTGAGCTACAAGCTCTCGCTCCTTCCTTCGGGCGTCGTCCGCCCCGGCAAGCTCGCCATCATCGGCAATGGCGTCGTCATAGACCCGCACGCGCTGCTGACTGAGATCGACAAACTGGCCGGCCAGGGCGTGGTGATCACGCCCGAGAACCTCCGAATCGCCGACAATGCGACTCTGATTCTTTCGCTTCACCGCGAGCTCGACGGCATCCGCGAGGACGCCGCCTCAAATTCCGGCACCAAGATCGGCACGACCCGCCGCGGCATCGGCCCGGCCTATGAAGACAAGGTCGGCCGCCGCGCGATCCGCGTCACCGATCTGGCAGATCCTGATTCGCTCGGCCTCAAGGTCGACCGCCTGCTCACCCATCATAATGCACTCCGCCGTGGTCTCGGTGAGAAGGAAGTCAGCCATGAGACCATCATGGCCGAACTCGCCGCCGTCACCGACCGCGTGCTGCCCTACTCCGAAGCCGTCTGGGCGCTGCTCGACCGCGAGCGCCGCAAGGGTTCGCGCATTCTTTTCGAAGGCGCACAGGGCACGCTGCTCGATATCGACCACGGCACCTATCCCTTCGTCACCTCCTCCAACACGGTCTCCGGACAGGCCGCGGCAGGCTCCGGAATGGGCCCGTCAGCGCTCTCCTATGTGCTCGGAATCACCAAGGCCTACACCACGCGCGTCGGCGAAGGCCCCTTCCCCACCGAACTCTTTGATGAAATTGGTGCATTTTTAGGTGAACGTGGTCATGAATTTGGCACAGTTACCGGTAGAAAGAGACGGTGTGGGTGGTTTGACGCGGCCCTTGTGCGCCAATCTGTCGCCACCAATGGGGTAACGGGCATCGCGCTCACCAAGCTGGACGTTCTCGACGGGCTCGACGAGCTCAAGATCTGCACCGGCTATACGCTCGACGGCCAGGAGGTTGATCATCTCCCGGCGGGCCAGGCGGCACAGGCGAAGGTCAAGCCCGTCTACGTCACGCTGGAAGGGTGGAAGGAATCCACCGTGGGCGCGCGCAAATGGGCAGACCTGCCCGCCCAGGCGATCAAATATGTTAGGCTCGTGGAAGAGCTCATCGGCGCGCCGGTGTCGTTGCTCTCCACCAGCCCCGAACGGGAAGACACGATCCTCGTTACCGACCCGTTCGAAGACTGAACGAAAGCTCCGGGAAGGCGTCCGCGCCTAATGTGTCCGGCTTATTGAGTTGAGAAGGATCCTATGGCGGATTTTGTAGCAGTTATCCGGCGTGCGGTTGATGGCCTCACGGACAACACACCCGAAATGCGGGTCAAGGTCTACGAAAAAGCGCGTAGCGCTGTCGTGCGACAGCTTGACAACATGAATCCGCGACCTCCCGAAGCCATGTTCAAGCGTCAGCTCGACAAGCTCGACGACGCCATCCGTCTCGTCGAGGGAGAACATAGCGAAGCCTTGCCTGCCGACGTGGCGCCGGCGGAAGCTGTTCAGGCCGACGTTGCGCCCGTGGAGGCTGCTCCTGCCGAGGTCACGCAGCCCGTTGCCGAGCATGTGCAGGAAACCGTTCCTGAGGCGCATGTTGAAGCGGTGCCGGTTCAGGCTGCGACCGTGGAACATGTGGCTCAACCGGTCGAGCCGGTTGCCGCCGAGCAGGCGCATGACCATGCCATAGAAGACGCTCCGCGCTACCAGCCGGCGGTCGATGAGGCGCCGTTCCACTACGGCTCCGGCCACCGGGCCGAAGAGCCGGGGCATGCGGAAGCTGCGCTTCATGAACCGGTCGCGCATACCGAGACCGCAACCCAGCACGATTTCGCGCATACAGCCCATGTCGAGCCCGAGCCGATCAAGGTTCAGGACACGCAGGTTCATGCCGAGCCGGTCCATGTGGTCGAGCCGGCCGTTCATCATGCCGAGCCCATCGCCACTCATGATGACCAGCGCCAGCATGCCATCCCGACGCATGTGGCCGAAGACCATGACGACCCGCTGCTGTCGCATTTCGCCCCGACTCGCGAGCCGGCCATCCGCCATGCCTCCAACCGGGTGATGGAACAGCCGCATGTCGACGCGGAAAATGAATTCCCCGGCGGCGAGCTTGAAACAGCGCACGCCAAGGTAACCGAGGACGTTCCGGCCGCACATCCGGTCGCCGCTATGCCCGATTGGGGTGTCGATATTGACCGCGAGCCGGAAACGGCAGCCGACCATCCTGATCATGCCGACGCGCCGCCGATGCCGCGGGCCGCGCTCACCGAAACCGACGTGGCAACCGGCTTCAGCGATTTCATCAATAACGAATTCGCAACCCCCGCAGTCAAGCCGCCACCGGTCCGCAAGGAACCGGAAGGCGATTTCTCCTGGGACGCCCCGTTCGACGACCTGCCGGATCTGCCAAAGCCGGTCGCCTTCGAGCAGGCGCTGCATGCCCGCCAGGAGGAGATGGCCAAGGCGCCACCGAGCAAGGCCGACCGCCAGCGTGACGCACGTTCCGAACTCGAAGACCTGATCGGCTACAAGTCGCCCGAGACCGAAGACGGCGACCAGTTGTCGCCGGAAGTCTCGCGCGCCATGTCGAAGCTCGAAGGCAAGAGCTTCAAGGTCACGCGCAAGAACAAGCAGAAGTTCAATCCCATCCCGATCGCCTTCGGAATGGTCGCGGCGCTCATCGTCGCCGGTGGTGCCTATGCGGGCTATGTCTATCGCGAAGACGTCACCAAGCTGGTCGCAAGCTACATGCCGGCCGACAAGACGCCGGCAAAGACCGAGACCCGCGATATTCCAGCGTCTCCCGACCAGTCGAAAAGCGTGACGGTCAACGGCGATCAGGAAACGGCAAAGAAGGCTGCTGATGAGGCGAAACCGACGGAAGTTGCCTCACTCGACAACAATATCGCGCCGAGCAAGTTCACCCAGCGCCTGCTCGAAAACGGCACCGAGACCGAAACCGATGCCGCCAAGGTTCCGATCGACCAGTCGCTGACCGAAGGCAAGACCATTGCCGGCCAGACCGTGGCCGCCGAGACCGAAGTCGCCTCCACCGATGCGAAGGCGGCCACGACGAACGAGGTTGCCAAGACTGAAGACGGCCTCACCGTCGCGCAGAAGATGATCCTTTACGAAGAGCGCCTGGGCGATTCCCCGGTCGCCGTACAGGGCAAGGTCACCTGGAAGCTCACCAACGACACGACCAATGCCAGCGGCAAGAATCAGCCCATGGTCGAGGCAACCATCGAGGTTCCGGAGCGCAAGCTCAAAGCCGTGGTGTCCTTCAAGCGCAACGCTGATCCGTCACTGCCCGCGAGCCACATCATCGAGGTGGTCTTCGACCTGCCCACGGATTTCGCCGAAGGCAATGTCGAGAACGTTCAGCGTGTCGCCTTCAAGCAGACCGAACAGGATCGCGGCAACAGCCTGATCGCCGTTCCGGCCAAGATCACGGACGACTTCCACATGATCGCGCTCAACGACGATGCCGATGCGCGCAAGGTCAATACGGAACTGATGAAGACGCGTTCCTGGATCGACATCCCGGTCGTCTACCGCAACAACCGCCGTGCGCTGCTGACCTTCGAAAAGGGCTCGACCGGTACGGAAGCCTTCGACAAGGCGTTGGCCGAATGGGCCGCGCTCGGGCCCACAGCGAACAACTGATATCCGGTCCATCCGGACAGCAAGAAGCCCCGGCAGAACATCCTGCCGGGGCTTTTTTTTGTCGAACTTGTTTCCGTCGCTCAGGCGGGCTCAACGACGCGGAGCGCCTTGGCCTGCGCCAGCGCGGCTTCGCGGACCGCGTCCTGCACTTTTTCAAAGGCGCGGACTTCGATCTGGCGGACACGTTCGCGGCTGATGTCGAACTCGGAAGACAGTTCCTCGAGAGTCACCGGATCCTCGCGGAGACGGCGGGCTTCGAAGATGCGGCGTTCACGGTCGTTGAGGACCTTGAGCGCGTTACCGAGCATCGTGCGGCGGTTATCCAGTTCGTCCTGCTCGATCAGGATCTCTTCCTGATTGTCGTGGTCGTCGACCAGCCAATCCTGCCACTGGCCCGAATCGCCCTCCGACGCCTTGATCGGCGCGTTGAGCGACGCGTCTCCACCGAGGCGACGGTTCATCGACACGACCTCTTCCTCGGAGACATTGAGCTTGGTCGCAATCTCCTTCACCTGGTCGGGCCTCAGGTCACCATCATCGATGGCCTGGATCCGGCCCTTGAGGCGGCGGAGGTTGAAGAACAGACGCTTCTGGTTCGCAGTCGTGCCCATTTTCACGAGCGACCACGAGCGCAGGATATATTCCTGGATGGCAGCCTTGATCCACCACATGGCATAGGTCGCCAGGCGGAAGCCGCGATCGGGTTCGAACTTCTTGACGGCCTGCATCAGGCCGACATTGCCTTCGGATACCACTTCACCGATCGGCAGGCCGTAGCCACGATAACCCATGGCGATCTTCGCCACGAGGCGGAGATGGCTGGTCACCATTCTGTGGGCGGCATTGCGATCCTGATGTTCCGCAAAACGCTTCGCCAGCATGTATTCTTCCTGCGGCTCAAGCATCGGGAACTTGCGGATTTCGTCCAGGTAGCGATTGAGACCGCCTTCAGCGGTCAAGACAGGCATATTATTCCGGGCCATAGAGCACCCCTCTCATTCGGCTTCCTTGCGGCAAGCCTCGCTGGGCAAGTCACGGACTTCGCCCTTTTGGATATTTAGGTGACGTTGCGGCTGTTTCAAGGCAACAGCAATCACGCTCGCGTGAAAAAATAAGGCAGCCTTATTATTCGCGCGTCAGGTGATGGAACGATACTGCTAAATGCGCAGGGCGTCGATCAGTTCCATCAGATCGGCAGGCAATTCGCTTTCGAAGCGCATGACCTCGCCCGTACGCGGATGCTCGATCTGCAGGAGATAGGCGTGAAGCGCCTGACGGCGAAGGCGATTGACGATCAGATGTGCCGGCTTGGGCAGCAGGTTAACCTTCGTCTTGAATGCCGCGCCATATTCGGGATCGCCAAGCAGTGGATGGCCGATATGGGCCATATGGACCCGAATCTGGTGTGTGCGACCAGTCTCCAGCCGGCAAACGACACGGGCTGCGATCGCCGTCGCGTCAGGGCGTTCGTGATAGCGCTCGAGCACTTCGTAGTGGGTCACTGCGTGCCTTGCATCGTCTGCAGTCGCCGCGACGACAGCGCGCTTCACCCGGTCGCCGGACCGGCCGAGCGGCGCATTGATCGTGCCCTTCTGCGGCCGCGGCAGCCCCCAGACGATCGCCTGATAGGCCCGCTCGAGCTTCATCGTCTTGCCGTGGTCGGCGAATTGCGCCGAGAGGCTGGCATGCGCAACGTCGTTCTTGGCAACGACCATCACGCCGCTCGTCTCCTTATCCAGCCGATGCACGATGCCCGGCCGCTTGACACCGCCGATGCCCGACAGGCTCGCGCCGCAATGATGGATCAGCGCATTGACCAGCGTACCGTTCCAGTTGCCCGCTGCCGGATGGACGACCAGGCCAGCGGGCTTGACGAGAACGATGAGATCGTCGTCCTCGTAGAGCACGTCGAGCGGAATGTCCTCACCCTTGGGCTGGGGGTCTTCCGGCTCGGGAATGATGATCTCGATCCGGTCACCCGGCTGGATCTTCTGGTGGGGCGCCTTTGCCGGCGCGCCGTTGATCGTCACGTCGCCATCCTCGATCAGCGCCTTGACGCGGCTGCGCGAAAGACCGCCGGCGAGCACGTGCGCCAGCCAGGCATCAAGACGCCCGGCCGCATCGTGGTCGGCAATGAGGACTTTCCCCGCACCAGCATCTTCGCTAAGGAACTGCGACATGAATCCTAACCAATGCCTGGAGACTTGATGACCAATCCGAACTTCGCCGACGAGCAAGAGGCCCCGCTGGACCCCGCCTTCGAGAAAGTTCGCAGGAAGATGGTCCGGCTGCTCATCATTTCCAGTTCGGTCATCATTCTCGGTCTTATGGCCGTCGTGTACTCGATTGTCTACAGGGTCAACCGCATACCGCAACCTGAGAATCCCGTGGTGACGACTCCGGCCGCGCAGGACGCCGTGCCAGCAGCCCAGCAGTCGATCACCCTGCCCGCAGGCTTCGCCGTTGAGATCACTTCCATGTCTGGCAACCGCGTGCTGCTCTTCGGCACTGCTGGCGACGGCAAAAAACGGATCATCGTGCACGATATCGGCACCGGCAAGACGGTGACCGAAATCGACCTCAAATAAAGCATGATGACCGCCGACCGGCTCATCCGCATCCATGATCCCGATGATCCGCGGATCGCTGGCTATCGCGATATCCGCGAACGCGATCTCATCGGCCGGACCGGCCGCTTCATCGCCGAGGGAACCGTGGTGTTGCGGCTTCTGATCGATTCCCATGCGTCGGACGGCGGGTTCGAAGCCGAGTCCCTTCTTCTTCTGGAAAACCGCGTTGAAGGCCTCGACGAGTTCCTCGCCCGAACGTCTGACGACGTGCCGGTCTATGTCGCCTCTCGTGAGATCATGAACGCCATCGCCGGCTTTGACATCCATCGGGGCGTGCTGGCGCTCGGCAAACGGCGGGGTACGCCGACCGTCGAAGCGCTTATCGCAAGCATGCCGGCAAATGCACTGGTCGTAGCGGCGTGCGGCATCGCCAACCATGATAATATCGGCGCCATTTTCCGCAACGCCGCCGCCTTCGGCGCCGACGCCGTACTGCTTGACGAAACCTGCTGCGATCCACTCTACCGCAAGGCGCTGCGCGTCTCGGTGGGCTCGGTGCTTAGGGTTCCCTATGCCCGCGAAGGATCCATCGCGGCGATGCTTTCCAGTCTGTCGTCGAACGGCTTCCAGATCTGGGGCCTGTCGCCGGCAGGCACGACGGATATCCGAAATGTCCAGCCAGCACCGCGACTGGCCTTGCTCACCGGCACCGAAGGCGAAGGCCTGCCACAGCCGATCCTCCAATCCATCCGAACTGCCAAAATCCCGCAGGCGCCCGGCCTCGACAGCCTCAATGCCGGTACGGCAACCGGCATCGCGCTTTTCGCGATGGCGTCTGCGATGAACCGGATTTGAATTGGGTGGGACTGAGGCGATGCAGCCCTTCTGCGTCCTAATCCTGATGCATCAGGCTCGCCGCCCGGTTCGCGAGCGAGGTCCGGCCCGGGACATTGTTCTGCGGCTTGCCAGCGAGCATTTCGCGTAGCGACGACGACATGCCTTCCTTCTGTGAGACGACGGCAACCATCTTGGCGGCGATGTCGGCGATCTCTTTGCGGAGCGCTTCGTCGTGCTCCTCGTCCTTGAGGTTGAGAAGGCGATCCGAGACGGCACTGGCCTGGCTACGGGCTTCGTCGCTGAGTTCGGCGGCGCGCTTCTCGTCGATGAGGCGGGTCGGCTGGGCCACCACTTCGGAGGGTGCGGGCAATAGCAGATGAGCTTCGCCCTCGATTAACTCCGTGCGGGCGGGCTTGGTCCCAATCAAGGCACGACGCTCGTCAGCCGGCAGGCTCTTGACGCGGGCGGCAGGCGGCAGGCGGGTGGTCGTGGCCTTGGTGCCGCGTGTGGCCTCACGGGCCTCCGCATTGGCAGTCTTGAGGCGTTCTTTAAGGCGGGTGATTTCCGAAATGCGGCGCTCGATGATCGTGTCTTTGTCGACGCTGCCGGAGATCTCGGCATTAAGCCGGTCTTCGAGACGCACCGCCTTGTTCTCTTCGCGGGCAAGCCGGAGCTCGGCATCCTTAGCGCGCTGGGTTGCGAGCTTGACATCGCTGCGCAGCGTCTCGCGCTCGTCGCGGAGCGCGTTGATCCGGGCGCGGAAGCTTTCGGCTTCGGTGTCGCGGGTCGCGATGTCGATCTTGAGATTGTCGATATCGACGGTGAGCTGCTGCGCGCGATGCAGAAGCTGCGTGATACGGCCTTCCTTCTCGCGCTCTCGGACAACGGCTTCGGAAAGCTGCTCGCGGAGCTTCACGACCTTCAGTTCCTCTTCACGCAGCGACGCCCGCAATTCGCCGGCCTCCACTGTCAGCGCGTCGGCCGACGCCTGGAGATCGAAATTCTCGCCCGACAGGCGGCCAACCTGTTCAACGAGCTTGTCGTTCTGGATGGAGAAGGTCGCGGCCTTGCCGCGCTCCTGCTTGAGGTCATGCGCGGTCCGCGCGACCTGGGCCGCCATTTCGGCGCGCACCATGTCCTTCTGGGCGCGCAATTCCTGCGGGCTCACGGGCATGGTCGCCATGATACGATCTTCGGTGAATTTCACGATGCGACGGTGGATGGCGGGTGCGAGCAGCAGGCCGGCCAGAATGGCGGTCAGAAAGCCCAATCCGAAAAGCAGCGCATATTCAATCACGGCAGCAGAACCCGGCGTCTTCGTTTCACGCCGCTTAAAGCACGGGACCCCTATCCCGGCAAGTTACATAGGTAACAGGGGCCGCCTATTTTGCCGGACGTTGTTAATTTGCCTCGGCCGGGTCAACGCCTGTATCAGAAGGGATTCCAGGTCGCCTTCCGGGTCATCTTGAGGTAGCCGATATTCACGCCGAGACGTGCGCCGACGCCGGTGCGGATCGGAACGATCAGCACGTTCTTATATTTGAGAACCGTCATGCCGAAGCCGGCAACGACAAAGGCCTGACCCGAAACACCGCCGAATCGATTGTAGATCGCATTCACCTTCGGCAATTCGTAGACCAGCATCATGACGCGGCTGCCTTCGCCGCCATAGTCGAGACCGATCGAAGGGCCCTGCCAGAACAGCGTGTGCTGGCCGGCATTCTTTGTATAAAGCTCCCCCTCGCCGTAGGTCGCGCCGAGCACGAAGGAGCCGGCACCTTCCTGGCCGAGGATATAGCCATTGGGCAGGCCATAGCGTTTGAAAGCCGCCTCCATCACCTTGGCAAGGCCGCCGGTGGTCGATCCGAAGAAACCATGGCCGGCATCGACGATTTCCTGCATCGTATATTGCGAACTGTCGGCACGCGCCGGCGCCGCCATCAGTGTGAGTGCCACGAAAACGGCCAGCAAGGCCGAGAATCTGCCGATCAAACCTGTCACTGCCCGCATCGTAAGCTCCTATCAGCTTCGTGTTCCGGCGCCCGGCGGCGGAAACACCGTCAGGATCGTTTATCGGCATTTTGTATCGATTGTCTTAACAGTCGGTTTACCAAATATGGTGTCTTTATGGCAAAATGAGCATGGTGCTCCGACTCGCCCTTGACTCGGCACACACCGGCTGAATCTCCCGGCATTTGCGTCTTGCGGCAAATGCTCTAAGAACGTTATGTGACCAACTGCCCGGCCCGGTTTGTGAGCCGGACAGCCCAGGAGGACTGAATGGCGAAGAACCCGAACCTGACGCTCGGCGCCGCCGACCTTGCAGCACTTCTCTGCAGCCGCGTCTGCCACGACGTCATCTCGCCGGTCGGCGCCATCAACAATGGTCTCGAACTGCTCGACGAGGGCGGTTCCGATGCCGATGCGCTCGACCTGATCCGCACCTCGGCACTCAACGCCTCGGTCCGGCTCAAGCTCGCTCGCCTTGCCTTCGGTGCGTCAGGCTCCGTCGGTGCCTCGATCGATACCGGCGAGGCGGAAAAAGCAGCACGGGAATTCGCCGCTGCCGAGAAGAAGACCGAAATCGAGTGGAATGGGCCGCGGGCCATCATCCCGAAGAACCAGGTCAAGCTGCTGCTCAACCTCTTTCTCGTCGCCTATGCCTCCATCCCGCGCGGCGGCAACATCGTCGTCACGCTGGAGAATCCGGAATTCGACCCGAAATTCACGATCACGGCCAAGGGTCGGATGATGCGCCTGCCGCCGAAATTCATGGAAATCAATTCCGGTCAGGTCGAAGAGGCAATCGATGCCCATGCGGTCCAGCCCTACTACACCGTGATGCTCGCCGATGAGGCAGGCATGACACTGGCCGCCGCGCAGAATCCGGAAGAGATGATCTTCACCGCCGTGATGACGCGGGACTGATTTCGGCAGTATTATGGTTTCCGAATTTCCCGTGCTGGCTGTGTATCCTTTGGAACAACCGGTAAGGTTCCGTTATGGTTTCCTATTTACATTGACGAGATCGATGTGCGCCAAAGGGAAACAGGCGCGAACGGAAACAAACCATGCTTCGCCTCCTGATCGCAGACCAGCCGAAAGACGATTGTGACGCCGCGTGCGGCCTGTTCTCCGAGCTCGGCTTCTCGGCAACGGTGTCGCCCAGCGTTCTCGACACAATGGCGCGCTGCGAGGCTTCACTGCCCGATCTCCTGATCGTCGATTCCGCGCTCGAAGGTGCGCTCGATCTGATCGCTGCGGTGCGGTTGATCCCTGGCGGCAAGAATGTCCGCATCCTCTATGGCGTGGCTGAAACCGATCTGCGCAAGCTGATGGCCGCCAAGCGCGCCGGTGCCGACGACTTCCTGCTCAAGCCCTATGAAATCAAGGTCTTGCACGCGCTGTTCGACGAAGTCCTGGCCAAGTCGGCCGCAGCCTGACCTCTTAACTGTCTTCGAAATCTATCCGTTGCCTGACGCGTCGCCCCTTATTGCGCTGCGACCATCCCGGCCAATTCTGAAACGCAAAAGGCCCGCGCTTTTCAGCGCGGGCCTTGCCACCGTTAGTCCGGTGAACTTCGTTCGATCAGGCCGATTCCAGCAGCTCGGTCGCCTCGGGCTCGCGCAGCACATAGCCGCGACCCCAGACGGTCTCGATGTAGTTGGTGCCGCCCGCAGCAGCTGCGAGCTTCTTACGCAGCTTGCAGATGAAGACGTCGATGATCTTCAGCTCCGGCTCGTCCATACCGCCATAGAGATGGTTGAGGAACATTTCCTTGGTGAGCGTCGTACCCTTGCGGAGCGAGAGAAGCTCCAGCATCTGGTATTCCTTGCCGGTCAGGTGAACGCGCTGGCCGCCAATTTCCACCGTCTTGGCGTCAAGGTTGACGATCAGGTCACCGGTGATGATGACCGACTGCGCATGGCCCTTGGACCGGCGGACGATGGCATGGATACGGGCAACCAATTCGTCCTTGTGGAACGGCTTGGTCATGTAATCGTCAGCGCCGAAACCAAGGCCTCGTACCTTGTCTTCGATGCCGGCCATGCCCGAGAGAATCAGGATCGGGGTCTTCACCTTCGAGAGACGCAGCGTACGCAGCACCTCATAACCGGACATGTCGGGAAGGTTCAGGTCGAGCAGGATGATGTCGTAGTCGTAGAGCTTGCCCAGATCCACACCTTCCTCGCCCAGGTCGGTGGTATAGACATTGAAACTCTCGGACTTGAGCATGAGCTCAATACTCTGCGCTGTCGCGCTGTCGTCTTCAATTAGTAGAACCCGCATCGTTTACCCCTTTTCCGCCGCCCTGGAAGGTTCGTAGCCTCACGTCAGAGCTGGGAGCCAGCTTTGCCTGATTTGAAGGCTGCCACCAAATGGTTAACAAATTCTGATTCCATCTGGCAAGATGTATCGACTTTGTTAAATATTTTTGCCAGCCCACTGATATCACAACAAAATCTCTTAGCCTAATTCTAAAGCATAACTTTAGGAAAACGCGCTAAGCGATTCTTCTGACTCGTTGTTCGCCTAATGAGCGAAAGCCTTCATGGCATTTACCGAGCCTTAAACCCTAGTCGCTATCATTAACGATGCCCGTAAATGAAAGGTTACCAGCGTCCGAAAAAGTTAACGCCGGTGAACTTTTTTCGAGACGGCCCATGTTGGGATGGCTCAAAGCCGGGCAACTAGTAACCGGGGTCACGCTATCCACGGAGTATTGCGTATGAAGTCGCGTGAAAGCCTAGTGAGGCTGAAGGAGTTCCAACTGCGGGAAAAACGCCGCCAGTTGAAACAGCTTCAGGTGATGATGGGCGAGTTTGAACGCATGGCGAAGGATCTGGAAAACCAGATCCAGTATGAAGAGAAGAAGTCCGGTATCACAGATCCGAACCACTTCGCTTATTCCACCTTTGCCAAAGCCGCCCGCCAGCGTTCTGACAATCTTCAGGTATCCATCAAGGAGCTGAAGGTTCAGCAGGACGCCGCCGAAGCCGCTGTCGAAGAACTCCAGGAGGAATTCGACAAGGCATCCGCGATCGAAGAGCGGGATCTCAGACTGCGCGCCTGATACGCGCAGCCTGATACCCTGTTCTGCCACGGCCCGAGCCCCGCCAAAAAAGCGGGGCTTTGGGGCGTTCTGGTATCTGCCGATGGAGAAAGCGAAAGGCCCGGCAACTTTGCCGGACCTTGATTCTGAGCCAAATTCGCAGAACGATCCTCAGCCCTTCGCCAGCAGCGCCTCAACCTCGGCCAATGTTGGCATCGACGGCGCCGTCCCTGCCCGCGTTACCGAAATCCCCGCCACGGCCGAACCGAAACGCACAGCTTCAAGCGGGCTCATGCCCTTGGAGAGCGCCGCCGCGAAGCCCCCGTTGAAGGCGTCGCCGGCACCCGTGGTTTCCTTAACCGGGCCGGCGTTGAATGGCGGCACCAGCACGCTTTCGGTCGCGCTGTGATAGAGCGCGCCCTTTTCGCCGAGCGTGATGATTGCCGTCTTTACGCCGAGCTCCAGCAGTCGGCCGGCGGCGACCTTCGCTTCGTCGACATTGGTGACCGGCAGGCCAGTCAGGATCTCCGTCTCAGTCTCGTTCGGGGTGACATAATCGCAAAGCGCGAAGACGGAATTGTCGAGCTTCTGTGCGGGCGCCGGATTAAGGACCGTCGCGGCCCCTCCCGCCCGCGCGATCTCCAGCGCCCGCACGGCCGCATCAAGCGGTTGTTCGAGCTGCGTGACGAAAACCTTGGCTGAGCCGATCAGCGACGCGTTGGCGTCCATATCCGCGGGTGAAATCTTGGCCGCAGCGCCCGGCGCGATGATGATCGCGTTGTTGCCGCTGCTCTCCTCGATGAAGATATAGGCAGCGCCGGTGTAGCTTGATGGATCGCGGGTGACGACCGGGTGCACGCCCGCCTCATCCCATGCCTTCATCGCCATGTCGGCGAAATCGTCGTCGCCGAGCTTGGAGAGGAAGGCGGTGTCGCCGCCGGCCTTGGCGGCTGCCACGGCCTGGTTGGAGCCCTTGCCTCCCGGTCCGAGTGAGAAGCCCTTGCCGAGCAAAGTCTCGCCCATTTTGGGCTGCCGGTCGGCGCGATAGGCGGTATCGGCGACGAACACGCCGAGAATGACGATGTCATGCTTCATGGCAAAACCCTCACTTGGCGTCCGGCGGAATGACACCCTTGGTCAGCACGAAGCAGCCATAGAAGCGGCGCTCGCCGGTCTGGATCACGCAATAGGCCTTCTTCGCCTTCTCATAGAAGGCGAAGCGTTCGATCGATTTCAGTGGCCAGTGCTTGCTCTCGGCTTTGTCAATCGCAGCCTGCACCTCCCGCTGCACATCGGGCAGTTCGTCGGGCGCGCCGACAATTTCCATCCGCTCGGCGGCGTTATCGATGAAGGTATCGAGCGGCATCAGCGACAGAACGGCCGCTGCGGCCTCGGCCGACGTGGTGTTTTCCATGCGCAAGAGTTTGCCGAGCACGGTTTGCCGGGCGATCGAATCTGAGGGGAAATTCAGGTCGGACAGGATCAGATAGTCGCCATGTCCCATCGCCTTGAGCGCATGGAGCACATCCGCATTGAGGAGCGGCGAGATATTCTTCAGCATTCAATCCTCCCTGCGATGGACGGCCCATGGCCCCCACCGTCATTCAAATTCTTTTTCCGGTCGCAGTGTCGAAAATATGAGCTGCATCCTTGCGCGGCTTGAGCTTGATCGCCTGCCCCGGCTGGAACAGATGCCGATCGCGGAAGAGCGCCAACAGATCGTTGCCGCCGGCATGGACAAAGACCATGGTCTCTGAGCCGGTCGGCTCGATCACCCCGACCTTCGCATCGAAGCCGTCGTCAGCCAGTTCAATATGTTCCGGACGGATGCCATAGGTCACCTCCTGGCCATCGGCGACCTGATGCTTGGCGCCCGCCGGCAGCCGGATGCTGCCCGCTTCCACGAAGACCTCGCCATTTTCGAATCGCGCCCTGCCCTTGATCAGGTTCATCGACGGCGAGCCGATGAATGTGGCGACGAAAAGGTTGGCGGGATTGTCGTAGAGGTCGAGCGGCGCTCCGATCTGTTCGACATTGCCATCCTGCAGCACCACGATCCGGTCCGCCATGGTCATGGCTTCCACCTGGTCGTGGGTCACGTAAACGGTCGTGGTCTTGAGACGCTGGTGCAGTTCCTTGATCTCGGTGCGCATCTGCACGCGTAGTTTGGCGTCGAGGTTGGACAGCGGTTCGTCGAACAGGAAGACCTGCGGATTGCGGACAATCGCCCGTCCCATCGCCACGCGCTGGCGCTGGCCGCCCGACAGCTGGCGTGGATAACGGTCGAGATAGGGCGTCAAACCAAGGATATTGGCTGCCGATTTGATGCGCTCCTCCACCACAGCCGGATCGGTTTTTTTCAATTTGAGCGAGAAGGCCATGTTCTCTTTCACCTTCATATGCGGGTAGAGCGCATAGGACTGGAAGACCATGGCGATGTCGCGATCGGAGGGCGGAACATTGTTGACCACTTTGTCGCCGATCAGGATCTTTCCACCCGAGATGCCCTCTAGGCCGGCAATCATGCGCAACAGCGTGGACTTCCCGCATCCCGAGGGTCCGACGAGAACAACGAACTCGCCATCGGCAATGTCGATATTGACGCCGTGTATGACCTCGAGCGGCCCATAGGCCTTGCGCACATCGCGCACCAGAACTTGTGACATCCCCACTCCCCCGGGCGGATGGCCCGCGCATCGATCTTGCCAGCACGAGATACTGCAACTTTTAGATGCAATGCCCTGCTGCTGTATTCGCTCCCAGGGAACGCGGTTGTGCCTAAGGCCGTCGTACCCTTTTCTCGTCCTCTAACCGAGGGGACAAATCTTGTCTACCCATTTCGCCGATGAGTCGTGCTGCATCGCGGCGACATTGTTGCGATGCGGTGGATCACTCGGGAAAAATCGCCATTGACGTAAATTGGTAAAAGGGTTTACTTTTCTTGCATCGGGCCGGTCACAACGGCTCCGGAACTCACGCATGGACCCGCCCGGATTTGTCCTTTTCGGGCGATAAAATACAATTTGCGCGAGGCCGGATTGCTGTGACAGACTGCCCGCAGCAGCGGTGCGCCAGGGAGAAGGCGCGCCGTATTGGCAACCATAACGGGAGGATATGGCGTGAAGATCGAGCTTTATGAACTGTTGGCGCGGCAGGCTATCAGCCGGCGCAATCTATTGAAGGGCGCAGCAAGCGTGTCGGCGGTCGCGATGGCCGGTTCGACGCTCCTTGGCATGCCGACCCCGGCACGCGCCCAGGGCGCGGATCGCGCAGCGCTCCTAAAAGTGCCGGGTGTCGGCACTGGCTCTCCGACGGATGCCGACTGGCAGAAGGTCGGCGAAATGTGCCTCGGTCCGACAAAGGAAAACGTCAAGCAGGGCGAATTCGCCGGCGTTGAGCTCAGCTTCCTCGGAATCAACAACCAGAACCAGCACAACGTTCTCTTTCGCGGCTTCCTCAAAGCCTGGGAAGAATATACCGGCGCCAAGATCAACTGGATCGACCTCGCGCAGGGCGACTACAATGCCCGCCTGCAGCAATCGATCGCAACCGGCACCGTCGATTTCGATATTACCGCGATGGGCGCGCCGCTCGAAGGCGATCTTTGCGGCAAAGGCCTGGCATCCGAAATGCCGGAATGGGTCAAGAAGCAGATCGACATGGACGACTATGTCGACTACCTCAAGGCACCTGTCGGCACCTGGGAAGGCAAGACCTATCGCATCTCGATTGATGGCGACTGCCATAACTTCAACTATCGCACCGACGTCTTCGCCAGCCAAGACCTCGCCAAAGCTTGGACGGACGAAGGCCACCAGGGCGACTGGGGCGTGCCGAAGACCTGGCAGCAAGTGCAGGAAGCCACCAAATTCCTCAAGGGTAAGCAGCTCGACGGCCAGGATCTCTATGGCTATCTTGATGCGCCCAAGGCCTGGGGCGGCTTCGGCTTTTACTTTCTCGGCAGCCGCGCGACGGCCTATGCCAAGCATCCAGACGACAAGGCCTGGCTGTTCGACGCCGACACGATGAAGCCGCGCGTCAACAACCCCGCTTGGGTCCGCGCGATCCAGGATGTGATCGACGCTCTGCCATCTGAGCCGGCCGACCAGCTCAATGCCGACCCGAATGCCACGGCCTTCTCACAGTTCCTTGCAGGCACCGGTTCGATGGTTGCCTGGTGGGGCGACGTCGGCTCGAACGCCAAGACCAACGACTCCTCGGTCATTGGCGACACCTGCGGCTTCTCGATCCTGCCTGGGTCGGACGATGTCTATAACGCAAAGACCGGCCAGTGGGACAAGCTGGCTTCCGGCGCGAACTACGCGCCGAACATGGCGTATATCGGCTGGGGCATCTACGTGATGGCACGCGTCGACGCCGATCCGGTTCGACAGAAGGCTGCCTGGTCCGCAGCGGCCCATATCGGCGGCAAGGACCTGTCGCTGTGGACCGCGGCCTATCCGTCGGGCTTCCAGCCCTACCGCAAGAGCCATTTCGACCTTTCTGAATGGGTCGCGGCCGGCTATGATGAAGGCTTCATCAAGTCCTATCTCGACTCTGAGTCCACTTCCTACAACCACCCGAATGCGGCGATCGAACCCCGTATCCCTGGTATTTTCCAGTACTATTCGGTGGCCGAGGACGAACTCGCAAAGACCTTTGCTGGCCAGAACAATGCTCAGCAGGGTGCCGACAATATCGCTGCAGCGTGGGAGAAGATCACGGACCAGATTGGCCGCGAAAATCAGATCAAGCTCTACAAGGCCTCACTCGGCATGTAAGCGATTGATAATCTGACCCGGAGGCTGGCGGCGCAATGTCGCCAGCCTCTTTCTTGTCATATATCGGGATGATAGAGTCCCGATAAGATCTGGAGGCGGAGCGAACAAGAGCATGGCAGGCACGGATCTGGCGATCGACCGACTCTATACGGTCAGCACCGACATGGAGATCCCCGCGAGCCGGAAACGGTTGGGCAGCTTCATTCTCTGGGCGGCATCCATTCTCGCCGTCGGCATCTTCGTGATCCAGGGATTGCATGTCTCTGGCCTTATTGACTTCGGCTGGCAGAATTGGCGTCCCGCGCTCTATGGCATCGTGACCTGGAGCGTGGCGCTTTGCGTCTCGCTGGTGCTCCGCCGCGGTGAGGCTGGCAAGAAGCTGCTCTTCGTGCTGCCCGCCTTTCTATTCACTGTGTTCATGGTCGTCTTTCCCACAGTGTTCGGTCTCTACATCGCCTTCACGGACTGGAACCTCTCGTCGCTCAAAGGCCAGCATTTCAACGGCACCGACAACCTCGTGCAGCTCTGGCACGACCCCTACTTCTGGAACGCCCTCGTCAACATGGTCTTCTACGTGATGGCGGTCCTGGTCGAGTATGCCATCGCCTTTGGCCTGGCTCTGCTGATCAATGCCGAAATCCGCGGTCGCAAGTTCTTCCGCGTCGCGTTCCTGCTTCCATTCATGTTGTCGCCGGTTGCCGTGTCCTGGATGATCGGCAAGTCGCTCGCGGAATATCGCTTCGGGCCGCTGGCGGCGCTGGCACGTTTCCTGGGCTGGAGCCAGCCGACCTTTTTTACTGATCCGATAATTGCCCGCATCTCGATCACTATGCTGGACGCCTGGACCTACATTCCCTTCATGATGATCATGCTGCTCGCGGGCCTTCAGGCGATGCCCAAGGAGGTACAGGAAGCCGCCCGCGTTGATGGCGCCACGCCCTGGCAGGCCTTCTGGAAGATCACCTTCCCGCTGATGCTGCCGGTGTCGATCACTGCCGTCATCCTGCGCATCATCTTCAAGCTCAAGCTCGCCGACATCGTCATCAACGTCACGGCAGGCGGTCCCGGCGGCGCGACCGACACGGTGACTAGCTTCATCTACCGCGAATACCGCGAGCGCTCGAACGTCGGCTACGGCACCATGCTCGCCTTCGTCTATCTCGTCATCATCGTCTTGTTCGTCACCGGCCTGCTCAAGATCGTCGGCCGTTGGAACAGCGCCAATGCCAACGAATAGGATCGGCCGTTGACCATAACTGTGCGAATGCTTCCCAACGTGGTCGCTGCCGACGACGCGGACAACGTGCCGGCGAAATTCGATTTCACCCGCATCTTCGTCTACGGCGGACTGGCGGTCTGGACGATAGTCTGCCTCTTCCCGATCTACTGGACCGTCACGACTGCCTTCAAGGTCGCCAAGGACGTCCAAAAGGGCGCGATCGTGCCCTGGATCGGCTATAACCCGGATTGGAAAGGCTGGCGTTCGCTCGGTCTGTCGCCCGACACGATCTTCAATCATTCGACGGTGCGCGACGAATTCGTGAAACGCTTCTTTAATAGCGTGGTGACCTCGGTCAGCGCTTCGCTACTGGCGGTATTGATCGGCTCACTCGCGGCCTACGGGCTGAGTCGCTTTGCCTACAAGATCGGCTGGATGCGCAACCGTGACATTTCCTTCTTCTTCCTCTCTCAGCTCATTCTGCCGCCCGTTGTGCTCGCGCTGCCATTTTTGGCGCTCTACAAGGAGTTGGCGCTGCTCGACACCACTGTCGGCCTCGTCTTGCTCTATACGCTGACCGTGTTGCCGATCGTCATCTGGATCATGCGAGACCAATTCGGGGGCATTCCGATCGAGCTTGAGGAGGCGGCGTTGGTCGACGGTCTGTCAATCTGGGGCGCCTTCTTCCGCATTGTGCTGCCGCTCGCCGCCCCGGGCATGGTCGCGGCGTTCATCCTCTCGCTGGTGCTCTGCTGGAATGAATATTTCCTCGCGGCTCTGCTGACCTCGACGCATGCCACCACCTTACCTGCGCTCGTGGCGAGCCAGACCGGTTCGCAGGGCATCAACTGGTGGTCCATGGCAGCGCTGTCATGCGCGGCCATCGCCCCGCTGGTCGTGATCGGCGTGTTCCTGGAGAAGTATATCATTAAGGGAATGACGGCCGGCAGCGTGAAATAGCGCCGTCTCATCCTGCGATGGAGGCGATATGACGGACGACACGGAACGGAGCTATGCTCCAATCTCGACCGACGACGTTCCCTGGACCGAGTGGTCGGACGTGCCGCGCTTCGGCCTGCGCTGTCGGCATCTGAGCGCGGCGGTTCTCGGCGAGGACTACCGCATCGGTGTGGCGATCGAGGAACTGCCGCCGGGCATGCAGACGGCGCCGGCGCATTACCACATTTTCGAGGAGGAGCATCTCTATCTCCTTGAAGGCGAACTTACTGTGCGCCTCGGCGACGGACGTCACAGGATGATGCCTGGAGACTACATCTGCTTCCCTGCGGGTCAGAAGGCCGGCCACTGCCTGATCAACGAGACGGACCGCGTCTGCCGCTATGTCATCATCGGCGAGAACAATCCCAACGAGATCGTGGTCTATACTGACAGCAACAAGGTGCTGCTCCGAGCGCTCGGGCGGCGGGCGCTTTTCGATCTCGGCGCCACGCGCGGCTACTGGGACGGCGAGGAGACTGGCCTGCCCGCAGGCGCCGCAATTCCTGGCAATGAGAACAATGCCGATTTAGGACCTGATGCTTCGCCAAAGCCACCCGTATCGACTGCCAGCATACCGCTGGAAGAAGACGATATCAGCCCGCGCTTCGGCGGCGCGATCCGCCACCTGACCTACGCCGCCGTGGGCAATGATTGCCATGTCGGCGTGCTGATCGAAATGCCGGCGGCGGGGAAACGCCTCGCACCGCTGCATTATCATATGCGCGAAGAGGAGCACGCCCTGGTGCTGGAGGGCGAACTGACGCTGCTGCTCGGCGACGAGACCTACAGGATGAAGCCCGGCGACTACGCCGCTTTCCCGGCTGGCCGCAAGGTCGGCCATTCCTTCATGAATAGCGGTCCGGGGCCCTGCCGCTACTTGATGATCGGCGCACGCGATCCTGCCGATGTCTGCGTCTATCCGCAGTCGGAGAAGATGGCGCTGGCGGCGATCAATGAACGCGCCAATGTCTTCGACATGACGGCCCGCCTCCGCTACTGGGACGGCGAGGCATAGGCAGCGGGCACGAATGCGTTGGCGACGGCGACCGCAAAAATGAAGGCGGCGCCGGTTTCCCGACGCCGCTGATCTATACGCAATACTCTATTTGGATCAGGCAGCCTTGGCCACTGCGGCGTCGGCTTCGCGGGCGGTCTTAAGCGCCTTGGTCCACCAGACGAGTTCGTCAAGCATGGCGTTCACACCAGGCTCAAGATGCGCGAACTCGCGCAGGTCCTTGCCCTGCTGCCAAGCGGCAAAGAAGTCGGCGCCCTGGATGTGAACACCGGCGCGGGTCGGCGCCATCTGCAATTCGACGGCGATGGTGCGGAGATGCTCGACGGCGCGGGCGCCACCGACGCTGCCATAACCCACGACAGCGGCGGCCTTCTTGTTCCATTCCGGATAGGAGAAGTCGATCGCGTTCTTGAGCGCGGCCGGGATCGAACGGTTATATTCGGGGGTCACGAAAATGAAGCCGTCGAACTCGGCAACCTTCTTCTGCCAGCGCTGGCCGACTTCGTTCTGCGTCGGGGCCCAGGCGTTGGAAGCCACTTCGTTGAAGAAGGGCAGCGGCCATTCCTTGAGGTCGACGATCTCGACGTCGATATCGTCCCGGGCGGCAGCGAACTCGTGAACCCACTTGGCCGGCTTGTCGCCGAAACGGCTGTCGCGGGTCGAACCGATGATGATGGCGATCTTGGGCTTGGACATTGGAAAACTCCCTCAATGTGTGTTCAGAGAGAACTTATGTGGCCGGCAACGGTTCCGCAACGCCTGATATGCGAACGCATCGTTTCATGTGCGTTGACAGGACGGAGGACGATTGGACAGCGATGTGGACGCCAGTCAATTCCGCCGCTTGAAAGAGCAGAATGATGAGTGCGATCCTGATGTCCTAGTCTTGCGAGAGAACAGGAGGCCAGTGGCTAATGGATGGTACTCAGCTGTATTCTTTCGATCTGCGTCCGCGTTTCCTCGATGGCGAGATCGAGCCATGTACGAAACTGGTAGGCCTGAGCTTGAGGGGCCAGCGCGTGGATTTCCAGCAATTCCCTCAGAATGCGCTCAAGATTTTCTGTGCGTCTATCCCTGATTTCCATCTGCATCGCCTCGGACCGAGTCAACAGGATATCGCAACTATAAATGATAATCAAATTGCATCGCCCCACATGAGTGCGTGAAAAAAATTTCCTAACTCAATTGTGAGCTTATTGAGTTCGTTGTAGTTGATTAATTTACACCCTTTGAAAGAAAGCCATGTCCCTCCGCCTAAATATGGGAAACAACTTGCGGCGGCTCACCAACCAGATTGGCAGTGCCAATTTTGTCTGTCGCGAGCTGGACATCAATCGCCAGCAATTCGAGAAATACCTCAAGGGCAGATCTCTGCCCTCGCCGGCCACTCTCAAGAAAATATGCAGCTACTTCCGGATTTCAGAGGAAGAGCTCTTTGCTGCAGACGGGTCGGAGTTGCCGGCCGCGGAAGACCCGGCGCCTGCCGCCGGTTCATGCGAGGCGGTCCTTCAACCTCTGTTCAGCGAGCCGCCACCATCGATCAAGCCCGGCGTCTACTTTCTCTGGATGACAGTACCGACGCAACCCAAACACGTGGTTTGTGCACCTCTCTTCGTCGAACGCAGCAACGATCGCGTGACATTTCGCCGAATTACAGGAAGCGCCGAACCGAGCGATCGGCTCTGGTTCCATCGTGTCGGCGATCACAAGGGCATCATAGTCGAACGGCTCAACTGGCTGCTGCTCGTTGCCGTTAATCAGCGCGGCAATCACGAACCTTCGATGGTGCGGCTCAAATCGGTGCCGCTGTCGTCGGTTGTTCTCGGCGGTCATGCGACCATCCTCACGCCGACAGGCATATCTTTTGCGGCCGCCTGCATGCGGCCCGCTCCGGCAGGCACAAGTTTTCGCCAGGCGTTGCGCCAGTCGCGCCAGTTCGAAAAAGATGATGCGTCAATCGACTCCGTGACGAGAATGGTTCTCGACCAGGAGCGAAAGGATCTGCTGCAAATTATTGAGCGGGATGTTTCGTCGTCGTGACGACCGAAACATTTGCCTCCTCCAACGCCATCGACAACAGATAGCGCAGGAAAGTCAGCTCGCCGTCATCGGCAAACTGCCGAATTTCAATCAACGCATCCCGAATGTAGGCCGCACGATCAGTTGCCGTCGGCTGCTTTCTTCTGCGTGTACTTCTAATTGCGGGCTCTCTTGACGTGCTCACTTAAATTACCCCACTTTCGTACCCCGTACTCCAGAAGATATAGAAGTATAAGCAAACATCAAGATGTATCCGGCAATCATACATTCAGAGAGATTCTCCAATGAGCTACTTGAGCTACTACTTAAGCTGAATTAGCTCATTGAGTTATTTAAATTCTGTGAGTATTCGCATAAGAAATATTCAGTTTTCCCACTGATCAAATACTCTATCTCTTGCGTCAGGAATCGAATCAGGCGCGCAGAGAGGAAAATCCGTCATGACCAAGAAGCAGAAGCCTAACCTTTCGGTCGTCGTTTCCCCTAAGGCAACGAAGATCTTCGTGAAGCCGGGCATGCAGTTCCGTCCGGAATAAACCATGCGATGCTGCTGCGACATTGCCGCGGCAGCATCTTCTTCCCGAGGTTTCAGCGATGCGAATGAAATGTTCCGAGGCGCTGGTCTTCACCCCATCTGATGGCCAGTTCATCGCCTATAACTTTCTTGAAAAATCCGTTTTTGAATGCAGCTCCGATCTGCTCGACCTTCTCTCCAGGCTAAAGGACTGGACGGATGTCGCGGATTTGCAGCAGGAACTCGCCGATTTCAGCGAGGAGGAACTTGCGGGAATTCTAGACGGTCTCCTGTCCGTGGGCGCCCTCATCCGGGAAGGCACGGCGGATGCGGATAAGGAAGGCGAATATGCAAGCGCATGGACCTGGGGCCTGCCCACCGCGCTGATGCATTTCAGCGTCCAGGACAATCCGTTCATCACGGTTGCGCAGGCAGAAGACCTGCAGCGCCAAAAGGCAAAGTCCGTCGGTCTGATCGAGCTCCACCGCCCCAACAGTGAGAGGGCTCTGAAACTCCCTGACCCGCTGAAGGGCAAGGATCTGATCGGCCTGATGGCGAAGCGCCGCACCGTCCGTCAGGCGCTACCCGTTCCGATCAAGCTCGAACAGGTCTCCGACTGCCTTTTCTCCGGGCTCGGCATCACCGGCTGGACGCGCAACTGCGTCGGCATGCTGCCGCTATCGATGACGCCATCCGGCGGTGGCCGAAATCCCTATGAAGCCTATGTCTTTGCCCGCAATGTCTTGGGCCTGGAACGCGGTGTCTATCACTATTCCGCGCTCGCCCACAGCCTGGAGCGCGTTGCCGACCTTGGCGATGACGACATTACGAGTCTCATCGGCGGGCAGGAATGGGGCGACGACAAGCCGTGCATGATCCTGCTTTGCGCTCACATGGAGCGCACAATGTGGAAATACGAGGATCCGAACGCCTATCGTGTCATCCTGATCGAGGCCGGGCATATCGGCCAGAACATTATGCTCGTCGCCACGGAGAACGGTCTCACCGCATGCCCCACCGCCGCGCTCGACCACACCCGCGCCAAGGCCATTCTGGGTCTGACGGAGATCACGCAGGCGCCGATCTACGCCCTGACGCTTAGCGCGCCGCTGATCGAGGCAGATCCAGGCACAGAGAAGGTCTTTGCCGCGTGAAGCCTCGCCTCACACAGGGTCGCACGAATGGCCTTGCAACTGTTGTGCCGCTACGGCCTTTCCAATTCGGCAAGGATGAACGTATCAAGATGGCTTTCGTTGTGCGGCGCCTTTTCGACAACGAGCCTGCCGGAATGAACCAGCTCTGAAATTGCATTGTCAAAACTGCGAAAGACGGCATCAAGCAATTGCTCCCGGCCAACCCTTCCATGTTTGGTGATAAGAGCCATCAAGGCCTCACGGCAATGTATGGACTTCGGATCGAAATGCTCATTCTCCTGCATCGACATCCTTTCGAAGCTGGGACTGCAACCGAATACAACCTTAAGGCTCGGTCAGTGCCAGTCAAGCAGCAACTTTGGTCTACTAGATTTGACTACAATGAAAGCCAATTCTAAATTGCCAAGACGAATAGTACACTTTTATGTGTCAAGGATATCTCTGAATTTTCAGCAGGAAAGACTTGAAGAATATTGTCAATTCTCAAGTTTTCCGGTTATGGCCGATCCTGCTGTCGAACCTGAAGAGCACCGGACGCTACACCCCACATGCGTCAGCCGTCCAATTCAGCCATGAGATGCCTGGTGCTCTGATAGAGAGATTTGAATATCCGATAGTTGCGGAAATAGGCCGTATCTACAATCGGAAGCACCTCACTCTCGATCGGATTCCACCGCGTAATCGCGTCGCGATCGAGATCTCCCACCCCTATCGCCGCAAGGCAGGCGTCGCCATAGGAGGCGCCTATCGTGCGCCGCGCAAGGATCTGCTTGAGTCCGGAGACATGCGACGTCGCCTCCAGCCAGAGCCGGTTCTTGGTGCCGCCGCCAACGGCCATCAGCCGCTTCGGCGCCGCGCCGACCTCCGCATAAGTCTCGAGAATGTGGTTGGTGCCATAGGCGATGCCCTCGAGCAGAGCGCGATAGATATCGCCGCGTTTGTGGGTGAGGTTGAGCCCGAACAGCATACCCTTGGCATGCGGGTCATGGATCGGCGTTCGCTCTCCCGAGAAATAAGGCAGCATCACCAGCCCGTTGGCACCGGGCGGCGAGGTCGCCGCCTCCTCGGCGAGCTTTGCAAAGGCATTGGTCGGATCGAGTTCCTTGGCGATCTCGTCGCGGAACCAGTGGGTCAGCGTGCCTGAAGTCGCAAGTCCCGACATCGAGGCATGCTCGCCCGGGAACATCCAGGGTGCATACCAGAGCCGTGCGTCGCGGACACGTTCGGCGGTAAGTTGGATGATGAAGATCGTCGAGCCATACATGACCATCATGTCGCCAGCCGAAAGCACGCCGACGGAGAAGGCTTCGGCGCTGGCGTCGATCGTGCCGCAGATGACGGGCGTGCCTTCGGCGAGCCCCGTTGCCGCAGCCGCCTTTGCAGTTACGTGGCCGGCAATGTCGGTGCTCCACACTGCCTTCGGCAGTTTCTCGAGGGGCACGATCTCCGGCGCGAGTTCGCTCGTATAGGCGAGCTTGCCGACATCATAGAGCGGGGACGTGTTGGCCGCCGTGTAATGGTCCACGACGCAATTGCCCGTCAGCCGCTGGACGATAAATGTGGTCGAACTGACGATCTTGGCAGCCCGAGCGTAAATGTCCGGCCGGTTGTTCTTCAGCCAGAGAATTTTCGGCCCCACCGATTGCGAGGTCAGCGCATTGCCGCAGATATCGAGAATGCGCTCGGCGCCGATGCGAGCCGTCAGTTCCTCGATCTCCTTCACCGAGCGGGTGTCGACGCCATAGAGCACGCCATTCATCAGCGGATTGCCCTCGGTATCGACGGGCAGCATGCAGGGTCCGATCGCCGAAGTGCCGATAGCGCGGATCGACTTCGGATCGATCCCAGTCTCCGCGATCAGCTTCTGCGCGATGAAACAGAAATCCCCCCACCAGTCCTGTTCAGGGTCGTGCTCCGCCCAGCCGGGCTGCGGCACCTGCATCCGGTGCGGCCGCGACGCCTTGGCCACGATCTCGCCGGCCTCGTCGACCAGGACGCCTTTGGATTCGAAGGTGCCGATGTCGATGCCGAGGTAGACCTTGCGCAATGTCATTGAAACCCCTCCCCCTTGTGGCGAGGAGTTGGCGAGGGGTCTTTACCCACAATCCTCATTGCTCGAATTCATCGCGATTGAAAGGGAAACTCGGCCTGATATCCGCGATCCCAGCCACCAGAAGCCGGGTCAGTTCCGCGAGATCAGAGAGATCGCAGACCTCCAGCGCCGAATGCGAGTAGCGCATCGGGAAGCCCATATCGATCGAGGCGATGCCCTGCCCCACGAGTTGCACATAGGACGAGTCCGTCAGGCAACCGATATGGGCGCTCTTCTGTAGGCGCACGCCGGCGACCCTTGCTGCATCCTCGAAAAGCCGCACGAGGCCCGGATGCGGGATCGTGCCGTTGAGCGTCCCGCGCCCATGGAAGGAGAACATCGACATGCCCGGGCCGCCGCCGAGCACGACGTCACCGCGGCTCGCCATGTCGGGTGTGTCGGAGGCGAGGATGAGATCGATCTGGATGGCGATATCAGGCTGCAGCACCTGCGCCGCCGTCACGGCCCCGCGCAGGTTGAACTCCTCCTGCGTCGAGAAGACGATATGCACTGTGGGCCGAGGCGAGACGTCCATCAGTTGTCGGGCGACTTCCAGCACCACGGCGCAGCCGGCCCGGTCGTCCACGGAAGTGCCTGCGATCCGGTCACCAGCCAGTTCCAAGACATTCGGCTGGTAGACGACGGGCGTGCCGATATCGATCCCGGCTTCGATCACCGCTTCGGCGCTCGAAAATCCGGCATCGATATAGATATCCTGATAGGGCACGACCTTGTATTTTTCGTCCTGACCCGTGGCGTGATGCGACTTGTGGGCGATCACGCCGGGCACATCGCGCCCCTCGCCGATCGAAAACAACACCGCCTGTGCCGCGAGCGCCCGCTCCGGCACGCCGCCCAGGCGTTCGACGCGCACCAGGCCGTTCTTCTCGATCTTGCGGACGACGAGGCCAAGCTGGTCCATATGGGTGAAGAGCATGACCGTGGGACCACCTTCCCGGCCTGATATCGTCGCGATCAGGTTGCCCATTCGGTCGGTCCTCGATTTGAGGCCGAGCGCGCCAAGCGCCGTCTTGAGATAGCGCCGGACTCGTCCCTCATAGCCGGATAGGCCGGGGATCATCATCAGATCGACGAGGAAAGCCTTGAGCCGGTCGCGCATCGCCTCACCTGTCCATGTCAACGAGGCGCATGAATTCCTTGGCCCGCTCCGGATCGACGGCATTCCAGGTATGGCCATCGACTTTCAGCGACGAGCCGACGATGACGCCGTCCGCAACTTTCAGCGTGTCGCGCACGGTGGCGTGCTTCACCCCGGTATTGGCGAAGACATAGGTGTCAGGAAGCACTTTCTTGACTGCTTCGAGATCGCCCATATTCGCCGCCTCGCCGGTGATCGTGCCCGACACCAGCACCGCGTCCGGGATCGAGGAGAAGACCGCGCTGCGTGCCCGGTCAGCGACGCTGCGCTGATCGAGCGAATAGGCAAATTCGGCCGAGATATTGTAGAGCAGCGCGAGATCGTTCCGGCCCAGCCGGTCGCGATAGCGCATCGCCTTGCCCGCATCCGGCGTCCACGGCCCCATGTCCGAGGCATAGGTACCTGTGAAGATTTCGCGTACGAAGGCCGCGCCGGTCGCGGCGGCCAGCGCGATCGAGCTCTCCGGATCCCAGAGCACATTGACGCCGAAGGGAATGCGGATCTCGCTTCTCAACCGACCGATCACATAGGCCATGGTCGCGGTCGAAGCGGTATCGACATTGAATTCATAGGGTCTGTCGTTCTCATTACCGAACATGACAGCATCGAAACCCGCCGCCTGCAGTGCCGCGAGATCCTGGCGCGCGCCTTCGACCAGCGCCTCAAGCCCGCCGTCGCGATCATGGAGCGGCGAGCCAGGAAGCGCGCCGAGATGTACCATGGCAATGACGGGTTTGCGGTTACCGAAAATGGCCTTCAGCTTCTCACTCAAGATCGAAATTCCTCCTCGGTCGATAGCCGCGACTTTGCCATTTCGGTTTTGGCTTGTCATCCCTGATCGTTCGAAACGCGATTAAAAACAATTGCTTTCGATCCGCTGACTGATTTTAATCCGGCCGGATAAGAAGCAGCATCAGGGAGGAGCGGCGATGAAGACCAGACATTGGGATCGGCTGAAAAATGGCGGCATCGACTTCACCGAACTCAGCTTCGGCACCGCCCCACTCGGCAATCTCTACCGCGCCGTCAGCGACGAGGATGCGCATGATGTGCTGCAGGCCGCCTGGGATTCCGGCTGCCGCTATTTCGATACAGCCCCGCTCTACGGCCTGGGCCTCTCCGAACTCCGCGTCGGCAACTTCCTCCGCACCAAGCTGCGCGACGAATATGTGATCTCCACCAAGGCCGGCCGCCTGCTCCGCGTCTGCCCGCCCGACCAGCGTACCGGCATCGGCAAGTTCTTCGATACGCCGAACCGCCAGGAGGTCTATGACTATTCCTATGACGGCGTCATGCGCTCTTTCGAGGCCTCCTTCGAGCGCACCGGCCTCGACCGCTTCGACATCCTGTTCTGCCACGATGTCGATGTCTTCACCCATGGCTCCAGAGAAGCATCGGACGCCCGCATCGAGGAATTCATGAAGGGCGGGTATTACGCCATGCTGTCACTCCGCGACCAAGGCGTGATCAAGGCCTTCGGCGGCGGCATCAACGAAGCGGACGTCTGCGAGACCCTGGCGCGACGCGGCGATTTCGATCTGTTCCTGCTTGCCGGCCGCTACACGCTGCTCGAACAGGCCGCACTCGACAGCTTCCTGCCGCTCTGCTCCGAACGCGGCATTGGCATCGTGCTCGGGGGACCCTACAATTCCGGCATTCTCGCCCGTGGTCCCTCCGACGATGCGCAGTACAATTATTCCAACGCCCCGAAGGACGTCCTGGACCGGGTCCGCCGCATCAATGCCGTCTGCGAACGACATGGCGTAAAGATGATCGAAGCAGCTCTCAACTTCCCGCTGCATCATCCCGCCGTCGTCTCCGTCATCCCGGGCGGGCAGAGCGTCGCAGAGGTCCATTCCAACCGTGAAATCCTCGGCAAGGACATACCCTCAGCACTCTGGTCGGACCTCAAGTCGGAGGGCCTGATGCGGTCGGATGCACCGGTCTGAGGCAGGCCTCAAACGGGTGGCGTGAGCCTTTAACGAACGGAAAACCTTGTGCTTCCGGCAGCAAAATTTAGTCGGCATAACGGGTTGTAAAACTCGGTGAAGTCTGCCAAACCTTGCGCGTCGATTTTTTGGAAGGCCGAATGGCTTGGCTCCGCTCCATGAGTTTTTGCTTCGGATCAGGCCTGCCAACTCTCCCCCAGACGAATATATCGATACCAACGCCCGGCTTTCGGCCGGCATACCAAACTATGACTCTACAAGGATATCCCCCAGATGAACACTGGCACCGTAAAGTGGTTCAACGCGACGAAGGGCTTCGGCTTCATCCAGCCCGACAACGGCGGCCCGGACGTTTTCGTCCATATCTCTGCCGTCGAGCGCGCTGGCATGACCACGCTCAATGAAGGCCAGAAGGTTAACTTTGAGGTTCTGCCTGACCGCCGTACGGGCAAGTCGGCTGCCGGCAACCTCAGCGCTGCTTGATTTTTGCGGGGGCCGGCCGCCACCGGCCCTTTGCCAAACGCATGCGGAAAGGCCACCCAACCGGGTGGCCTTTCCCGTTTTCGGGCTCTCTTTCATTGCTCGACGACGAATTCTGGCGTGATGCTCCCGGTCCGAACGAGCCGGCCATTCGACAGATCGTTCTCCTCCATCTTGAAGGCGAAGGCATCGGGATCCAACTGCTTCCAGCGATCGGTGAGCCGCCGACGCAGTTCCTCCTCGGGCACATCTATCAGGACAGTCGTGTCATAGTGCTCGTGCAGGAGCCGCCAGTCGCCGCTGTCGAGCAGGATATAGTTGCCCTCGACGATCAGGTGCCGCACCGATTGCGGGATCATCCTTGCGCCCGCGCGGGCGATCTCGATCGAGCGGTCGAAGACCGGCACCGCGACCTCCGTGTCGGCATTCTTCCGCAGCCGCCCGAGCATATGGGCGAAGCCGGCAACATCGAACGTCTCGGGCGCGCCCTTGCGCGGGCGCAGGCCGCGCGGCACGAGCACGAGATCGTCGTAGTGGTAACCGTCCATTGCGAAGACGGCCGCTGAACCGGGCTCCTCGGTGTTCAGTGCCTCCGCCAGTTGGTCGGCCAAGGTCGATTTTCCCGCGCCGGGCGGCCCCGCAATGGCTGTGATGGATCGGCTTGCCTTGCCTCGCTCCTGAACGACGGACTTGAGCGTGACCACGTCGATAACCATCATCCGATTCCTCCATTGCACATGCCGGCGGCACTATCCAGAAAGCGATATCTATCCGCAAGCGGCGAGTTACCCAACTGAAGCATAGCAGCCCCGCGCCGATGCCCCTGTTCTTTGACGCCGTGATGCATAATCTGCGGAACAAAGCAGATGGGAGGACGCCATGCGTATTCTTTTCGACCCGGAACCCCGAGCGGCCCAGGACATTTTCACGCCAGGCGATCAGGACACGTTCTTCAAGACCTATGATGTCGCGGTCTGGCAGGGTGAGGATCGCGATGCCTTCTATCGCAAGCACCTTCCGGACGCCGAGGTGGTGATCAGCCAGCAGCCGATGGAGAAGGCCCGTCTGGACTTGGCGCCGAAGCTCCGCTGCATCATCAATGTCGAAACCAATTTCCTGCCGAATGTCGATTACGAGGCTTGTTTCCAGCGCGGCATCCATGTGATCGCCCCGAGCTCGGTCTTCGCCGCGCCCGTGGCTGAAATCGGCCTCGGCATGGCACTGTCGCTGGCGCGCGGCATCCACACGGCGCATGGCGACTTCATTGCCGGCCAAGAGCTTTATGGCCTCGAGGGCAATCAGGAAGCGGAATTGCTGGCCGGCGCCGATGTCGGCTTTGTCGGCTTCGGCGATCTCGGCCGCTCGCTGCACAAACTGCTCGCGGGTTTCCAGCCGAAGGTCCGCGCGTTCGATCCCTGGCTGCCCGATGGCGTATTGGAACGTCTTGGCGTTACCCCTGCAAGCCTCGACGACGTGCTGTCGAAAAGCCGCTTCGTCTTCGTCGTGGCTACGATCACCACCGAGAATGCCCATCTCCTCAATGCCGAGAAGCTGGCATTGATGCAGAAGGGCGCCAAGCTACTTCTGCTCAGCCGGGCGGCGGTCGCGGACTTCGCAGCACTCAAGGAATTTGCCGGTTCGGGTCGCATTCAGATCGCCACCGACGTCTTCCCCGAAGAGCCGGTAGCGGCCGATGATCCGATCCGTCAGGTGCCCAACATCCTGTTCTCCGCCCATCGCGCAGGGGCCCTGACATCCGCGCTGCAAAATATCGGCAAGCTGGTGCTCGAGGATCTCAGCCAGGTCGCCCGCGGGCTGCCGCCGGTCGCCTGCAAGCGCGCCGAGCGAGAGACGGTGGTGCGGCTGCGGTCGAAGCCGATCGACAAATCCTGATAGGGATCGGCGGGTCCTAAGCTTTACTTTCGTTTTTTTCGTTCTATCGTAAAGGCGAAACCATCGATTGGCCGAAACGAATGTTCCTTCTCCCCCGTCATAAGGAAATCCTCGAAATCGCCCGCGCGCAGGGCAAGGTGCTCGTCGAGGATCTCGCCAATCGCTTCGAGATCACGCCGCAGACCATCCGCAAGGATCTCAACGAGCTTTGCGAGAAGAAGCTGCTCAACCGCATCCATGGCGGCGCGGTCTTCCCTTCCGGCACGGAGAACATGCAATACGAGCAGCGGCGCCAGATTGCCGCCCACGAGAAGGACGCGATCGGTCACGCGGCCGCAGCGCTGATCCCGGACGGCGCATCGCTCTTCGTCAATATCGGCACGACCACGGAGGCGGTGGGTCAAGCATTGCTTGATCACGGTCACCTGATGATAATCACAAACAACATCAATGTTGCCAACAAGTTACGTATATACCCACAGTTCGAGGTGGTGATCGCCGGCGGCGTTGTGCGTGGCACGGATGGCGGCATTGTCGGCGAAGCGGCCGTGGATTTCATCCGCCAGTTCAAGGTGGATTATGCCGTCATCGGCGCCTCGGCGATCGATGACGATGGCGCCCTCCTCGACTTCGATTTCCGCGAAGTGAAGGTCGCTCAGGCGATCATCGCCAATGCCCGCCATGTGATTCTCGTTTCCGACTCGACCAAGTTCGAGCGGACGGCACCTGTTCGCATCGCCCACATCTCGCAGGTGCACACCTTCGTGACGGACCGCTGCCTACCCGAGAGCATCCGCAAGCTCTGTCGCGAGAATGACGTCCAGCTTATCGAGACGGCTAAGGACGCCTGATTCTTCAATAAATACAGCGAAGTCCAACCAGCGGCGCGCAGTCTGGAAATCCTCAATCATTTTCGATTGACATTCGTTTTGATTTCGTTTTGAATTGTTTCAGGTTCGCATATGCAATAATTTGCTGCATTGCGAAAGGGGATGGAAACGAATGACAGACGGGGTCTACGATATCTTCATCGCGGGCGGCGGCATCAACGGATGCGGCATTGCGCGTGATGCCGTGGGCCGCGGATACTCCGTCTTCCTCGCTGAGATGAAGGACCTCGCATCGGGCACGTCTTCGGCCTCCACCAAGCTTATCCATGGCGGACTGCGCTACCTGGAACATTACGAGTTCCGGCTGGTGCGTGAGGCCCTGATGGAACGCGAGGTGCTCTGGTCGATGGCGCCGCACATCATCTGGCCGCTGCGCTTCGTGTTGCCGCTGCACAAGGCGATGCGTCCTGCCTGGCTAATCCGGCTTGGCCTCTTCCTTTACGACTATATCGGCGGCCGCAAGGCGCTGCCGGCCACCAAGGTGCTGAACCTCGAGAGCGATCCGGCCGGCCGGCCGCTTAAGCCAGGCTTCCGCAAGGCATTCGAATATTCCGATTGCTGGGTCAACGACGCACGTCTTGTCGCGCTCAATGCCCGTGATGCCGCCGATCGCGGCGCGGTGATCCGCACCCGAACCAAGGTCGTCAACGCCCGCCGCGAGGGCGGCTTCTGGTCGATCACGACGGAAGATGTGGGGAGCGGCCAGACGGAGACCGTGCAGGCGCGTCTCTTCGTCAATGCCGCCGGCCCCTGGGTCGACAAGCTGCTGCAGGGGGCGGTCGGCAACAATGAAAGCAATGTCCGCCTTGTCCAGGGCAGCCATATCGTTGTCCGCAAGAAGTTCTCCGATGCCCGCGCTTACTTCTTCCAGAACAATGACGGCCGAATTTTCTTCGCCATTCCCTATGAGGAAGACTTCACCCTGATCGGAACCACCGACCAGGACTATAACGGCGATCCGGCCAATGTCGTGATCTCGGATTCCGAGATCGACTATCTCTGCGCCGGCGCCAGCGAATATTTCAAGGAACCGGTTACCCGCGCCGACATGGTCTGGTCCTATTCCGGCGTCCGCCCGCTTTATGACGACGGTGCTTCCAAGGCGCAGGAAGCGACCCGCGACTATGTGCTGAAGGCCGAGGGCGCTGCCGGCGAACCCCAGCTTCTCAATGTCTTCGGCGGCAAGATCACGACCTATCGCCGGCTCGCCGAATCCATGCTCGAGAAGATCGAGGACGTGCTCGGCAAGCGCGGCAAGCCCTGGACTTCAGGCGCCAAGCTGCCCGGCGGCGACTTCGACAAGCAAGGCTTCGAGGCCCTCCTGTCGAAATTCAGGCGCGACAATCCGTTCCTGAGCGAAGCGCATGCGCGCCGGCTGATCCGCCTCTATGGCACCCGCGCATGGCGTATCGTGCACGGCGCCAAGACATCGGGCGATCTCGGCCGCGTGTTCGGCGGCGACCTGACCGAGGCGGAAGTCGCCTACCTTGCAGACAATGAATGGGCGCGCGAAGCGGACGATATCCTTTGGCGTCGAACCAAGCTTGGCTTGAAGGTCGACAGTTCTGCCGCGCAAGCCATCAATGAATTCTTGAAATCCAGGCCAACGGCGGAAGCCAAGATCGCGGCTCAATAGCAGCCGCGAGGCTCACGCCTTTGGGAGGAGGTTAGATGTTGGAACTAAAGGGTGTCACGAAACAGTCGGGTGCGGATATCCATATCCGCGACATCTCGATGAAGCTCGAAAAGGGCTCGCTCAACGTGCTGCTCGGGCCAACACTGTCGGGCAAGACGACGTTGATGCGGCTGATGGCCGGCCTCGATAAGCCGACCGCGGGTTCGGTCTGGTTCGATGGGCGTGATGTGACGGGCATGGCGGTCCAGAGCCGCAACGTTGCCATGGTCTACCAGCAGTTCATCAATTACCCGGCGATGACGGTCTACGACAACATCGCCTCGCCGCTCCGTGTCGCGGGCAAGAGTGCCTCTCAAATTGATGCGGCCGTGAACAAGGCCGCGGATCTCCTCCACCTCGGCCCCTATCTCAAGCGCCTGCCGCTCGAACTCTCCGGCGGCCAGCAGCAGCGTACGGCGCTGGCCCGCGCCATGGTCAAGAATGCCGGCCTCGTGCTGCTCGACGAGCCGCTCGCCAATCTCGACTACAAGCTGCGCGAGGAATTGCGCGCTGAACTGCCCAAGATCTTCGCCGAGACTGGCGCCATTTTTGTCTATGCGACAACCGAGCCGTCCGAAGCCCTGCTGCTCGGCGGCAACACAGCGACGCTGAGCGAAGGCCGCGTCACGCAGTTCGGCCCGACCGTGGACGTGTTCCGCAAGCCTGTCGACCTGATCACAGCTAAGACCTTCTCTGACCCGCCGCTCAACACGGTGTCGGCCGAGAAGACCGGCTCGACCATCCGGCTGGCTGGCGGCACCGAGATCGCGGTCCCCGAATATCTCAGGAATATCGGCGACGGACGGCTGGTGATCGGCTTTCGGCCGCATCATCTCTCGCCCGAACCGCTGCCCGGCGTCAGCGTCGCGATCCCGGCCAATGTGACGGTCACCGAAATCACCGGTTCTGAAAGCTTCGTCCACGTCGCCAATGGCGACGCCAAATGGGTGATGCTGACGCGCGGCGTGCACGATCTCGCGCCCGGCACGGGCATCACCGTCAATCTCGACACCCGCCACCTGCTTGCCTTCCGTGAGGATGGCGTGAGCGCCGCAGGCGACCGGCCGCTGGCGGCTTGAGGAGAATACAGAACGTATGGCCCGTATCAATCTTGATCATATCCGCCACTCTTACATGGCCAATCCTCAGGCGCCGTCGGACTATGCGCTTAAGGAAGTCGACCATGTGTTCGAGAATGGCGGCGCCTATGCACTGCTCGGACCGTCCGGCTGCGGCAAGACCACGCTTCTCAATATCATCTCGGGCCTGCTGACGCCCTCGCACGGCCGCATCCTGCTCGGCGACCGCGATGTGACCCGACTCCGCACCGAAGACCGCAACATCGCGCAGGTCTTCCAGTTCCCAGTCATCTACGACACGATGACCGTCTTCGACAATCTCGCCTTTCCGCTCCGCAACCGGCATGTGCCGGAGGCCGAAGTGACACGAAAGGTCAATGAGATCCTCGACGTCATCGACCTCAAATCCATGGCCAAGCGCAAGGCGCAGCGCCTCACGGCCGATCTCAAGCAAAAAGTCTCACTCGGCCGCGGCCTCGTGCGATCCGACGTCAATGCCATCCTGTTCGACGAACCGCTCACCGTCATCGACCCGCATATGAAGTGGCAATTGCGTGCGCAGTTGAAGCTGTTGCACCGCCAGTTCGGCTACACGATGGTCTATGTCACCCACGACCAAACCGAAGCGCTGACCTTCGCCGACAAGGTGGTGGTGATGTATGACGGCGGTGTTGTCCAGATCGGCACGCCGGCGGAGCTTTTCGAGCGCCCGAGCCACACCTTTGTCGGCTACTTCATCGGCTCGCCTGGCATGAACGTGCTCCCGGCGAAGATTGAAGGTGCGAATGCAGTTGTCGGTGACAAGACGATCCGCCTAACCACAGCGCCTCAGATCGCGCTCGGCGCCAAGATCGAACTCGGCATCCGCCCGGAATTCGTCCGGCTCAGCCGCGAGGGCATGCCTGTCACCATCAGCAAGGTCGAGGATGTCGGCCGCCACCGGGTGGCGCGTTCGACTTTCGGCGGCCTCCCGCTCACCATCATCGTGCCTGAGGACGAAGAAATCCCCGCCGACCCGCGGGTGACCTTCGAGCCCTCGGCCATCAGTATCTACGCCGACTCCTGGCGCGTGAAGACGGAGGGCTGAGGACCATGGAAAAGACGCTCAACAACAAGGCCTGGTTCCTCGTCCTGCCCATGCTGGTTCTGGTCGCCTTCTCGGCGGTGATCCCGCTGATGACGGTGGTCAACTACTCGGTCCAGGACACGTTCGGCAACAACGAGTTCTTCTGGGCGGGTACCGATTGGTTCATCCAGGTGCTGAGTTCCGACCGCTTCTGGGACGCGCTGGGTCGCAACCTGCTCTTCTCCTTCATCATCCTCGCCATCGAGGTGCCGCTCGGTATTTTCATCGCGCTCAACATGCCGAAGAAAGGCCTCGGCGTCCCGGTCTGCCTCGTCCTGATGTCGCTACCGCTGCTCATTCCGTGGAATGTCGTCGGCACGATCTGGCAGATCTTCGGCCGCGTCGATATCGGCCTGCTCGGATACACGCTCGCGGCCATCGGCATCGACTATAATTATGTGCGCGATCCCCTCGATGCCTGGATGACGCTTGTTGTCATGGACGTCTGGCATTGGACCAGCCTGGTCGTGTTGCTCTGCTATGCCGGCCTGGTTTCGATCCCGGAAGCGTATTACCAGGCCGCCAAGATCGATGGCGCCTCGCGCTGGTCTGTGTTCCGCTACATCGAGCTGCCGAAGATGAAGCGTGTGCTGCTGATCGCCGTTCTGCTGCGCTTCATGGACAGTTTCATGGTCTATACCGAGCCTTTCGTCGTTACCGGCGGCGGCCCCGGCAACTCGACCACCTTCCTGTCGATCGACCTCGTCAAGACTGCCATCGGCCAGTTCGACCTCGGCCCGGCCGCGGCCATGTCGATCATCTACTTCCTGATCATCCTGCTGCTGTCATGGATCTTCTACACGGTCATGACATCAAGCGACGCGCAGAATTGAGGGAGGCAGAACAATGCATACCGACCAGAGAAAGCTCACCTCCTTCACCGTGTCGACGCTCTATATCCTGTTCCTGCTGGCGCCGATCTACTGGCTCGTCAACATGAGCTTCAAGACCAACAGCGAGATCACCAGCACGTTCACGCTGTGGCCCGACAATCCGACGCTCAGGAACTACACCGTCATCTTCACCGATCCGGCCTGGTACAATGGCTATATCAACTCGATCACCTATGTCGCGATGAACACCGTCATCTCGATTCTGGTGGCGCTGCCTGCAGCATACGCATTCTCGCGCTACCGGTTTCTGGGCGACAAGCACCTGTTCTTCTGGCTGCTCACCAACCGCATGGCGCCACCGGCCGTTTTCGCCCTGCCGTTCTTCCAGCTCTACTCGGCTTTCGGCCTGATCGACACCCATATCGCGGTCGCTCTCGCCCACTGCCTGTTCAATGTGCCGCTGGCGATCTGGATCCTCGAAGGCTTCATGTCCGGCGTGCCGAAAGAGATCGACGAGACGGCCTATATCGACGGCTATTCCTTCCCGCGCTTCTTCGTGAAGATCTTCATGCCGCTGATCGCATCCGGCATCGGTGTCGCGGCCTTCTTCTGCTTCATGTTCTCATGGGTGGAACTGTTGCTCGCCCGTACGCTGACCACGACCGACGCCAAGCCGATCGCCGCGACCATGACCCGGACCGTCTCGGCCTCGGGCATGGACTGGGGTGTGCTGGCCGCCGCCGGCGTGCTGACGCTCATCCCCGGCGCGCTGGTGATCTACTTCGTCCGCAATTACATCGCCAAGGGCTTTGCCCTGGGGAGGGTATGATGACCTCGACACGTCGCTGGCCGCTCGCTCTCGGGCTTGTGCTTCTCGTCTATCTCGCCGCGGTCTTCGCGCTCTATGTCAGGCTGCCGGTCAAGGATGGTGCGGTCGACTGGTTCGCGCCGCTGATCCGCGGCGGCTGGATGGCCTGGTCCTTCCCGGGCGCGCTGTTCTTCCTCACCATCGCCCTTCTGCTCGCGCTGATGGCGGTCTGGGAATATGCCTCGCCGGGCGGCAATCCGCGGGTCGGCATCCTTCGCTTCGAGACGACCCGGGGGGATCGTCTCTTCATCTCGCTGCTCGGCAGCGCATTCATTCATCTCGCATGGTTGGGGCTTATCGGCGCCAATCTGTGGTGGGCTCTTGCCTTGTCTCTCGTCTACGCCATCGGCGTATTCAGACTGGTCTAGGGCAAATGGGAGTAAACGGTCCGGCTGCCATCGGACCGTTCTATCGCAATCGCAAAACCCCAGGGAGGATCTTATGCGAAAGCAACTACTGACGACGACGGCTGCAATACTACTGGCCTTTACCGGCTCGGCATTCGCCGGGATGGACGAAGCCAAGACGTTCCTCGACAAGGAAGTCGGCGATATGTCGACACTTTCCCGCGCCGACCAGGAAAAGGAAATGCAGTGGTTCATCGACGCTGCCAAGCCTTTCGAAGGCTTGGAAATCAAGGTCGTTTCCGAAACCATCACCACGCATGAATATGAATCCAAGGTGCTGGCGCCGGCATTCACTGCCATTACTGGCATCAAGATCACCCATGACCTGATCGGCGAAGGCGACGTCGTCGAAAAGCTGCAGACCCAGATGCAGTCTGGCGAAAACGTCTATGACGCCTATGTCAACGACTCCGACCTGATCGGCACGCATTGGCGCTATCTGCAGGCCCGCTCGCTGACAGACTGGATGGCGAATGAAGGCAAGGACGTGACCAATCCCGGTCTCGACCTCGATGACTTCATCGGCCTGAAATTCACCACAGCGCCCGACGGCAAGCTCTACCAACTGCCCGACCAGCAGTTCGCGAACCTCTATTGGTTCCGGTACGACTGGTTCAACGACGAGAAGAACAAGGCCGACTTCAAGGCGAAATACGGCTACGATCTCGGCGTTCCGGTCAACTGGTCGGCTTACGAGGATATCGCCGAGTTCTTCACCGGCCGCGAGATCGACGGCAAGAAGGTCTATGGTCACATGGACTACGGCAAGAAGGACCCGTCGCTCGGCTGGCGGTTCACAGACGCCTGGCTCTCGATGGCCGGCAACGGCGACAAGGGCCTGCCGAACGGCCTGCCGGTCGACGAATGGGGCATCAAGGTCAACGAGAAGTCCCAGCCCGTCGGATCGTGCGTCGCTCGTGGCGGCGACACCAACGGTCCGGCTTCGGTCTATGCCATCCAGAAGTATCTCGATTGGCTGAAGGCCTATGCGCCGGCAGCCGCCCAGGGCATGACCTTCTCGGAATCCGGACCGGTTCCGTCGCAGGGCGAAATCGCCCAGCAGATGTTCATGTACACGGCCTTCACCGCCGACCTCGTCAAGGAAGGCCTGCCGGTCGTGAACGCGGACGGTACGCCGAAATGGCGTTTCGCTCCGTCGCCGCATGGCGTCTACTGGAAGGACGGCATGAAGCTCGGCTATCAGGACGTCGGTTCCTGGACGCTGCTCAAGTCCACCCCTGACGATCGCGCCAAAGCCGCTTGGCTCTATGCGCAGTTCGTCGTGTCCAAGACCATCGACGTCAAGAAGAGCCATGTCGGCCTGACGCTGATCCGCGAAAGCTCGATCCAGCATCAGTCCTTCACCGACCGCGCGCCGAAGCTCGGCGGCCTGATCGAGTTCTACCGCTCGCCGGCCCGCGTGCAATGGTCGCCGACCGGCACCAACGTTCCTGACTATCCGAAGCTGGCTCAGCTTTGGTGGCAGGCGATCGGTGACGCATCCTCGGGTGCCAAGACCGCGCAGGAAGCCATGGACTCGCTCTGCGCCGAACAGGAAAAGGTGTTGTCGCGCCTGGAACGCTCAGGTGTCCAGGGCGACATCGGCCCGAAGCTCGCCGAGGAAACTTCACTTGAGGACCAGAACGCCAAGGCCGTCGCCGCTGGCCATCTCGCCCCTCAGCTGAAGATCGAGAACGAGAAGGACAAGCCGATGACCGTCAACTACGACGAACTGGTCAAGAGCTGGCAGAAATAAGAAGAAGACCAAACGTCTCCTCTCCCGGCCGGGGCAGCAATGCCCCGGCTTTCTGTTGGCGCAGAACCCAAGCGCACCCTGCGGCACTCGACATTCTTGCTGATGAACGAATGCCACCATTCAGCCGGGCTGGAACAATCTCCCGACTTCGCCGTTCTGAGCCGAATGTACCTGGGGTGTCTGCGTGCTCGAAACTCTAAATCGCCTGGCCGGTAACGATGAAAGATACCGGCTGCTCATTGATTCCATTACCGATTATGCCATTTACATGCTGGATCCAGGCGGCCACGTCGTCAGTTGGAATCCCGGTGCCGAGCGCTTCAAGGGCTATACCGAGGAGGAAATTCTCGGAAGACATTTCTCCACCTTTTACATCCCGCAGGATCGCGAACAGGATCGACCCGGCATCGCGTTGAGGACGGCCACCGAACAAGGGCGCTTCGAAGGCGAAGGCTGGCGCGAGAAAAAGGATGGCAGCCGCTTCTGGGCGCATGTCGTTATCGACACGATCCGCGACAAGAAGGGCAATCTTGTCGGCTTCGCGAAGATCACCCGCGACCTCACAGAACGCAAAAAGGCTGAAGAACTGCTGCGTCAAAGTGAGCAGCAATTCCGGTTGCTGGTACAGGGCGTCACTGACTACGCGATCTATATGATGGACCCCGGAGGCCACGTTTCGAGCTGGAACGCCGGCGCCGAGCGCATCAAAGGCTACAAGCCCGAGGAAATCATCGGCCAGCATTTCTCGCGCTTCTTCCGGCGCAAAGACCGCGAGGCCGGACTGCCCGACAAGGCAATCAAATGCGCCATGGAGGAAGGCCGTTACGAATCCGAGGGTTGGCGCATACGCAAGGACGGCACCCGCTTCTGGGCCAACGCCGTCGTTGATGCCATTCATGATGAAGCTGGCAGGCTCGTCGGCTTTGCCAAGATCACCCGCGACATCACCGAGAAGCGTGTAGCCGAACAGAATCTGGTCGAGGCGCGAGAGGAGCTGTTCCAGGCGCAGAAAATGGAAACCGTTGGCCAGCTCACAGGCGGTATGGCCCACGACTTCAACAACCTTCTGATGGCCATTCAGGGCAGCCTGGACCTCTTGAACAAGCGAATTCCGTTCAGCCGCGATACCGCGCCGCTTATCGCCAACGCGCTACAGGCCACACAGCGGGGTGCATCCCTGACACAGCGGTTGCTGGCCTTTTCGCGCAAGCAGGAACTGAAGTTCGATAGCGTAGACGTCATCGAATTGATCAAGGGCATGACCGACCTTTTGCAGCGATCTCTTGGCCCGACGATCATCGTGGAAACGCAATTTCCGGCGAAGCTGCCCCCGGTCCGCTCTGATGCCAACCAGCTCGCCAGTGCAATTCTCAATCTGGCGCTCAACGCGCGGGATGCGATGCCGCGAGGCGGCTTCTTGACGATTGGAGCCCGGATATGCGCCGGCGATCGCACGACACATCCCGACTTGAAGGCAGCACAGTATGTCTGTCTCTGGGTTCAGGACGAGGGCGAAGGCATGGATGAGGAGACGCTCGTTCATGCCGTGACACCATTCTTCACCACCAAAGGCGTCGGCAAGGGTACGGGGTTGGGGCTGCCCATGGTCCAAGGTCTGATGGCTCAATCACAAGGCAAACTCGCGCTCAGATCAAAGAAGGACGAAGGTACCATCGCCGAACTCTGGCTGCCGGTCACGGATGCCGTCACCACTGACATCGAGGAGGAAGCCGAGAACGCCACTTCTCGGCCGAGCGAGCAGCTCTCGGTGCTGGCTGTCGATGATGATCCGCTTGTCCTGATGAACACTGTGCTCATGCTGGAGGATCTGGGCCATGACGTGAAGCAGGCCAACTCCGCCAATGAGGCGCTGCAACTGCTTTCGGAAGACAGTTTCGATCTTTTGATCACGGATTATGCGATGCCTCGCATGACGGGAGGCGAGCTTGCCGCCATCGTTGCCGAGAAATGGCCGGGAATCCGGGTTGTGCTGGCGACCGGCTATGCCGAACTGCCATCTGGCAGCATGCTCTCATGTGAGCGCTTGTCCAAGCCTTTCACCCAGTTGCAGCTCGAGCAGGCGACGAGGCAGGCCATGGCCGCCCCTCGGCGCGAGCCGTAGCCTTTCGACCGGGTACAATTCTCTCGGATTGTCTTCTTGTTCCTCCCTCACCGAATTGCTAGCCGGTTGTTCATCAAGCCAGAGGCGGAATTCTATGCGAGGCCACGAATGAGAGTGCCGATTTACCAGATCGATGCGTTCACGAGCAGGCGCTTTGCAGGAAATCCCGCGGCGGTGATGGTGTTTCCGGAATTTCCCGATGACGCCGCGTTGCAGGCGATTGCCGCCGAGAACAATCTCGCCGAGACCGCCTTTCTCGTCGCCGATGGCGACGGTTATCGGCTGCGGTGGTTCACGCCGCTCGTCGAGGTGCCGCTCTGCGGGCATGCGACCCTGGCGAGCGCGGCAGTGGTGATGGAACGGCTGGAACCGGCCCGGACCAACGTGGCGTTCGAGACGGCAAGCGGCACGCTGCCGGTGCGTCGCAACGGCGCAAGCTATGTACTGAACTTCCCGGCTCGACCCTCCGAGCCGACAGAGGAACCAGAAGGCCTCGCCGAGGCGCTCGGCGCGAGGCCCCGAGCGGTCTATGTCAACCAGTTCAACTACATGGCCATTTTCGATGACGCAGCCACGCTACGCGGGCTTGAACCCGACATGGCAGCGATTGCGCGCATGGACCGGCCGGGCGTGATCGCCACCGCGCCGGGCGATCAAGGCTACGATTTCGTCAGCCGCTATTTCGCGCCGGCCAAGGGCATTCCCGAAGATCCCGTAACGGGCGCAGCACATTGCATGCTGGCACCATATTGGGCAAAGCGCCTCGGCAAATCGGACTTCCGGGCGTTCCAGGCATCGAAGCGCGGCGGTGAGGTGATCTGCCGGCTGCTTGGCGACCGGGTCGATCTTGAAGGTGGCTGTGTATTTTATCTCGAGGGCGTGGCGGAGATCTGAGCACTTCTCCCGCCTTCGCCTCGGCCCGGGCTGCATCGGGGGCAGATGTCACCCCCTAAACAGATAGTCCTTCCGGGACTGTTCCTTCATCTCGATCGAGAAGCCCGCCATTTTGGGCGGCATGTAGGCCGCGTCCTTGATTACGCACGGGTCGAGGAAATGCTCATGCAGGTGGTCGACGAATTCGATCACCCGGCCTTCGATCGTGCCTGATACGGCGATGTAATCGATCATCGATAGATGCTGGACATATTCGCAGAGGCCGACGCCGCCAGCATGCGGCCAGACCGGCAGACCGTATTTCGCCGCCATCAGCAGCACGCCGAGCACCTCATTGAGGCCGCCCATGCGGCAGGCATCGATCTGGACGATGTCGATGGCACCATTGGCGATCATCTGCTTGAAGACGATGCGGTTCTGGCACATTTCGCCGGTCGCGACCTTGACCGGTGCGATCTGCTCGCGGATCGCTTTATGGCCGAAGATATCGTCCGGGCTGGTGGGCTCTTCGATGAAGAAGGGCTTGGAGAACTGGAGTTGCTTGACCCAGTCGACCGCCTGGTCGACTTCCCAGACCTGATTGGCGTCGATCATCAGATAGCGGTCCGGGCCGATCACCTCACGGGCGATGCGCAGTCGGCGGATATCGTCTTCGAGATCCCGCCCGACCTTCATCTTGATATGGTTGAAGCCGGCATCGATCGCCTCCTGGCAGAGGCGGCGGAGCTTGTCGTCGTCATAGCCGAGCCAGCCGGCCGAGGTCGTGTAGCAGGGATAGCCCTTGTCTTCGAGCCGGGCGATGCGCTCGGCCTTGCCGGCTTCGGCCTTCTTCAGAATTGCCAGCGCTTCGTCGCGGGTGATTGCATCGGTGAGATAGCGGAAATCGACGATATCGACGATCTCTTCCGGGCTCATGTCGGCGACCAGCCGCCAGACTGGCTTGCCGCTCTCCTTGGCCAACAGGTCCCAGACGGCATTGACGACCGCGCCGGTGGCAAGATGGATCGCGCCCTTGTCCGGACCGATCCAGCGCAACTGGCTGTCGCTGGTGACATGGCGCCAGAAGCGCGCCGGGCTCTCACGGATCCAGTCGAGATCGAGGCCGACCACAAGGTGGCGCATGGCCTCGATCGCGGCGCAGCAGATCTCGTTGCCTCGCCCGATGGTGAAGGTGAGCCCGTGACCATCAAGACCCGATTTGTCGGTGCCCAGGATGACATAGGCCGCCGAATAGTCCGGATCGGGGTTCATCGCATCCGAGCCATCGAGGCTCTGCGAGGTCGGGAAGCGGAGATCCAGCGTCTCCAGGCTTGTAATCTTGGTCACGGGTGCCTCGTCTGTACTGGCTTACTTGTCTGCCACGAAAGTCTGCTTCTGGGTGCCGAGCCCTTCGATACCGAGCTCGACAACGTCGCCATGTTTCAAGTAGCGCGGCGGCTTCTGGCCCATTCCGACGCCCGGAGGGGTGCCGGTGGAGATGACATCGCCGGGATGCAGGCTCATGAACTGGCTGAGATAGGAGACGAGATATTGGACGCCATAGACCATGGTCTTGGTCGAGCCGTCCTGAAACTTCTGGCCGTTGACGGTCAGCCACATGCCGAGATTCTGCGGGTCGGCGATCTCGTCCTTGGTCACGAGCCAGGGGCCGATCGGGCCGAATGTGTCGCAGGACTTGCCCTTGGTCCATTGACCGGAGCGCTCGGTCTGGAAGGCGCGCTCAGAGACGTCGTCGCTGACGGCGTAGCCGGCGACATAGTCGAGCGCGTCGTCCTCGGAGACGTACTTTGCGGTCTTGCCGATGATGACGGCGAGCTCGACTTCCCAGTCGGTCTTTTCCGAACCGCGCGGGATCAGAACGTTGTCGTTCGGGCCGACGATCGCGGAGGTCGCCTTCATGAAGATGATCGGCTCCGGCGGCACAGTCGCACCGGTCTCGGCGGCATGGTCGGAATAGTTCAGCCCGATGCAGATGAACTTGCCGGTGCCGGCGACGCAGGCACCGATGCGCGTGTCGGCCGATACGATCGGGAGCGACGCGGTGTCGATAGCGGCGATCTTGGCGAGACCTTCCGGGCCGATCGCGGCGCCGCCGATATCGGCAACATGGGCGGAGAGATCGCGGATGGTGCCGTCAGCCGCGAGAATCGCGGGCTTCTCGGCGCCCGGGGCGCCGACTCGCATGAGCTTCATGGGGTGTTTCCTCTTCCGTATTCGTGCTTCAAATCGTCCAGCCGCCGTCGATGGCGTAGGCCTGGCCGGTCGTATATGTCGCGCCCGCCAGATAGAGCGCAAGGTCAGCAATCTCCTCAGGCGTTCCGATGCGGCCGATTGGCTGGCGAGCGATAAAGGCGGCGCGGGCGGCCTCATAGTCACCCTGTGCGCGCAGCCGCTCCTGCAGCGACGGGCTCTCGACCGTGCCGGGGCAAATCGCGTTGATGCGGATGCCCTGGGTCACATAATCGGCGGCGACGGACTTGGTCAGGCCGATGACTGCCGCCTTGCTGACGCCATAGGCGAAGCGGTTCGGCACACCCTTGATCGAGGACGCCACCGAGGCGATGTTGACGATCGCGCCGTCCTTGCGCTCCAGCATGCCGGGCAGCACGGCGCGGATGGTGCGGATCATCGACTTGACGTTGAGATCCATGGCGAAATCGAGATCCTCGTCCTTCATGTCGAGGATCGAGCCGTTATGGACCACGCCGGCGGAGTTGACGAGAATGTCGACCTGCCCGACCTCCGCAACCAGCGCCTTGACGGCGGCCTCGTCGAGCACGTTGAGCTTGTGGGTGGCGATGCCGTTCTGGCCATCGATCTCCTTGAGCACGACTTCATTGATATCCGTCGCCGTGACCTTGGCACCGGCGCTAGCGAAGGCCGTCGCGACCGCCCGGCCGATACCCTGCGCGGCCGCAGTGACCAGAACTGATTTGCCGTTGAAATCCATCTTCCTATTCCTTCAAACTTGCCCGACTTAGGCTTGGCTGACGCGGCGCTCGCAGACCAGGATGTGATCGGCAGCGAGCACCACTTCGCCTTTCTGGTTGATGACCTCGCAGCGCTCCACCACGCGGCCCGAGTCTTTCCGTTTCGGATCGTCCTCCTTGGCCGATATCGTCACCCGCGTCTTGATCGTATCGCCGATGAAAACGGGCCGGATGAACCGTAGCCTGTCATAGCCGTAGGAGAAAGCCACGGGATTGATCAAAGTGGCGGTCAGGCCCACGCCGATCGAGAACACCATCGTGCCGTGCGCGATGCGCTGGCCGAAGGGCAGGGTTTTCGCGAATTCCGCATCCATGTGGTGCGGGAAGAAGTCGCCGGTATGGCCGGCATGGACGACGAAATCGGTCTCGGTGATGGTGCGGCCGGTGGTGAGCCGGACATGGCCGAGCTCGTAATCCTCGAAATAGATCGTCTGTTCCATCACGGTTTCCTTTCGAGCGGGGTCGCGGGCTGGGCGCTGGACGTGTAGGCCGCCTCAACCAGCGCCATGGTGTTCCAGGCATCCTCAACGGAGCTCACCAGTTCGGCGTCCTCGCCGCTGGCATATCGCTGGAGATTAGCCATCCGGCCGACAAAAGCATCCGGGAACCACTTGCCTTCGAGCGGCACCGCAACCCAACCGTTGCCGCCCTTGGGGTAGATTTCCAGGATATCGGCCTCGCCTTCGGGGTAGTTGAGATTGACGCCGAGCTGGAGATAGGCCGCACCCTCAGTGCCGGAAATGCGGAAATCACAAGCCTGGTGGCGGCGGCCATATTTGTGGTCGTGATTGATCGAGAGCGCACAACGGACATGGTCGCCATAGTCGAGGATCGCCGTCGTGCGGGTCTGCGCCATGCCGTGGTTGGGATGGCCGATCGTTTTGGCGTGCACGCCGCCGGGGTCTCCGAGAACTTGGCGGATCAGGTCGAGATAGTGAATTGAATGCATCGCGATTTCGATGCGCGGCAGGCCCTTGAGGAAGGCCCAGGTGCTCCACGGCGTGTCGAGCACGAGATGCGCTTCGAAATCCACGACCTCGCCGAGCAGGCCCTTGGCGATCGCGTCTTTCAACGCCAGCATCATCGGAGCGAAGCGGAGCTGGAAATTGACTGCGGCCTTGAGATTCTTGGCGCGGCAGATCTTCAGGATCTCGGTGGCTTCCGAGAGGTCGTTGCCCATCGGCTTCTGGATCAGGACGGCGGCGCCATCGGGGAGCTTTTGCAGGATCGCGGCATGCGCTGAGGGTGGGGTCGCGAGGTCGAAAACGGCGTTTGGAACGGCGGCGGCTTCCTCGACGGACGCATAAGAGGTGACATCCCATCTGTCCGCAAGTGCCTTGGCCCTTTCGGCATTGGGGTCATAGAGGCCGGCAATGGGGAAGCTGCCCTTGCGATAGGCGGGATAATGGGCGTCGGCCACGATCGAGCCGGCGCCGAAGGTGACGATCGGACGCGGGTTGGCGGGTAATGGCCAGGATTGGGAGAGGGACTTTGGATCGAAGGTCAATGGAGGCCTCCGAGGGAGTGGGTGCCCGTCGCTTCACCCCTCACCAAGTGCGCCCAGATGCTCAGCTTCGCCTCGCATGGGCTTACTATCCTCTCCCACAAGGGGAGAGGTAGGGTGCCCAGATCGCGGCCTTGCTTGAGGCACCGCAGTGCCACAAGTCTACCTCTCCCCTTGTGGGAGAGGATACGAAGGCCGGGTGAACGCAGTGAACCCTTGGCCGAAGTTGGTGAGGGGTGAGCCGCCCTCACCTGAAGCACTCCATCAATCATGATGAAACACCTCTTCCATCCCGGCCCACCATTCGCCTTCGGCACGGGTTGCCAGCGGCGCCTGGCAGGGCATGCACGCAGCCCACCATTCCTGCGTGGTCTTGTCGGAAGCCATATTTGCCATATCGGCCGCAAAGTCCGTCCCGTGATATTCGAAATAGGCGAAGAGCAGGTTCTCGGGCTCCTTCAGGAAGATCGAATAATTCTTGATATTGCATGCGGTGATCGTCTTCAGCACATCAGGCCAGACGGCCGCGTGCAGCCGCTTGTATTCGGCGATCTTCTCGGCATTGAGCCCGATGACCTGCCCCATGCGCTGCATCTCAAACCTCCCTCTTGTCGATCACGCGCGTGAACTCGTCGATCGACCGGCGCTTGACCTCGTCCCAATCCCAGTCGATGCCGATGCCGGGTTCGGACGGCGCCAGGGCATGACCCTCCTCGATCACCATATGCTTTCCGGTGATCTCATCAAGCTGCGGGATATATTCGACATATTTGCCGTTCGGCACGGCGCAGGTCAGGCTGACATGCAGTTCCATCAGGAAGTGCGGGCAGACCGGGATGTCGAAGGCTTCGGCGGCATGCGCGACCTTGAGCCAGGGCGTGATGCCACCGATGCGGCCGACATCGACCTGCACGATCGAGCAAGCGCCCTTCTGCATATATTCGCGGAAATGGCGGATCGAATAGAGCGACTCGCCGATGGCGATCGGTGTCGTGGTGCTGTTCGAGAGGCGGACATGGCCGTCGATATCGTCGGCTGCGATCGGCTCCTCGATCCAGGCGAGGTCGAGATCGCGCAGCCGCTCGGCACGGCGGATCGCCTCATCGATGCGAAAACCCTGGTTGGCGTCGGTCATGATCTCGTAGCCATCACCGACTGCCTTGCGGACAGCCTCGAGGCGAGCGACGTCCTCCGAGCCATGCGGCTTGCCGATCTTGACCTTGGAGCCGGAAAAGCCCTTGGCCTTGGCGGCGAGCGCGTCTTCGACCAGCGCCTCCTTCTCGATATGCAGCCAGCCGCCCTCGGTCGTGTAGAGCGGGCAGCGATCCTTGGCGCCGCCGGCGAGCTTCCAGAGCGGCATGCCCTGCTTCTTTGCGCGCAGATCCCAGAGCGCGATGTCGATTGCGGCGATGGCGATCGCCGTGATCGCCCCGATCGTCGTCGCATGGGTGAAGAATTCGAGATCGTGCCAGATCGCCTCGATGCAATCGGCGTCCTGGCCGATGATGCGCGGCGCGAGATGATCGTTGAGCAGGCGCATGACAGACGAGCCGCCAGTGCCGATCGTGTAGGAATAACCAGTGCCGACGGCGCCGTCCGAATCCGTGATGGTGACAATAGGCGTTTCCTGGCTGACGAAACTCTGGATCGCATCGGTACGCTTGACCTTGGGCACAAGGTCGACCATGCGGAGCTCGACGCGTTCGATGCGGGCCATGGTCAGGTCCTCAGCGTCTTGCCGGAAGTAGCGTCGAAGAGATGCGCCTGCGACAGGTCGAAGCTGACGCTGATCCGGTCGCCGCTCAGCAGCGAACGCGGATTGAGCATGCGACCGACCCAGTCGCGGCCCGCGAAATCCAGGAAGACCAGCGTCTCGTTTCCGAGCGGTTCCGTGATTGACACCTTGAGTTCCGCTTGATGCACGGCGCCTGCATCGCCCGCATGCAGGCCATGGCCCGTCGGATAGAGATCGTCAGGTCTAAGTCCGAACACCACTTTCTGGCCATTCGTCACGGCCGATTGGAACTGCTGCGGCAGCGGCAACCGGTCGCCATCGGCGAAGACCACCATGCCGCTATCGACGGTGGCTTCCAGCAGATTCATCGGCGGCGAGCCGATGAATCCGGCCACGAAACGCGTGGCCGGACGATGGAACACCTCCTCCGGCGTGCCGGCTTGTTCGATATAGCCGTCGCGCATGATGACGATACGGTCGGCCAGCGTCATGGCCTCGACCTGGTCGTGAGTGACATAGACGACCGTGGAGCGCACCTTCGCATGCAGCTTCTTGATCTCGGTGCGCATCTGCGTGCGCAGCTTGGCATCGAGGTTCGAGAGCGGCTCATCGAACAGGAAGACCTCCGGATTGCGCACGATCGCGCGACCCATGGCAACGCGCTGGCGCTGGCCACCCGAAAGCTGCGACGGACGGCGCTCCATGAGCTGTTCGAGGTCCAGGGTTTTGGAAGCGTCGTTAACCCGGCTATCGATCTCGCTCTGCGGCCGGCCGGCAATCTTGAGCGAGAAGCCCATATTCTCCCGCACCGTCATATGCGGATAGAGCGCGTAGGACTGGAACACCATGGCGAGGTTGCGCGAGCGCGGCGGCAGATCGTTGACCACCTTGCCGCCGATCAGCACTTCGCCGCCCGAGATATCCTCGAGGCCGGCGATCATGCGCAAGGTCGTCGACTTGCCGCAGCCGGACGGGCCGACCAGCGCGATGAATTCGCGGTCCGCCACGTCGAGATTGATGCCGTGGACGATCTCGAGCGCGCCGTAGCGCTTGACCAGGTTTCGGAGGGAGACGGTAGCCATATCTCTAAACTATCCTTTGACGGCGCCCGAGGTCAGGCCGGCGACGAGATGCTTCTGGACGATGAAGGTGAGGATGAGCGCGGGAATGATCATCACCACGGCGAGCGCGCACATGCCGCGCCAGTCGATGGTGAATTCCGACGTGTAGTCGAGCAGGCCGACCGGCAGCGTTTTGGAGTTGACCGAGCGCGTGAGGTTGGACGCGAGCGCGAACTCGTTCCACGAGGTGAGGAAGGCAAAGATGCCCGAGGATGCGATGCCGGGGCCAGCAAGCGGGAACTCGACCTGCCAGAAAGCCTGCCAGCGTGTGCAGCCATCGATCTGGGCAGCCTCGGCGAGGTCCTTGGGCACCTGCCGGAAGAAGCCGTCGATCAGCCAGATGGTGAAGGGCACGTTGAGCGCGACATAGACCAGGATCAGGCCGGCATGAGTGTCGAGCAGGCCGAGCTTGGCATAGACGAAAAACAACGGCAAAGACAGCGCGATGCCCGGCACGGTACGGGTCAGCATCAGGCCGAGGAACCACGAGCCCTTGCCCTTGAAGGGGAAGCGGGCGAAGGCATAGCCGCCGGCCATGCCGATGGCGAGCGCGATCACGGTCGAGGTGATCGAGACGATCAGCGAATTGGTGAAGTACTGGATAACAGGGATACCGCCCTGCCCGACACCGGAGAACATCGCAATGTAAGCGTCGAGCGACAATTCGCTTGGAATCCAGACCGGCGGCTTCGCCATGATCTCGACCGTCGGCCGGAGCGAGGAGAGTACGATCCAGAACCCAGGCAGGCAGATGACCAGCATCGCCAGGAACAGCCCAATGAAATGGCCGATCTTGAGCAGCCGGCGGCGGAAGCGGTGGGAGGCGTTCAAATCGGCCATGATCACCACTCCGTTCCGACCTGCGCGCGGGCGGCGGCAAGCTTGCGATAGAAATAGACTGTGAACAGGATCGACAGCAGGATCGAGAAATAGGCCATGGAATTGGCGACACCCATCTTGGCATCGGCGTAGGCGGTGCGGGACACCAGCGTCCAGAGAAGTTCGGTGCGCTTGGCCGGGCCGCCGTCCGTCATGATCTTGACGATGTCATAGGCGCGCGCCACGTCGAGCGAACGGATGGTCATCGCGATATAGGCAAAGGGCATGATGAAAGGCCAGATGACATAGCGGAAAGTCTGCCAGGGCGTGCAGCCATCGACACGCGCCGCCTCGATCGGCTCCTTGGGCATGGCGAGCAGGCCGGCCAGAATGAGGATCGCGAACACCGAGGTCGACGACCAGATTTCCGCAACGAGGATCGAAAACATCGCGAGATTGCCGTCGATCAGCCAGGGAATAGCCTGGTCGGTGAGGCCGAGCGCCTGCAGCGCATTGTTCACAAGGCCGACATTGTCGTTGAACATGAATTTGAACTGGAAGCCGACCAGCAGCGGCGAAAACATCATCGGAAACATCATGATGGTGCGCAACGCCCGCTGGCCACGCGTCGCTTTCTCGACCAGCATGGCGAGGCCCAACCCCAGCAGCATTTCGAGATTGAGCGCCACGGTGAGCAGGAAGATCGTGCGGCCGAAGGCGACCCAGAATTCCCAATCCTGCATCAGGCGCCAATAGTTGCGGAACCAGATGAAAATCCAGAACGTGTCCGGCTTGGTTAGGCGGAACGGTGTGAAGCTCGAATAGAGCGAGAGGAGAAGGGGCACGATGACAACGGCTGCCAGCACGATGACGGCCGGAAGCAACAGCAGAAACGGCGCCTGGTTTTTCCATCCCCTCATCAAAGACTCCAAAGGAAGTTGTCACCCGGCATCCTCGCCAGGCATGCAAAAATTTCAAGGAAAAGGCGCACCCCGCCAAGGGGGTGCGCCTCTCAGACTTGGGAGGACTAGAGGGCACCGCCGTCTTCGAGGATCGTCGTCGCCTTGGCGGCCGCATCGTCAAGCGCCTGCTTGGAGGTCTTGTCGCCGAGGATAGCGGCCTGGAGCTCCGGATAGACGGCGTTGGAGATTTCGATCCAGTAAGGCGTCTGCGGAACCGGGAAGGCATGCTGGGCCGCTTCCTGGAACGCCTTCAGCACTTCGGCGCGATAGGGGTCGTTGGCGGCCGCCTTGATGTTGGCGTCCCAGACGGCCGTGCGCGTCGGCAGCGGGCCGGCAGCGGATTCGAGCTTCTGGCTGTCCTCGTTGGTCAGGAACCAGACGAGCGACGCCGCGGCTTCCTTGCTGGCGCAAGCTTCGGTCACCGAGAAGCCGTGATGGCCGGACCAACCGGTCCGAACCTGGGCCGAACCCATCGGCTGGACCTTCACGCCGACATTGTTGGCGACCTTCGAGGACTTCGGATCGTTGAAGAAACCGGCCCAGCCGGGCCAATCGAGGTTGAGCGCCACGGTACCGGAAGCGAAGCCCTGTCCGAGGTCATCCCAGAGATAGTTGGTTGTACCGGCCGGAACTGCCTTGTTCTTGTACATGCGGACGAACCAGTCGAGCGCGCGCACCCCGGCTTCGGAGTTGAAGACCGGCTTGCCTTCACCGTCGAGATACTCGCCGCCTTCCGCGACGACCATTTCATAGAAGCGGCCGTTGATCGCCTCTTCCTTGCCGGCGAACTGCGTACCGTAGAAATCCGGCGGGCTGGCGAAGAACTCGGCCTGATCGGCGAGATCAGCCCAGGTGTCGGGCGGCGTGAGGTCGCGGCCGTACTTTTCCTTGAAGGCCTTCTTCTTGGCTTCATCCTGGTAGAGGCTCTTTTGGTAGTAGAGCGCCGACACATCGAACTGGGCGCGCGGCAGCATTACCAGCTTGCCGTCGAGGGTCGAGGCCATGACGTTGGCCTGCACGAAAGCGTCGATTTCAGCCTGCGGCAGCAGCTTGCCGAGATCCGTGTAGATGTCGGGATATTGCGGAGCGAAAGACGAGTGGTTCGAGCCCACGCACCAGCTGATCGTGCCCGAAGCGATGTCCGACTTGATTTCCTTGTCGAGTTCGAAGTGGTTCTTCTTCGACAGCACGTTGACCTTGGCGCCGGTTGCCTTTTCCCACTCGGCGATGCGCGCATAGAGCGCTTCATACTGTTGCCCACCGATGAGCTTGGCGTCGATCGTGACGCCGTCGAACTTGCCTGGCAATTCCTGGGCGCTAGCGACGCCTCCCAGCATGACCAGGCTCATGACACCGGCGGAAACGCCGGCCAGCAGCTTTTTCATGACTATCCTCCCAAAGAGTATTGCCCGCCTCCAGCGGGACAGAAAACCCTCACCTGTGAGCGTTTCATTTATATATAAACACTTCATTCACGGAGCGTCAAGCGCAATTCTGTTGCGATGAAAGGGTCCTGCGTATATGAAATTGCGAATTCATTAGGGGAGAGGCCGCGTGGACGCTGAAGACAATGATCGCTACCGCGCGCCCGCCCTGGACAAGGGTCTCGACATCCTGGAGCTGCTTGCAGGGATCGACGGCGGGCTGACCCAGGCCGAGATCGCCAAGCAGTTGGGCCGCAATGCCAACGAATTCTACCGCATGCTCGATCGTCTGGTGAAACGCGGCTATGTCACTCGACTCGACGGTGACCGCTATTCGCTGACGCTGAAGCTCTTCGGCCTCGCCCAGTTGCACGCCCCCGTGCGGCGCCTCGCCTCCTATGCCACGCCGCTGATGCGCGAACTCGCCGAAGTGACGAGGCAGGCCAACCAGCTGGTGGTCTTCGACCGCGGTGCCGCTGTGGTGATCGCCCAGCAGGAAGCGCCGGGATATTGGGGAATCTCGATCCGAGTCGGCTCGCATATCAGCCTGTTCAACACCGGCTCGGGCCATGTGCTGCTCGCCTTCCGCTCGGCCGAAGAGCGCGATATGATGATCGGCGAATACGAGGGCCGGACTGAGATAAAGGCCGAACAGACTGCGGATTTCTTCGATCGGCTCGACCAGATCCGCGCGCGCGGCTACGAGATGATGCCGAGCCAGCAGATGGCCGGCATCGTCAACCTCTCGGCCCCAGTGCTGGGGCCGGACGGACGCGCGATCGCGGCACTGACGATACCCTATGTCACCATCATCAACATGCCATCGGCTCCCGATATCTCGCGGACGATCCAACTCCTGCTCGACACGACGCGGCAACTGTCCGCACTGGCTGGACTCGAGCTCGGCCAAGCTTGAAATTCTTATATGAATAGATAATTTTTATTTGAATAGCGACACTTGCCATGCGAGAATGCCCGAAATTGCGGCTCTCGCCGTGGCGATCGATGGGAGGAGACCCAGATGATTGTAGACACCCACCTGCATATCGTGGACATGGCGGCGCTCGATTACCCCTGGCTTGGCGGCGCGGGCGACCTGAACCGCAGCTGGTCATATGACGACTACGTCCGCGAGGCGCGCCGCCTCGGCATCACGGTAACCATGCATATGGAGGTCGATGTCGCCGAACGCGATATCGAGAAGGAGACGGACTATGTCTCCGGCATCGCCAACCTTCCCGACAACCAGCTGGTCGGCGGTATCGCTGCCTGCCGGCCGGAAAGTGATGGCTTTGCCGCCTATCTCGAGCGCGTACGCAGCCGCACCTTCGTCAAGGGCCTGCGCCGCATCCTGCATCAGTCGTCCGACGACCTTTCGGAATCTCAGCTCTTCCGCGAGAACATCAAACGCCTGTCCGGCACGGGCCTGACCTTCGACCTCTGCGTCCTGCCGCGGCAGATCGGCCAGGCCATCGCGCTCGTCGATCTCGTGCCCGATGTCCAGTTCGTGCTCGACCATTGCGGCGTGCCCGACATCAAGGGCGAGGCCTATAACGGCTGGGCCAAAGGCATTACCGAGATCGCCAAACGGCCGAATGTCGTCGGCAAGCTATCTGGCATCGTCGCCTATACCGACACCGGCAGCTGGACGCTCGACACCATCCGCCCCTATGCCGAGCACACGATCAATTCATTCGGCTTCGACCGCATGGTCTGGGGCAGCGACTGGCCGGTCTGTACGCTGGGCGGCACCCTCTCGACCTGGGTCGGCGCGACCCACGCCCTGCTCGAAGGCGCCAGCAAGGACGAGAAGCACGCGTTGCTGGCCGGGAATGCGATCAAGCTCTGGAATCTGAAGGTCTGACGATGACTGCGACGGTCGGCATCCATTCCACCCATCCGAAGACCATGCCATCAGATCATGCGGCCCTGCCGGTCTGGAATTCCGAAAACTGGTTCTACGAGGATTTCGAAGTAGGCCACAAAATCCGCTCGCTCCGCCGCACGATCAGTGAGGGCGAGAGCCAGCAGTTCAACGCGCTGGTGCTGGACATGCACCCCTATGTCAGCGACCAGATCTTCGCCGAGACCGAGGGCCTGTTCGGCAAGCGCCTCGTCGCCGGCGCTTTCGTCTTCTCCGCCGGTCTAGGGCTCGTCGCCACCAACTGCATCAACGCCTTCTCCTACGGCTACGACAAGCTCCGCTTCATCAAACCGACCTTTATCGGGGATACGATCTATACGATCCGCACGAACCTCGCGAAAGAGCCGAAATACGAGACGCTGGGGCTGATCCGGTCGTCCTATGAGGTGTTCAAGGGGGAAGGCGAACTGGTGCTCTATTGCGAGCATATCCAGACGGTGAAGTATCGGGATGGGAAGGCGGGGTAGCCCCTCTCAGCGCATGCTGGCCAAATAGGCTAACCCCTCACCAACTTCGGCCAAGCGATCGGCTGTCGCCTCTCGCGGCCTTCGTATCCTCTCCCGCAAGGGGAGAGGTAGGGTGCCACGCTCACGGCCTCACTTTTTGCGAGGCGGCGCCGCGGGTTTACCTCTCCCCTTGCGGGAGAGGATAGCAAGTCCCCGCGAAGCGAAGCTGAGTGGTTGGGCGCGCTTGGTGAGGGGTGGGCTTCAGCACTGAAGCTCTATTCACCCCTGGCTTTCCCTGAACATCCGATTGAGATCCGCTACGACAACCTCCCCTTTTTCCCCCGCCTTCAGCCCGGCATTGATCCGCTCCGATGCCGTCTGTTGAAACGCCATGTAGCCATCATGCCGCGGCCGCACCCAGGCTGCTTCCAGCGTCTCCCGCGTGCCACGATAGAAGTCGCCGGTCGCATCATTAACATCGTCATCTTCCCAAGCCGCCGCATGCCCCGGCTGGCCGCCTGAAGATGCGTAGAGCCCCTTCTGCACGTCGCCGCTGGCAATCCAGTAAGCGAAGTCGATGGCCGCCGCCTTCTCCTTCGAAAAGGCCGAGACGGCGATGCCGGTGCCGCCCAGCGCCGAGCCGGCAGGGCCGATGATGCCGGCTTCGGGAATGTTGGTGAAGGTGAGCACATTGGGGCGGAAGCCTGCAATGGCATAGTTCACATAGCCGTAGGCCAGCGGTGCGCAGGCGATGACGCTGCCCTTTTCGGCCATGCGTTCGAAGACCGCGATCGGATCCATGTCGAAGCAGGCCGGATCGATGAGGGCTACAAGCTCGGCGATCATGTCGAAGGCCCTGGCACCCTTCCTGGGGTCGGCGAGGATGTCGCCCGACGTGGCGCAGGGCGCCATCAGATTGGCCGAAAGCGTGTAGAAGCTCATCAGCGAATGCGGCGGCCGCAGAGGTAGCAGCACGCCGCCCTGCTCGGCCAATTCCAACACATCGTCCCAGGTCTCGGCCGGGTCGGCGAGGTCCTCGCGGAAGGCCTGCACTTGGGCAGCGGCGTCGATCGGGAAGCCCCACTGCCGGCCCTGCCAGTTGTAGCTTGGGAAAGACTGGCCGATGCTCGCCTTGGCCATCGCGTCATATTCGGCCTCGCGGCCGTCGATGTCGAGCGGCTCGAGGCAGCTCTCCTTGGTGATCTGACCGACATGCGGGTGGTCGATGACGATGAGGTCATAGGCGCGGGCGAGTTCCTCGACGGGGTAGGATTCGAAATCCTGCAGCGAGCGCTTGTCCCATTCGATCTCGACACCCTTTTCCTGTCTGTAGAGTGCCGAGCAGGCCACCATCGGATCATAGCCACGCGGATGGCTCCAGGTCATGCCCTTTAATTTGATCATAGCGCGAACTCCGCGCGGATGCGGTCGCTGTGCTCGCCGACGCGCGGTGCGGCGCGATGGTGATGCGGTCTGATACCGTTGACCCGCAGCGGCGAGCAGGTGGTGAGGATCGAGACATTGTCCTCGCGCTCCACCCGCTGCAGCATGTCGAGCACCTTGAAGCCGTCATGCTCCATTAGCTCTTCCCAGTTCAGCACCTTGGCGCACCAGATATCGGCAGGTTCGAGCACCGCAAGCCATTCGGCGATGGTGCCGGTCTCGATCTTCTTCGATATGATTTCCTTGATCGCGTCGCGATCGGTGAACCAGCTCGACGGATTGTCGCTGAAGGCCATCAATTCGGGGATGCCGAGCAGTTCCTGCAGCTTGCCGATCGGCGTCATGGCGATGGCGAGATAACCGTCCTTGGCGGGATAGACGCCATAGGGCGCCGAGAGATAGGCATGCGCGCTACGGAAATTCGAGCGCTTCGGCAGACGGCGGCCGTCGTTGAGATAGGTGGTGAGCACCTCGAACTGGAAATCGACCAGCGCTTCGAGCAAGCTGGTCTCGATGTGGCTGCCCTTGCCGGAGATGCCCTTCTTGACCAGTGCGGCCAGCACACCCTGGCAGAGCGCGGCACCGGCCAGCATGTCGCCGACGGCGAGGCCGAAGGGCACCGGCCCCTGCCCCTCATCGCCATTGAGCCACATCATGCCCGAGCGCGACTGCGCCAGCAGATCCTGGCCGGGACGTTTCACCCACGGACCTTCCTCGCCATAGCCTGATATTGAGGCATAGACGATGGAGGGATTGATCGCCTTGACAGAATCGTAGTCGAGGCCGAGCCGCTCGATGACGCCGGGCCGGAAATTCTGGATCAGCACATCAGCCTTGGCCAGAAGTTTGCGCAGCGCGTCGAGATCGGCAGGGTTCTTCATGTCGATCGCCAGGCTCTCCTTGCCGCGGTTGATCGCATGAAAGATGGTGGAGTCGCCGCCGATTTCGGTGTCGCTGAGATAAAGCCGCCGCGAGAGATCGCCACCGTCAGGCCGCTCGATCTTAATGACGCGGGCGCCGAGGTCGAGCATGCGCAGCGAGCAATAGGGGCCCGAGAGGAACTGGCTCATGTCGACGACGAGCAGGCCCTCGAGCGGAAGATCGGTATGGGTGGTCATTGAGGTCTCGCTATCCCGAAACGCAGGCGAATCCCGGAATCGAGACGGCCGCCGGCCATGATTGCACCAAACGAAACAGGTGCACCAGCCGACACGAAGACATCCGGAGATGCATTCGTGAGATCCTCCCGTTTCATTCTTATGTGAATAGCTTATTTAAATATGAGGAACATTGCAAGCGGAGTCATGGGAGCAAAACGAAAAGCGTGAATGCAAATCGGCCCGTGGCGGATGCGCCACGGGCCGGCAACAAGATCGAGAAACGGGCTGGTGCAGCCTCAGCAAATCCGATTACCCATCGTCGCTGTATAGACCGCATAAAGCGACTTGGTCGCGGTGATGAAGAGCCGGTTGCGGCGTGGGCCGCCGAAGGTGACGTTGGACACGGTCTGCGGCACGAGGATCTTTCCGAGCAGATGACCCTCCGGTGAGAAGCAATGCACGCCATCGCCGGCACTCGACCAAATATTGCCTGACACATCGACGCGGAAGCCGTCGGGCAGGCCCTTGTTGGTCACACAGAGTTCCTCCCCGCCCGTCAGCGTGCCGTCTGCCTGGACATTGAAGGAGCGGATATGCGCCGGCCAGTTCGGGTCGTGGCTCGAGTGAGAGTCGGCAATATAGAGCTTGGATTCATCGGGCGAGAAGGCGAGGCCGTTGGGCTGGCCGAAATCGCTGGCGACAACGGTGAGGCTGCCGTTCTTGGGATCGAGGCGATAGACATTGCGCGTCGCCTGTTCCTGCTCGCCTTTGAAGCCCTCGTAGTTCGACATGATGCCGTAGCTCGGATCGGTGAACCAGATCGTGTCGTCGGACTTCACCACGACGTCGTTCGGCGAGTTGAGCCGCTTGCCGCCAAAACTGTCGGCGAGAACGGTAATCGTGCCGTCGATTTCGGTGCGCACCACACGGCGCGCGCCGTGCTGGCAGGAGATCAGCCGGCCCTGGTTATCGCGCGTGTTGCCATTGGTGAAATCAGACCGCGAACGGAACACTGACACCTCGCCGTCCTGTGAGTAACGTAGCATGTGCTCGTTCGGGATGTCGCTGAAGATCAGGCAGTTGAGATCGGCGAACCAGACCGGACCTTCGGCCCATCGGCAGCCGGAATAGAGTTCGTCCAGGGCTGCGCTGCCGACAACGAGATGGCGAAAGCGCGGATCGTGAATTTCGTAGATCGAAGGTGTGTCCATTTTCCCCTCCCCTTTTGGTTCTTTGGTTCTCAGCAATTCCGAACGCAAAATCGCTGCACACTTTTGCTGGAATTGCTTCGGTCGCTAGCGGCTCGTTCTGAACTTGCCGCTCGCCACGAGAATGACCGCGATGATGATTAGCCCGGTCAGGATGAGTCGAACACCTGCGCCGAAGCCATAGGTGTTGAGCATCGAGACAACGAGGAACATGAAGAGCGACGCCCCCCAGATGCCGGGCACGTTGGAATTGCCGCCGGCGACGGCCGAGCCGCCAATCACCACCACGGCGATCGAGGTCAGCAGATATTCTGCGCCCATGTTGAGCGCCGCCCCGCCGGAAAAGCTCGCGAAAAGGAAGCCGCAGACGGCGGCGAGCACGGCGCAGAGCACATAGGTAACGAAGCGCGTGCCGTCGACCGGGATGCCGGCCATGCGGGCGGCAAATTGCGACTGGCCGATGGCCGAGATCCAGCGGCCATAAATGCTCTTCTCCAGAAGAAGCCAGGCCGCCGCGGCGAGAAAGATCGAGACAATAGCGATATTGGGCACGCCGAACAGATCGGATGTCGTGAAGGTGGCGAGGCTCTCCGGTGGCTTGATGCGCAAACCGCGGTTCGACCAGATCGCCGTCGATTGCACGATGAAGCTCATCGACAGCGTCGCGATGATCGGCGGGATGCGCAGCAATTTGATCAGCGCATAGTTCAAGGTGCCGATGGCCAGGCCGACCAGGATGGCAATGCCGAGGCCGGCCAATACCAGGCCTTCGCCGCCATCCATATATTTGAGCGAGAGCGTGCCGGCGAGCGTCATCGTCGCCGGAACCGAGAGGTCGACATTGCCGGGGCCGAGCGTGATCACGAACATCTGGCCGATGCCGACCAGCACCGAGAAGGCGGCGAAGGTGAAGGCCGCCTGGCTGAGGCCGCCGGCGCTGGTGCCGCCGGTGAACAATATGGTGATGATCCAGACGATCAGCGTCGCGGCATAGGACCAGATCCACGGCTTGCGGGCGGCAAAACTCATGCGCGCTTCTCCCGCTTTTCCGAGCGGTTGAGCAGCAGGCGCAGCCCCAGCACGATGATCAGGATCGCGCCCTGCGCGCCGATCTGCCAGTCCGGCGAGATCCGCAGGAAGGACAGGAACGAGCCGGCCAGCGCCAGTGTCAGCGCACCGATGACGGCACCGACCGGCGACACGCGGCCGCCGACGAATTCGCCGCCGCCGAGGATGACGCCTGCAATCGACAGCAGCGTGTAGCGCAGCGCGATATTGGCATCGGCCGAGGTCGTAAGACCAACGAGCAGGATGCCTGACAGCACCGCGAGGAAGCCGGCCGCGGCATAGGCGCCGGCGCGGATCGCCAGCACCGACCAGCCGGAACGTTCGACCGACCGTGCATTGCCGCCGACGCCACGGACGAGCACGCCGAAGGTCGAGCGCATGACGACGAAATGGGCGATGACGGCAATGATGACTGAGGCAACGATCGCCATCGGTACGAAAGGCGGCTTGGAGGTCATCAGCCAGCGCACCCATTCGGGCGCAGAGCCACCCGGCGCGGGCAGGATCAGCACCGCGAGCCCGCCCCAGACGAAGCTCATGCCAAGCGTGACCACGATAGACGGCAGTTCTCTGACATGGATGACGACGCCAAGAACCGCATAGGCCGCAATAGCGCCGGCGAGGATCAGGATCCCGGTGAACGGATCGGACTGCAGGAAGGTGGCGGTAACGCAAGCCGCGAAACTGACGAAGGTGCCCATCGACAGATCGAGGTCGTTGACCGCCATGATCATCATCTGCGCCACGGTCGCGAGCGCGATGGGAACAGCGAGGTTGAAGAGCAGGTTGAGCCCGACATAGCTCATCGCCCGCGGCTGGATATAGAAGACGGCGGCGAGCAGCACGGCGAGCGAAAGCGCCGGCACGATCTGGCGGATGGCCGAGGCGGAGAAGCCCATCATGCCGCTTCTCCCTCGAAGGAGGCTTCCAGCACCTTGTCCTCGGTGATGTCGTCGCCAGAGAGCTGGGCGGCGATGGCGCCGTTGCGGAAGACATAGACGCGGTCGCAAAGGCGGATCTCGTCCATTTCGGTCGAATACCAGATGAAGGTTCGACCGCCGGCGGCTTCGCTGCGCAGCATCGCATAGACTTCCTGCTTGGTACCGACATCGACGCCGCGCATCGGGTCGTCCATCAGCACCATCGCGGCGCGGGTGGCGAGCGCGCGGGCGAAAAGAACCTTCTGCTGGTTGCCGCCTGACAGCGACAGGATGCCGTTGGTCATGTCAGGCGTGCGGATCTCGATCCGCTTCTTCCAATCTTCGCCGAGCACCGTCTCGCGATCCTCCCTGACGAAACTGGCGGACGACGAACTGCCGAGCGACGAGATCGAGAGATTGCGCAGGATGCTCCAGAGTGGAAACGTGCCGTTGAGGCTGCGGTCACCGGCAACGAAGGCAACGTCGCGGCCGCGGCCCGGGAACCAATCGCTGCTGAGCGTGCGATAGAGCGACAGCAGCATGTCGGTCTGGCCATGGCCGGCAAGACCGGCAAGCCCGATCACCTCGCCTTTGTACGCGCGGAACGGCAGGCCGCGACCACGGATCGCGGGAAGATCGACGAGCGGCTTGCCGCTGGTCCGAACCGCTCCGGCCTGACGCGCCTGTTCCTTGACGACATTGCCCATCGCCTGGACGAGGCTCGGTATATCAAAGCCCGACGCAGGGCGGCTCGCAACGACCTTGCCGTCCTTCATGACGATGATGCGGTCGGTGGTGGAGAGGACTTCGCCCAGGATGTGCGAGATCAGGAGCACCGAGCCGCCACCGGACACAAACTTGCGGACATAATCCATCAACTGCCTGGCAAGGCCGGCATCAAGCGAGGAGGTCGGCTCGTCGAGTATCACGAGGCGCGGCGCATCATGCACCGTGGCGAAGGTGATGGAGATCTCCACCATCTGGCGCTCGGCGATCGAGAGGTCGCCGACGGCGGCGGTGCAATCGATGTGATGACCCGGAAAAACTTCATCGAGCTTGGCGCGGATGATGCCAAGCGCCCGGCCGCGCCAGCCAAAACCCTTGAGCTCCGGATGCATGACGCGGGTGTTTTCAGTAACGGTCAGGTTCGGGCAGAGCGAGAGTTCCTGGAAGACGCAACGGACGCCATTGGCCCTCGCGACCGATATGCCAGCACCCGCATCCCGGCCGGCATAGCGCACCGCACCTTCATGCGGCGAGAGCCCGCCATTGATGACATTGACGATGGTGGACTTGCCGGCGCCATTGTGGCCAACGAGCCCGACGCATTCGCCCGGCACGATTGCAAGATCCACGCCATCGAGCGCCTTGACCGCGCCGAAATGGACCTTGACTCCTTCGGCGGCCACCACGGCCATGTTCTCGGCAGCGTCAGTCATGAACCCGGATTACGCTCGATATTGCAATGAAGTCGTGAAAAGCCGGCGCGGTGAACCCGCGCCGGCGTGCTTTTCTACCGCGACCAAGGCGGCGATGCACGCGCTTACTCACTTGGCGCCGGCGATCACCTTCTTCGCATCGTCGAGCGAGTATTCGACATTCGCCACGCCACCCTTCTGGGTGTTGGCGAGGTTCTGCTCGAGGTTCTCCTGGTCGATGCGGAGGAACGGTACGACGAGATCCTGCGGCACCTTCTGTCCGTCGAGCACCTGCTGGGCGACCCAGAAAGCGAGCGTCGAGACGCCGGGCGCGATCGAGACCGACATGGTCTCATATCCGTTGGCGTCCTTTTCCTTCTTCCACCACTGCAACTCGTCCTCGCGGTTGCCCATGATGATCAGCGGCGTCGGGCGCTTGGCGGCGGCAAAGGCCTGCGCGGCGCCATAACCGTCACCGCCCTGCGTCACGACAGCGGCGATTTCGGGCAGGCTCGGCAGGATGCCGGCGACATTCTTCTGGGCGACGTCCTGTGCCCAGTCACCATGGACCGAGCCAACGATCTTGAACTGCGGATATTTCTTCACGCCTTCGTGGATACCTGCGGAAATCTCGTCATCGACGAACACGCCGGCAAGGCCGCGAATTTCAAGAAGGTTACCGCCATTGGGCATCTTCTTGGCGAGATATTCGACTTCGCTCAGACCCATCGCCTTGAAATCGACGGCGATGCGATAGGCGCAGGGCTCGGTGACGATACCGTCGAAGGACACGACAACGATGCCCGCATCGCAGGCTTCCTTGACGGCGCCGTTGAGCGCGGTCGGCGAAGCGGCATTGATGACGATGGCGTCATAGCCTTCGAGGATCATGTTCTGGATCTGGGCCGCCTGTTCGGTAGCCTGGTTCTCGGCGGTCGTGAACGGATCTGCTGCAGCGACGATCCCGGACTTGACCGCTTCCTTGGTCACCTTGTCCCAGCTGGTCAGCATGGCCTGACGCCAGGAATTGCCGGCGTAATTGTTAGAAAGCGCGATCTTCTTGCCCGACGTATCGGCGGATGCGGACATCGGCATTGCGGCTACCAGCACGGCGGCTGACGCCAGGAGTATCGTCCTGATGTTCATAATCTCTCTCCCTGATGGTCGGCCCTCTTCCCGGCCGCATTCCGGCACCGTCTCCTCACGGGACCGAAATTGTTGTTGCACTGAGGCCCATGTCTTCAGTACATGACCTCAGTAAGAGCATGATGGCCGAGAACGGCAGGGCTGCCTAGGCGGGTCACGGCATTCGGCTTGCGGGTTCCCGCAGAAAATATGCGGATTTCCGCAGGACTGGACCGGCGGGTTGCCGCACAATCTAGGCGCATGGGCGGTTGGGAGATCGCCTGACCGGGAGGAGGTCCGGACATGCTCAGCCCGACGCCATCAATGCTGCTTGACCAGTATCTGACTATTTCCCGACTGCTTGCCGGTCAGCTCGATTTCCATTCCGTCATCCGCGCCGTAGCGGCCGAAGTCAGCCATATCATCCCGCATGATCATATGGACGTCTGCATCATCATGCTCGATGGCAAGTATCATACCGCGCATGAGAGCCCCTTCGATACCGGCTGGGGTCGCAGCCCGCCGGCGCCCGTCTCCAACAGTCCGATCCGCAGCCTGCTTTATGGCGAGGTCGAGACGATCATCACGGACGACGCCTGCAACGACCCGAGATTCCACTACCAAGGCGCCTTCTCGCAACCGATCATCGAGGGCAAATTGCGCTCCCGCCTGCATGTCCCGCTCAAGGTGCAAGGCAAGATCATTGGCGCATTGAACTGCTCTAGCCATCAGGTCGGGCTCTACACATCGGACGACCTCGAAAAAGCGCGTTCGATCGCCGATCTATTGGCACCGTATTTCTACGCGTTGCGCGCTGCAGAACAGGCACAGCGCTCGGCCATCGTCGAGGCAGAGGCCCGCGCACGCGAAGAGGGTCTGCGGCTCGGCGCACTCCGGCTGACGGAGGCTCTGGAAGCCGAACGCCAGCGCATTGGCATGGACCTGCACGACCAGACACTCGCCGACCTTACGCGGCTCTCGCGCAAGCTGGAACGGCTGGCCCATGCATCCACAATACCCGGCGAGGCACTTGATCCGATCATCCGCAGCGTCCAGCACTGTATGCATGATGTACGGCAGATCATCGAAGAGGCGCGGCCGACGGTGCTGCAGCTCTTCGGCTTCGTTCAGGCAGTCGAGAACCATCTGGAGCGGTCGGTGCGCGACAGCGGCGTGTCGATCGACTGGAACATCGCCGACGAGACAGACGGGATCATTGACGCGCTGCCACAGAGTGTCGCGACCGCCCTTTTCCGTATTGTTCAAGAGGCGATCAACAATGCCATCCGCCACGCCAATGCCAACAGGATTACGGTCGAACTGCGGGCCACGCCGCTCAATCTCAGGATCGCGATCCGCGACGATGGCACCGGCATCTCGCCCGACCAGAAACGTCAGGGTGCCGGCATCGGCAACATGCGGACGCGAGCAAGGCTGATCTCGGCCCGGTTCGAGGTCGCGCGAAACAAGGATGGCGCCGGCACCTCCGTCGATGTCAGTCTGCCGATTTCGCAGACGGCCCCTCTTTCGGGCCATCTTTCAGGATGAATGCCATGCAGGTCCTTATCGTCGAGGACGACCCCCTTCATCGATCCTATCTCAACGAGGCGGTGCGCTCGGCACTCCCCGAATGCGACATGGTGATCGAGGCGGAGAACGGCAGCACCGGCGAACGCCTCGCCCGGGAGAACAAGTCCGCCCACATCGTCATGGATCTACAGATGAATGCGCGCAACGGCATCGAAGCTGCACGGACCATCTGGAAGGAACGGCCGGACACCCGCATCCTGTTCTGGTCGAACTATGCCGACGAGGCCTACGTGCGCGGCGTTTCCCGCATCGTGCCGGAGGGTGCGGCTTATGGCTATGTGCTGAAATCGGCCTCGGACGACCGGCTGAAGCTGGCGTTGCGCGCGATTTTCATCGAGAGCCAGTGCGTCATCGACCGTGAAGTGCGCGGCCTGCAGCAGCGCAGCCAGAATCCCGCAGGCGGACTGACCGACAGCGAATACGAAGTCCTTCTCGACGTCGCGCTTGGTCTCACCGACAGCACGATCGCCAGGCGGCGCAACCTTTCACTCCGGAGCGTCCAGAACCGCCTGCAACAACTCTATGCAAAACTTGGCGTCTACAAGCCCAATGGCTCGGCTGGCGAAGCAAGTCGCATCAATCTGCGTGCCCGCGCCGTCGCCGTGGCGATACTGCGGAAGGTCTTGAATGTCTCGTCTCTGGAGCGCGAGGACCGGGAACTGCAGGCCTGGCTCGCCAAGCATGGAGAGTGAGCGGGCCGATGATGTCACTGCCACGGCAGTTTCGTGCATTGCCACTCGACCTGGTACATGAGCTTGGATTCGACGAACACCCAGCGCAGCCGCCCGTCGTTGGTAAGCGCGAAAGAGTAGGCGACGCCGCTGGCTAAGCCCGTGCCAAAAAAGCCGTCCTTCTGGGTTTCGATGAGTACTTTGTCGTTGTGCGTACCCACGATCCCATTTTCGAATACCCAATTGTATGGCGTTGGATTGGTCGCCGCGTCGTGTTGTTCCTTGAGTTCGATCCTGTCCAATTCGTCATTGACGATGACTTGATTCACTTTGCCCCATGGGTGGTTGACGGTCGGCCTGGTCAGGAGTTTGCATGAATATCTGGCATGATCGGCCATGGCCGTAGACGCGGCCGCTACGAGTGCAAGAGTGATAGTTGAAAGAAATATTTTGGGTGTCATTTGAAGTCCCTGCGAAAAGAAGACGGCCCGCGCCAACCAGGGTGCGGGCCTGCCTGCGGCGTCCATCGCCTACTTGAGGGCAGATATAGGCATCGGGATGCGACCAGGCGGTACCCTGCGTAACACCAAGCATAGATGAAGGTGGGCGTGTCGCGCGAAGGGCCGCCGACGAAGAAGATCACTGACAATGAGTCGGCTCGACCCCCGCAGGGGCCGGAACTATTGGCTGTTTGGGCTGATTTGATGGTAGCGGGAGGCAGAGTTGAACTGCCGACCTTGGGGTTATGAGTCCCACGCTCTAACCAACTGAGCTATCCCGCCATGGCCGTTCCGGGAGCGTTCCCGACCAGACGGGCGGCTTATAAGTCGGGGCTTCCCGTCCTGTCAAGCGATATTGGCCAATTTTCAGGGCCGTTTTCGGGTGCGCGCCTTCAGGCCGCGACATGTCCTTCAAGCAACTGCTTGAGCATGATTTCAGCGTGCTTGTCCTTCTCGGAACGCTCGATGAAACCGCCACCATAGACACGGGAGTCGTCGCCCGGCGCCGAATAGAGTGCGCAGGCCTGTCCCGGGGCAACACCCGCTTCGCCCTCGACCAATTCGATATAGATGCCGTTCTTGTCCGCAAACAGCCGCGCGGGCTTCGGCGGGCGCGAGGATCGCACCTTGGCGAAGCAGTCCATGCCGTCCTTCGCCATGGTGTAGACATCGAGATCGCCCAGCCAGTTCATATCGCGAAGATAGAGGCGGCGCGTGTCGAGCGCTTCCTTCGGGCCGACGATGACACGCTTGGAACGGGCATCGAGATGCACGACATAGAGCGGCTCCCCGACAGCGACGCCGATGCCGCGGCGCTGGCCGATCGTGTAATGCAGGATGCCCTCGTGGGTGCCAAGCACACGGCCGTCGAGATGGACGATCTCGCCGCCGAGCTTGGCGTCGGGCCGAAGCTTGTTGATGACATCGGAATATTTGCCGTGCGGCACGAAGCAGATGTCCTGGCTGTCGGCCTTGTCAGCGACGACGAGGCCCATCTCGGCCGCATGGGCACGACATTCGGCCTTGGACATGGCGCCAAGCGGGAAGCGCAGATAGTCGATCTGCTCCTGCGTCGTGGCAAAAAGGAAATAGCTCTGGTCGCGCTCGGCATCGATAGGGCGATAGAGTGCACGCCGCTCCGGGTGTTCCGGGGTCGGCGCCGGCTTCGAGCGTATATAGTGACCTGTCGCGAGCGCATCCGCGCCCAGTTCCTTGGCGGTGATCAGGAGATCGGCAAACTTGACGGTCTGGTTGCAGGCGACGCAGGGGATCGGTGTCTCGCCGGCGGCATAGCTGTCCATGAAGGGATTGATCACCGCGTCGCGGAAGCGGCGCTCGTAATCGAGCACATAATGCGGGATGCCGAGCGTCTCGCAGACGCGGCGGGCATCGTCGATATCCTGGCCGGCACAGCAGGAACCGGCGCGATGGACGGCCGCGCCATGGTCGTAGAGCTGCAGCGTGATCCCGATGACGTCGTAGCCCTCACGCTTCAGCAGTCCCGCGACCACGGAGGAATCCACTCCGCCCGACATGGCGACGACCACACGGGTATCTTCGGGACGTTTATCGAAATCGAGGCTGTTCACGGAACGCTGTTCTTCCCAACCGGCAGAATTTTCGAGGATTAGCATGAATTTCATGCCGGATATAGGAGCTTGCCCGCCGGAGGACAAGCTGCCGATTCCGGCACATGAACGGGCTCATATCCGCATAATTTTGTTTTCAATAGGGTTTTGGGAAAATTCTTCCGCTTCGTTTAGGCAATTTTTAAATCTGCGTCCGTAAAGTCGCTCCATATGGTCTTTGTTTGTGTAGAGAGTCCAATGACCGAAGCAATTCGTCCACGTGTTAAATATGTCATCGGCCCCGATGGCAGCCCGCTTACCATCGCCGATTTACCGCCCACCAATACCCGCCGCTGGGTGATCCGGCGCAAGGCGGAAGTCGTCGCTGCCGTACGCGGTGGCCTGCTCAGCCTCGAGGAGGCCTGTGATCGGTATACTTTGACGGTGGAAGAATTCCTCTCCTGGCAGGCGTCGATTTCCGAGCATGGTCTTGCCGGCCTGCGCACCACGCGTATTCAGCAATATCGCCACTAGCAATCAGCACATCCGTTTCAAAAAGGCTGGGTTTTCCCGGCCTTTTTCGTTTTGATTCAAGTTCTTAGTCTCGATTTTCCACGGTCCTTTTGCAAGCTGCATAATGATCCCGGCACACGCCTTGTTTGTTCATTGCCGAGGATCCATTCATGTCCGACGAAACCGTCAATCTCGCCCTTCCCTATATACTTTCCGCCCAGGCCCAGAAGCATGTGACCCACAATGAGGCGCTCAGGCGCCTCGATGGCGTCGTGCAGCTCGTGATTCAGAGCGAGGCCAGCGCGCCTCCCGGGTCGCCCGCCGAGGGACATTGCCATGCCGTCGGCGCATCGCCCACCGGCGCCTGGACCGGCAAATCCGGCAAGCTGGCCCTATTCGAGGATGGCGGCTGGATCTATCTGACACCGAGGACCGGCTGGATCGGCTGGTTCGTTGACGCCGCCCAACAGAAGATCTGGACCGGCTCGGCCTGGGCCGACCTGCTTTCCGAGAGCACAATCCCCAAGCTGGGCATCAATGCCACCGCCGACACGACAAACCGGCTGACGATCTCCTCGGCAGCAACATTGCTCAATCACGCCGGCGCCGGTCATCAGCTCAAGCTCAACAAGAACGCGGCCGCCGACACGCTCTCCCTGCTTTACCAGACGAACTGGTCGGGTCGAGCGGAGATGGGCCTCGCCGGATCCGATGATTTCGAAGTCAAGGTTTCGCCGGACGGCTCGGGATGGGTCACTGCGCTCAAGACGACCTCGGCCGGCGCGGTACTCATGCCCGGTCGGCCGCTGGTCCGCGCCACCTATGGCGAAACGGACCTGACGCCGGCGGATGGCACGCGCACTGGCTTCGGCACTCTAAATCTGAACCAGGGAGGTTTCGCGCTCGGCGCGACGGTACCTTCGGGCCCCGGCAGCCGCCTCGTCGTGCCGGTGACTGGCTTCTACATGATCGCGCTGAATGTCTCGTCGGTCGCGGCCGCGAGCTTTGCCGTTTCCGTGCAGCAGAACGGCTCGACCAGCCTGCTGACGGTTCGCGACAGCGACGGCGGATCGGCGAGCTACAGCCAGTCGGCCACCAACCTCGCCTACCTGACATCAGGCGACTGGATCGCGCTCCATCATTCGGGAACGGCGGAATTTCAGTTCGGCTGGGGCAAGACGGAACTGGTGATGGCATTGATGTGAACAGCAGGCGATAGCCCCTCATCCGCCTGCCGGCACCTTCTCCCCGTCAGGACGGGGAGAAGGGATCTGTGGCACCGCCGTGCCTCTAGCGTCCCCTCTCCCCGCCAGCGGGGAGAGGGTCAGGGTGAGGGGCAGCCGTAGCGCAAGCCATTGACTTCAATCGATGTTGAACACCAGCGGCTTGGCCGAGTCGATCTCCTTGCGCGACCGGAGCTTGGCGAGCACGTCTTCCGGAACCGGGGCATCGACATAGAGCAGCGCGATCGCGTCGCCCCCGGCGCGGTCACGACCGAGCTGGAAGTTTGCGATGTTGACGCCGGCGTCGCCGAAGGTGGTGCCGAGCAGGCCGATGATGCCGGGCACGTCGCCATTGGTCGTATAGACCATGTTGCGGCCGACTTCGGCGTCGAGATTGATGCCCTTGATCTGGATGAAGCGCGGCTTGCCGTCGGAGAAGCAGGTCCCGGCAATGGAGCGCGTCATGTCGTCGGTCTTGACGGTGAGCTTGATGTAACCGTCGAAGACGCCAGTCTTGTCGCGCTTGACCTCGGAGAGGACGATGCCCTTTTCCTTGATCATGATTGGGGCCGAGACCATGTTGACGTCGGCAACCTGGGCGCGGATCAGACCAGCCAAAAGCGCCGAGGTCAGCGCCTTGGTGTTCATCTCCGCGGTCGCGCCGTCATAGAGAATCTCGATCTCCTTGATCGGTGTCTCCGTCACCTGACCCACGAACGCGCCGAGGCAATCGGCGAGCTTGATATAGGGCTTGAGTATCGGCGCTTCCTCAGCCGTGATCGAGGGCATGTTGATCGCGTTGGAGACGGCGCCCTTGACCAGGTAGTCCGACATTTGCTCGGCGACCTGCAGCGCGACATTCTCCTGTGCTTCCGTGGTCGAGGCTCCGAGATGCGGCGTGCAAACGACGTTCGGAAGGCCAAAGAGCGGCGAGGCCTCGGCGGGCTCGACCTCGAAGACGTCGAAGCCGGCGCCGGCCACCTTACCGGCCTTGATGGCTTCGGCGAGATCAGCTTCCACCACGAGGCCGCCGCGGGCGCAATTGATGATGCGGACGCCGTCCTTCATCTTGGCGATCGCCGACTTGTCGATGATGTTGCGGGTCTTGTCGGTCAGCGGCACATGCAGTGTGATGAATTCGGCGCGCTCGAAGAGTTCGTCGAGTTCGACCTTCTCGACGCCCATCTCCATCGCGCGCTCCTTGGAGAGGAACGGGTCATAGCCGATGACATGCATCTTGAGGCCGATCGCGCGCTGGCAGACGATGCCGCCGATATTGCCGCAACCGATGACGCCGAGCGTCTTGCCGGTGATCTCGACGCCCATGAATTTCGACTTCTCCCATTTGCCGGCCTGGGTCGAGGCGTCGGCAGCCGGAAGCTGGCGGGCGACAGCGAACATCATGGCGATGGCGTGCTCGGCCGTGGTGATCGAGTTGCCGAAGGGCGTGTTCATCACGATGATGCCGCGGCGGGAGGCGGCTTGAATATCGACATTGTCGACACCGATACCGGCGCGGCCTATGACCTTGAGATTGGTCGCAGCAGCGATCAGCTTTTCCGTCGCCTTGGTGGCGGAGCGGATCGCAAGACCGTCATAATTGCCGATGATCTCGGCGAGCTTGTCTTTGTCCTTGCCAAGCTTCGGCTGGAAATCGACATCGACGCCGCGATCGCGGAAGATCTGGACGGCGGTTTCCGAGAGTTCGTCGGATACGAGTACGCGCGGTGCCATGGAAGGCCTCCTGAAGATAGGTAAATCCGGGAATGAGCACCTCCCCCGTCGCCCGGAGGAGGTCTTGGGAAATCAGGCTGCCTTGGCGGTCAGCGTGGCCTTCTGCTTTTCGAAAGCATAGGTCAGCCATGGCATCAGCGCTTCGACATCAGCCGTGTCGATCGTGGCGCCGCACCAGATGCGGAGGCCGGACGGCGCATCGCGATAGGCGCCGACATCGACGGCTGCGGCTTCCTTCTCGAGTGTCGCGACGATGCCCTTGGCGAAGGCTTCCTGCGCATCGGCATCGAGTGCGGTGACCGCGGGGTCGACGATCTTGAGGCAGACCGACGTGTTGGAGCGCGTCTCGGCCATCTCGGCGAGGTTGGCGAGCCAGGGGTTCCTGTCGCAGAAGTCGAAGATCACCTTGGCATTGGCGTCGGCACGGGCCATCAATGCCTTGAGGCCGCCGAGCTGCTTCGCCCAGAGCAGAGCATCGATATAGTCCTCGACGCAGAGCATGGAGGGCGTGTTGATCGTCTCGCCCTGGAAGATGCCCTCGATGATCTTGCCGTCCTTGGTCATGCGAAAGATCTTCGGCAGCGGCCAGGCGGGATTGTAGCTCTCGAGGCGCTCGACGGCGCGGGGGCTGAGGATGATCACGCCATGCGCGCCCTCGCCGCCCAGGACCTTCTGCCACGAGAAGGTGACGACATCGAGCTTGGCGAAATCAAGGTTCTGCGCGAAGGCGGCCGAGGTCGCGTCGCAAATCGTCAGGCCCTTGCGGTCTGCGGGGATGAAATCGCCGTTGGCGACGCGCACGCCCGAGGTCGTGCCGTTCCAGGTGAAGACCACGTCGCGGTCGAAATCGACCTTGGAGAAATCGACGAGCTGGCCATAAGGCGCTACGAACTTGCGGGCGTCGGCAATCTTGAGTTCCTTGAGAACGTCAGAGACCCAGCCGGAACCAAAGCTTTCCCAGGCGACCATGTCGACGCCGCGGGCACCGAGCATCGACCACAGCGCCATTTCAACGGCGCCGGTGTCGGAGGCGGGCACGATGCCGATGCGGTAGTCGGCCGGCACGTCAAGAATCTCGCGCGTCAGGTCGATGGCCTGCTTGAGCTTGTTCTTGCCGAGTTTGGAGCGGTGGGAGCGGCCGAGCGCTGCGTCTTTGAGCGCATCGAGCGACCAATCGGGGCGCTTCGAGCAGGGGCCGGAAGAAAAATGCGTGTTCGCCGGACGCACTGCCGGCTTGGCGAGTTCTACCATGATAAACTACCCTTCCAGGTATATGGCCTCTCGTTGGGGAGAGGTGTCCCGCCGCCGGGAATATGGGAAGGGCAGATTCAAGTCAAGCACGTTTTGGCGCAAACAAGAGATAATTTGACGCATGCGAAAGGCGGGGTTTCCCCCGCCCGAAATGCCATTTGCAGCATCCGGCTCGCTTACCAGGTGGTAAGGCGAAGGCCGGTACGGAATTCGTGACGGGTCAGGCCTTTGTCCCTGCCCTTGTCGTTAAAGGCCCCAAGGGCGGTCTCGTAACCATTGAACTTCTGCGTGCCGCCAGCGTTGATCTGCGAGAACCTGTAGCCGAAGTCCAGCTTCAGACTATCGGTCAGGTCATATGACGTACCCGCCATCAGGGCATAGGTGAACCGCCAGCTGTCGACTCCTTCATGCGCGAACATCTCGTTGTCCGCAGCATTGGAGCAATTGCTGCTGCAGGCGAAGTACTGATTGACATCACCCCACTTGACGTAGCTCATACCGGCGCCGGCGCCGAGATAGGGCGTAAAACCCCAATAGGTTCCAAGATCGACATAACCGTTGAGCAACAGGCCCAGCGTCGTCAGGTTCTGGTCGTTGTAGCGGCAGTTGACGCTACCGGACGGGTTGCAGGATTCCCAATTGCCGCGACCTTTGAAGTTCGTCTTGAAATAATCGAGCGTCAGGTCGCTGCGCAGGAAGTCGTTGAACTGGTAGCCGGCACCGGCGTTAAGCGTAAAATCATTCGAGAATCGTGCCTTGTCGAACGTATTCGTCGTCGTGTCAGCAGTCGTGAAATCGAATGTGCGATAGGTCGGCTTGCCGCCGTCAATGCTTGCATTGTAGCCAAGATCGCCACGAATGTACCAGCCGTCGACATTGGCGATCGTGCCGGTATATTCCGGTGCCTCGACCGGTGGCGGCATGTCGAAGGCGAAGGCCGGCGTCGCGGCGAGCGCCAGGACGACAAACAGGCTATGGCGAATGTTCATGGCATTTTCCTCACGACACGGCCGCGCCGAGGCAGCCGGAAAGCTATGTGACGAGACTATGCCAACCAGAGGTTAACCCGCGGTTAAGCATGTTTATTGGCGGATGGTTTACCATAGGGAGCATCGCGTCTGGCCGAGCGATATTGTCTCTACCAGGCCGCCTGCGCTATCGATTCTCGAAACAAATCATGGAGGTGAAGCCTGATGCCGAATGCAAGAATTGGAATCATCGGCACGGGCATCATGGGCAGCGATCACGCCCGCATTCTCGCCGCAGGGATCGCGGGTGCCGAACTGGCAGGCGTCCAGGATGCGAGCCGGGAGCGCGCGGAGGCACTCGCAAGGGAGACCGGCGCACGGGCCTTCGCCGATCCGCAGGCGCTGATTTCCGATCCCGGCATCGACGCCATCATGGTCTGCTCGCCGGATGCTACACATCATGTGCTCGCCCTAGCGGCGATCGCTGCCGGCAAGCCGGTGCTGGTCGAGAAACCCCTGGCAAGCACCGTGGCCGAGGCGAGGGATGTGATCGCTGCCGAGACGGAGCATGGCAAGCGGCTGGTGCAGGTCGGTTTCATGCGCCGCTTCGATCCCGGCTACCGCGCCATGAAGGCGGAACTCAAGGGCGATCGACTCGGCCAAGCGCTGTTCCTCCACTGCATCCACCGCAATGCCATCGGCCCCGACTACCTCACATCCGATCTCGTCGTATCAAGCAGTGCCGGCCACGAATTCGATATCGCCCGATTCCTGCTCGATGACGAGATCGTCGCAGCGACGGTGACCAGCCCGCGCGCGAGCCGTCTTGCGCCCGGCCGCAAGCCGCAATTCATCGTGCTCGAAAGCGCCGACGGGATCGTCGTGGATATCGAAGCCTTCGTCGATTGCGGCTATGGTTACGATGTGCGTGCCGAACTGGTTTGCGAGAAGGGCACGATCTCGCTCAACCCCTCCCCCACGACCAGCCTTCGTCATGCCGGTCATGACGGCTACGAGACGCCGCCCGATTGGCGCGGGCGCTTCCGTGATGCATACCGCGCGCAGATGGAAGCCTGGGTCGCATCGCTCTCCGGCAAGCCCAATGAGGGCGCCAGCGCCTGGGACGGCTATCGTGCGATCCGGGTGACAGAAGCTTGCCTCGAGGCGTCGAGCTCCGGCGGCAAGGTGGCCGTTCCGCTCGAAGACAAACCCGCCTTTTATGCCTGAGGCTTGAGCGCCAGGAGCACGACCACAGCAAGCACTGTGATGACCGTGCCGCCGAGCGCGAGCGGCCAGAGGCCGACGGTGATGAACGGCGCGATGACAGCAGTGCCGCCGGCACTCGTGGCCAGGATGCCCGAGATCACCAGCGCCGCGCCACGGGAATGATCGCCGGCCGATGCCAAGATCGCCTGGTGAAAACTGATCGGCCCGCGCACGCCAAAACCGAGGTTGACTAAGACCCAGAGCGGCACGAGAACGAAAAGGCTCGCGCCGCCGGCCAAGGCATAGATGAGGATCATCACGAAGGCTGCGGCGAGCAGCGACGTGCCGGCAAGAATAACCTGTTCAGTACCGAACCGTCCTGCCAACCAGCTCGACAGGTTGGCCCCGGTGATGAACATCGAGATGCCGACCACCTGCAGGATGACGAAGTGGGTCAGCGACATGCCAAGCGGGCCGGTCAGCACGGCCGGCGCGCCGAAGACGAAGATCAGCAAGCCGCCGAGCGAGAAGGACTGGCTGATCGCATGGCGCAGAAACGCCTTGTTGGTCAGGATCGTCCAGTAGCTCTGATGCTGCACTTCGGTATCACGCTTGACCGGCAATGACTTACCGGCGAGCCAGAAGATCGCCGAGACGATGAGACCCAACACGCCGAGGATGCTGAATGACAACGTCCAGCCGCCGAGCGAAAGCAGGTAGACGCCGGCAATCGGCGCAAGCGCCGGGGTCAGCGACTCGATCGAATAGAGTCGGGCGAAAGCCTGGGCTGCGCGATCCTGCGGATAGAGGCCGTTGATGAAGCCCGGGACGAAGACAGCCGGTCCCGCGCCGAAGGCGCCCTGGGCAAAGCGAATCAGGATGAGCAGTTCGAGCGAATTGACGAAGACGGCGATGAGCGAGGTGATCGCGAAAAGCGAGATAGACCCGACCAGAAGCCGCCGCGGATCGAGGCGCGCGCCGAGTTCGCCAAAGGTCAGCAGGCCGACCAGCGTGCCGAACACATAGGATGCCAGGACCAGTTGCGCCCGCTCCGCCGTGCCGCCCAGCGCAGCCGGCAAGCTCGGAATGGCCGGCAATATGAGATCGGTGCCAGCAATGCCGAGCACGGTTCCGCTGACGATGAGGGCGAAGATCGCACCTGATGGCAAGGGTCTGGTCATGCGCGGTCGTCTAACAGATCGAAGCTCTGGCTCAAGCAATTTCGCCGCAAGCTGCCTTCGCATCAGAACTATTCATTGCCGCCATTCCCGATCTTCATGGTTGCACCATCAACCGGTCGATGGGAAACAGGCCACGAGATTATCGCATGGAGGCAAAGCGCATGGCGCCATTCAAGGTCGATCCTGACAAGATCCGCGAATTCCCCGACGCCGAGAGCTTCTATGATTGGCTCGCCGAGCACCACGAAAGCGAGGACGAGGTCTGGATCAAGATCCACAAGGTGGATTCGGGGCTCAAATCGATCACCGTCAAGCAAGCGATCGATGTCGTCCTCTGCTGGGGCTGGATCGATGCGATCCGCAAGGGCTTCGACGACAGGAGTTTCCTTCAGCGTTACACCAAGCGCGGCAAGAAGAGCATCTGGAGCAAGATCAACGTCGAGAACATCGCCCGGCTGATCAAGGAAGGCCGGATGACCGAGCATGGCCTCAAGCAGGTCGAGGCTGCCAAGGCCGACGGCCGCTGGGATCGCGCCTATGGCAGCGGCAAGGATCTCAAGATCCCAGATGACCTACAGGCAGCGATCGATGCCGAGCCGGAAGCCAAGGCGATGCTGTCGAAACTCTCGGAGCAAAACCGTTTCGCACTCGCCTTCCGCATGCACAACACCAAGACCGAAGCAGGCCGGAAAAAGAAGGTCGCGACCTTTGTCGAGATGCTGAAGCTGGGTGAAACCATCTATCCCCAGCGAGCGAAGAAGTAAGCGCTGCCCACCTGCGCCTTCGAAATGTCCCATTGAGCATGAACCCATGGCGAGGTCGATGGCCACGGTCATCGACCAGGGACAACCTCGCGGCCGGGGCGATGAGCCATTCCGCCGTTCATGAAGGACACTGAAATGAAGAATGCTCTTGCCACGGCACTGATCGCGACGGCGCTCGTCGCTCCATCAACCATGATGGCCCACGCGGCCGATGTCGAGATTGTCGAGAAGGCGCCGCGCTATGATACTGATGTCGCTGGCGGCGTGAAGATCGGCTATCTCACCTGCGATGTCGGCGAAGGCGGCGGCTATGTGCTTGGCTCAGCCAAGGAGCTCGATTGCGTCTTCCGGTCAAGTTTCAAGGGTGAAGGCCGCGATTCCTATGTCGGCACGATCAAGAAGCTTGGCATCGACCTCGGCTATACTGCGGGCGGCAAACTGGCCTGGGCCGTATTCGCGCCAACGGCCGGCTACCATAGCGGCTCGCTGAAGGGGACCTATCTCGGTGCGTCAGCAGAGGCCACGCTTGGGGCCGGCATTGCGGCCAATGTCTTACTTGGCGGCACCGGCGGATCGATCCAGTTGCAGCCGGTCAGCCTCGGCGGCCAACTCGGCCTCAATGTTGCCGCTACAGGCACGACGGTCACGCTGAAGGCAATCAACTAAGCAGCCGCTCAAACGAAGATGCCGCCCGTTTCCGGGCGGCTCTGAATGTCATCGCCATCGCAGATCTTACTTGAAGATCGGTTCCGGCTGGCTCGGGATTTCCGCCGGCGGCAGGTAAGCCGTCTGGCAGGTGTCGCCGAACTGGTAGCGAACGCCTGAGCGGAATTCGTGGATGTCGAAGCCCTTGTCGGAACCCGGGCCGCCGTTCAGCTTGTAGCCAAACATGTCGCCGCCGGCGACGTGACGATAGCGGTAGCCGAGGTCAGCCTTGAACTGGCAATTGATGTCGACGGAGGTACCGGCCATCAGCGCATAAGTGAAGCGCCAGCTTTCCTTGCCGCCATGGACGGTGGTGCCGTCTTCGGTTGTGTTCTTCAGCTTGTCCCACTGAACGTAGGTGCCGCCGAGACCGAGACCGACGTAAGGCGTGAAGATGCCCCACTTGTAGATGTCGATATAGGCATTGGCCATCAGGCTGTAGGCCGAGAAGTTCGAGACATCGTGCGACGAGCAGCGACCACCGTTGCCACAGACGCCGCTGGTCGAACCACGGAACTTCGTGGAGAACATGTAATCGAAGGTCTTATCAACGCGGAAGTAGTCGTTGACCTGGTAACCGACACCAACGCCGATATTGGCGGTGTTATTGAGCTTTGCAGAGTCGAAGTCGTTCACAAGCGAATTGGAGCCCTGGTAGTAGTGGGCGCCCTTCATGTCCATGATGTCGTAGGACACATCGCCACGGAGATACCAGCCGTTCGCGGCGGCCACGACTGGCTGCTCGACGACCTGGGGGGCCGGCTCCGGTGTATAGAGGTCGGCCGCGTTGGCCTGCGCGCCGAAGGCGAGCGCGGCGGATGCGAATGCCACAATCTTCTTCATGATCAAACTCCACATATCCGGCGATTCGTCCGCCGTACCAAATCTTGGATTGTGGTGAATCATGAACGGGAATGGTTAAGGCAGACTTAAATCGCCCCACGCTGGTGCAACATTGCCTAAAATACTTGGTAAAGAACCGGTAAATCTTACTGGTCGTTTACCTAGCCGGCACGCCCTGCAAAGGTACGGTTCATCGCCTGCGGCCGCGCTTCCTGCGTCTGGCGCAAAGTCTCGTCTGGAGTCACGACCAGCTCTTCCAGCATCACGGGCCGCGAGAAGTAGTAGCCCTGAGCATAGCGGATGCTTGTGCAAGCGCGGAGATAAGCGAGCTCCTCGAATGTCTCGAGACCCTCGACGATCACCTCCATGCCGAGCGAGCGGCTGAGCGCCTCCACGGCCTTGAGAATGTTCTGGTTGCGCGGGCGCTGGTGCAGGTTGGTGATGAAGGAGCGATCGATCTTCACTTCGTCAGCTGTGATGTCGGCGAGCGCCGAAAGCGACGAGTAGCCGACACCGAAATCGTCGATCGAGACACGTGCCCCGATCTCGCGGATCAGCGGCAGCACGCTTTCCTGGAAAGTGCTCTTGGAGACGAAGGCCTCTTCCGTGATTTCCAAAATGAAGCGTTGGGGGTAACCGGTCGCGGCAATCCGTTCGAGAAGCGCGCGCATGAAGCGAATGTCGCCCGCCTGCTTGGCGGCAACATTGAGGCTGATCGATGCCGCTTCGCCAAAGGCCTCGTTGATGCGGTCCACCGACTGGACGGTCTTTTCGAGGACGATATAGGTCAGATCGTCCATCAGGCCGAGCTCGATCGCCAGCGCGATGAAATCGCCGGGCGGCTGGATCACTCCATCTTCGTCCATCCAACGCAGCAGCACTTCGACGCCATAGATTCGGCCCGACTGGATGTCGACTTTCGGCTGGTAGGCGCAGCTGACACGACGATCACGGATCGCGAGCCTCAGGCGTTGTTCGAGCCGGCTCTTTTCGATCGCCGCATGCTCGATCGTCGAATCGAAGAACTGGACAGATCCGGTGCCCGCCGCCTTGCCGCGATACATGGCGCGGTCTGCATTGGCGCGCAGCGCATCATAGCTCGCGCCATCGCGCGGATAGACGCTGACGCCGATCGAAGCCGATGAGAAGATTTCGTTGCCGTCGATATAGAAAGGTTGCTTCAGCCGCTCGGCCACCGCATCGACGACGTGCTGGAGATATTCGGCGTCGCTTGCCGGCGAGATCAGCAGCATGAATTCGTCGCCGGACAGGCGCGCGAGCATGTCTGAGGGGCGCAAGCCCGCACCGACGCGCTCTGCGATCTGCATCAGCAGCCCATCGCCGATATTGTGGCCGTAGAAGTCGTTGACATGCTTAAAGCCATCGACATCGATGAAGGCGAGCGCGAATGGGACCTCATTGGCGTCGGTCAGCGCATTGACACTCTGCTCGATAAGGCGCCGGTTCGGCAGGCCGGTGAGTTCGTCGAAATAGGCGCGGCGAATCAGCGCCTGCTCGCGACCGGCCTGTTCTGCATCCTCGAAAAGCAGGCTTGCGACATAGGAGCGACCGGCAACGGCGAAGTCAAAACTCCTGGCGACGAGCGCTGGATTCTGCCCCTTCCCCAATAGCGCGGAATGATGAGCGTTGACGCAGATCGCAACGCCGTCGCTACCGGCTATGCTGAGGCCGAAGGGTAACGCGCCGACGAGATCGGCCAATTCAGGTTCAGCGGCGACGGCAGGAATAGCCGCATCCGCGTCTTCAATACCCCAGTCCTGTTCCGGATTAAGCATCGTCCCATGCCACCGATTTCATTAACTACGATTGCGGGAGAAGAGGCCTTCATTGGCAAGTGCCGCCTGCAGACCGCGCGTGAGCGCATTCTGGCCGGGCGCATCGCTCTGACCGGGCTGCTGATGATGATGCGCTCCCGGCTGATGGTGATGCTGGGGGACAGGCTGCTGCTGATAGTGCTGGGCCGCCGGCTGATGGTGATGCTGAGGTGCTGCCGGCTGATGGTAGGTTGGTGAGGTATGCAGCGGTGGCTGGTGTTGTGGAGCCGGAGCTTCCTGTGGCGCACCGTTCTGGATGCTGGTGGCACGGCGCCAGCGATCGATCGCCTTTTCGACATTTGCGGCACGCTCGGCTTCCGACATCTGCACCGTCGGGCCCAGTTGGTCGCTCGCGGGCAGGCGCTCGCGCGGCAGACGCTTGAAGGAGAAGCGGAGTGGCAGCGGCAGCGCTTCGCCGACGCCGACAACCTCGCCAGTGCCGAGTGACGGAACCAGAGAGAGGAGGTGCACCGCTGCATCGGACACCGCCGAGCGCAGCAGGCGGTGATCGCGCTCATTGGCCATGCGCATCATGAAGAGCGTCGAACACTGCGAGACGATCGTCGGATCGAGTTCGGCCGGACGCTGGGTGACGAGCCCGAGATGGACGCCATATTTGCGGCCTTCCTTGGCGATGCGCGACAGCGCACGGCGAGCCGGCGCAAAGCCGGTCGAATGGTCGGCGGCTGCGAAGCGGTGTGCCTCTTCGCAGACGATGAGCAGCGGCGTGCCGCCATCGCTCCAGAGACCGAATTCGAAGGCCAGCCGCAGCACGACGCAGACCACGGCATCGACGACCTCGCCGGGGAATTCGGCGAGCTTGAGCACGATCACGCCCTGGCGATTGGTGTTGACGGCAAAGAGCTGGCCGAGCACAGCCGCCATCGTGTCACCGCCGACATTGGCGTTTTCGAACATGAAGCCGTAGCGCGGATCGTTGCGGATCGTCTCGATGCGTGCCATGAGGCGATGATGGATCATGCGCGTGGCACGGTTTTCGAGCTTGCCCATGCGGTCGTCGATCAAGGAGACGAGATCCCCGATCATGAAGGGCGTCGGCGTATCGACGGTGAAGCCCGAGCCCTGGCGCGGATTACGCCGCGCGATCAGGCCACTGCGATCGGGTCCGTTCTTTATGTTGGCATAGCTTGCCTTGGCCAACGGGATCAGCTCGGCGAGGATGTCGAGCTCCTCCATGACGGCCGGGCGGCCGCCGTAGATGGCATCGGTCAACTCTTCGAAATTGAAGAGCCAGAAGGGCAGCTTGAGGCTCATCGGATCGACGGTTGTGGCGCGCGATCCGAAACTCGCGCTATATTCATTGTGGACGTCGAGCAACAGCACGCGCACGTCGGGCTTGGCCGAAACGAGCTCGTTGAGGATCACTGCGGTACCGGACGACTTGCCGACGCCGGTCGAACCGAGCACGGCGAAATGTTTCGAAACGAGGCCATCGGCATCGATGAGGGCGGGGACACCGCCGTCTTCCTGCATGTCACCGATCTGCATCGGGCGACCTTCGAAGGAGGAGTAGATGAGCTGCAGGTGATCGCGGCCGAGCAGTTCCACGGCATCGCCGATCGCCGGATATTCACGCACGCCGCGGTCAAAGCGGAGGGTACCGTTCGACGCAAAGCTGATCTCGCCCATCAGATCGACGTGAGCCACCGCGTAGCTGCCCTGCGGCGCAGCACTTCCGGCTGCCGAGGAGATCTCGCTGATCATGCCGACAGAGGCGCCCTTGGAATGCTTGAGTGCGACGAACTTGCCGACCGTGGCGCGTGGGCCACGCGTGGTTGGCCGCTGCATCAGCGCGACATGGGCTTCCGAACCGCGGCATGAGATGACACTTCCGAGCTCTGCGCCACGCAATGGGTCTCCAGCGGAGAAAGTCCCGATCCCGTCCTGCATGAAATGCCTCCTGAGAGAATTTCAAGGAGAATAGCCGAAAGAACGCTAATGAAATGCTACGTCGGAAAGTAGAAAGGGCGGATGGTTAATCTTCTATCTGCCTTCTCGCGCAGGAATTGCTTCAAGCGGCCGAGCGCACCTTGCCGATAACATCGATCAGACCATCGACAATCTTTTCGAGCTGGCCCGGGTCATCACCTTCGGCCATGACGCGAATGAGCGGCTCTGTCCCCGAAGGGCGAATAACCAGCCGACCGCGGTTGGAAAGCGCGCTCTCGGCATCGGCGATGGCGCTCTTGACCTGCTTGTCTTCCAGCGGTTTGCCGCCGGCGAAGCGGACATTCTTGAGAAGCTGCGGAACTGGCTCGAAGCGGTGGCAGACTTCGCTCACAGGCTTGCCGAGGCGCTTCACCGCAGCCAGAACTTGAAGCGCGGCAACGAGACCGTCGCCGGTGGTGCCGAAATCGGACAGGACGATATGGCCTGACTGTTCGCCGCCCACATTGAAGTCGTTCTTGCGCATGTGCTCGACGACATAGCGGTCACCGACCGAGGTGCGCGCCAGGGTCATGCCACGATCGGTCATGAAGCGCTCGAGACCGAGATTGGACATGATGGTGGCGACAATGCCCTGCCCGCGCAGGAGGCCATCATTGGCCCAGGTCTCGCCGATCAGCGCCATGAGCTGGTCGCCATCGACGATCTTGCCCTTCTCATCGACAATGATCACCCGGTCGGCGTCGCCATCGAGCGCGATGCCGATATCCGCGCGGACCTCGTGAACCTTGGCGACCAGCGCTTCGGGATGCATCGAGCCGCAATTGAGATTGATGTTTGTGCCATTTGGCTCCGTGCCGATCGCCACGACATCGGCGCCGAGTTCCCACAGAACCGCCGGCGCCACTTTGTAGGCTGCGCCGTTGGCGCAATCGATCGCAACACGGAGGCCGTTCAGCGTCACATCGCGCGGCAGCGTGCGCTTGGCGAATTCGATATAGCGATCGTGGACGCCGTCGATACGCTTGGCGCGGCCGATCGCCTCGGACTTGACGAGTTGCGAAGCGATGTCCTTGTCGACCATCTCCTCGATCTGGCTCTCGATTTCGTCGGAAAGCTTGTAGCCATCGGGACCAAAGAGCTTGATGCCGTTGTCCTGATAGGGATTGTGCGAGGCGGAGATCATCACCCCGATATCGCAGCGGAGCGAACGCGTGAGCATGGCAACCGCCGGAGTCGGGATTGGGCCCAGCACGAATGCATCGACGCCTGCAGCCGTAAAACCTGCGACCAGCGCATTTTCCAGCATGTAGCCGGACAGGCGCGTGTCCTTGCCGATCACCACGCGGTGGCGGTGCGATCCACGCCGAAAGGCGGTGCCGACGGCGATGCCGACGCGCATGGCGAGATCGGGGGTCATCGGGAACTTGTTGGATTGGCCGCGGATGCCGTCAGTGCCGAAATAACGTCTCGTCATGTTTCCACCAGTCGATTCTTCGGGCGCAAACGCGCCCGTTTTGAGAATTCTCAATGCCACAGTCGGCGGACTTTGCCACATCAAATTGGAAAAAGCGTCAATACATAGCGTTAACGGTGCTTGTCTTTCGTCAAAAGAAAAAGCCCGGACGAACCGGGCTTCTGTCTGTCTTGATTGGATCGACCTTACTGCGGTTGCGGCTCGAAACCACCCTCGGCCTCGGTCTGGCCGCCCTTCGGCGTGCCGGTCTTCGGCACGGAGGAGCCGCGGCTGGTCGGGGTGTCGTCGCCGAGATCGCGCGACGGCTTGTCGCCGCGGATCAACGCCTTGATCTCGTCACCCGACAGCGTCTCGTATTCGAGCAGGCCTTCGGCGATGGTGATGAACGCCTCGTTCTTCTCGGTCAGGATGCGACGGGCTTCGGTATAGGCTTCGTCGATCAGGCGGCGCACTTCATTGTCGATCTTCTGCGCAGTCGCCTCCGAGATGTTCTTCGACTGCGTGACCGAGTGACCGAGGAACACTTCCTGCTGGTTCTCGCCGTACATGACCTGGCCGAGTTCGTCGGAGAAGCCCCACTGCGTGACCATGGCGCGGGCGAGTTTGGTTGCCTGCTGGATGTCGGACGACGCCCCGGAGGTGATGTTCTCCTTGCCGAAGGTCAGTTCCTCGGCGACCCGGCCGCCCATCATGATCGCGAGGCGTGACACCATCCACTTGTAGCTCATCGAGTAGCGGTCGCCCTCGGGAAGCTGCATCACCATGCCGAGCGCACGTCCGCGCGGGATGATTGTCGCCTTATGAACCGGATCGGCGGACGCAACATTGATCGCGACGACGGCATGGCCGGCCTCGTGATAGGCAGTCAGCTTCTTCTCTTCCTGGGTCATGGCGGACGAGCGGCGTTCTGCGCCCATCATTACCTTGTCCTTGGCGTCCTCGAATTCTGCCATCGTCACCAGCCGCTTGTTGCGGCGGGCGGCAAGGAGTGCGGCCTCGTTGACGAGGTTCATCAGATCGGCACCCGAGAAACCCGGCGTACCACGCGCGAGAATCTTGAGGTCGACATTCGGCGCCATCGGCACGTTTCGGGCATGGACCTTGAGGATCTTCTCGCGGCCGATGATATCGGGATTCGGCACGACGACCTGACGGTCGAAACGGCCCGGACGCAGAAGCGCGGGGTCGAGAACGTCGGGGCGGTTGGTCGCTGCGATCAGGATGATGCCTTCATTCGCCTCGAAGCCGTCCATCTCCACCAGCAGCTGGTTGAGCGTCTGTTCGCGTTCGTCGTTACCGCCGCCCAGACCAGCGCCACGATGGCGACCGACGGCGTCGATTTCGTCGATGAAGATGATGCAAGGCGCGTTCTTCTTGGCCTGGTCGAACATGTCGCGGACACGGCTGGCGCCGACACCGACGAACATTTCAACGAAATCCGAACCGGAAATCGTGAAGAACGGCACATTGGCTTCGCCGGCGATGGCGCGGGCGAGCAGTGTCTTACCGGTGCCGGGAGGGCCGACGAGCAGCACGCCGCGGGGAATGCGGCCGCCGAGACGCTGGAATTTCTGCGGATCGCGCAGGAACTCGACGATTTCCTCGAGGTCGCCCTTGGCTTCGTCGACACCAGCAACGTCATCGAAAGTCACGCGGCCATGCGCTTCGGTCAGCAGCTTGGCCTTGGACTTGCCAAAACCCATCGCGCCCCGCGAACCACCCTGCATCTGGCGCATCAGGAACAGCCAGACACCAATGATCAACAGGATTGGCAGGAGATTGATCAGGAAGCCGAACACGCCCGAAGACGAATCCGCTTCCGGACGCACCATCACGGTGACGTTCTTGCTCTGAAGCTTGGTCATCAGGCCGTCATCGACTTGCGGTGCATACGTCTGGAAGACACCATTGGTGTCGCCATAGACACCGCGTGCCCGGTTGCCGGTGAACTCGACCTGGCGGACACGGCCGCCATCAACTGCCTTGATGAAATCCGAATACGGGATCTCGGCCGAACTCACCCGATCGCCCTGGCTTTGGAACATGCTGAACAGTGCGACGAGCAACACTGCAATAATGGCCCACAGGGCGATATTTCTGAAGTTGGGGTTCATATCCCTCACCGGAACAATTTAGGCCGCTCGGTTAAACCCGAAAGCAGACCTTTTCAAGGTGTAACATAGGCACGCCCGTCCGGAATGCCAAGCCGGTGGCGCATCAAAACGCGCCATTACCAAGTGACAATAAAGGAAATTGTTCCAATTCGAACGCAGTTGCAAGGTTATTGGCAAGGTCGAGCTTCCGTGATGGGACGAATTTATCGAAGGGCGCGAGCACTGTGCGGACCTCCAGAGCGACAGATTCCCCCTCGAAAATGCGCGGCAACGAGGTTATTGCGCGTTTCGAAATGTCGGCAGGCAAGGCGTCACTCGGTTCTAAAGACAGCAACGGCGCTGCCGCTGTTACGCCCCTCCCCGCGCCGACGGTAACCCGGGCTGAACCGCGGTTGGTGATCTCGTATCGGCCGTCCCAGTAGGCTGACTCTCCGGGTGCGATCGAGAGTTCGGCCAGTCCTCGGTCCTCACGATAGAGATAGAGCAGGTGCCCACGGCGATCGAACAGGACGCGGTTCGCCGTCGCCCGGAAATCCGCCGAGGCGGCCAGCTTGTTCGTAAGACGGGCGGCCGTCTCGCCGCCCGGGCCGTATTCACGGCCGCCAATAATGGCCGCAAGTGTCGCGAGCACCTCCCAATAGGGGTGATAGCGCACATGGCATTCACGGAGATCGACGACGGCGACCGGCCCAGGATACACTTTGACGTGATCGCGGGCGAATTGCGCCGAGACGACATAGTGGTTCGGCACATATTCTTTCTTCGCGGGGCTGCCGGCCAGCACACCCGACCGCCTGATTCGCACCCGCTCGAAGGCCGGATTGTCATTGCTCGGGTCTTCGCTCCAGGTTAGACGCCGTTTCCGCAGGTAATCACGGATAGGTTCCCTGCCGACGCCCAGAAACGGCCGAAGGACCCAGACCTGCCGCTCGACCAACACCGCCTCGTCCATCCCGGCGAGCAGTGTAGGCTTGCGCAGGCCGCGCATGAAGATCGTTTCGGCCTGGTCGTCCCTATTATGTCCAGTGACAATGAAATCGGCACCAATGCGCTGCGCTTCGGCAGCCAGCAGCTCGTAGCGCGCACCGCGCGCCGCCGCCTGGATCCCGGTCGCCGGCTTATTCCCGACCCATCTGAGCGTCGCATTCGGCACGCCGAGCTTGCGGCTCATGCGCCAGGCTGCCTCCGCTTCCTCGGCCGAACCGCTGCGCAGCCCATGATCGACAGTGGCGGAATGCAGGGTCAATCCGGGATGCGTGCGGCGCGCTTCGCTCAGCGCCGCCAGCAGACCCGTCGAATCGCCGCCTCCGGAGAGAGCTACAAGCAGCCGGCAAGATGCCGGCAATCGTTTGAGAAAATCGTCTGCGACTTTTTCGGGCGAGGGTTCGCTCGACGCCTGCGGCGGAGCTTCGCCCGAGGCTCTCGTCATCCGCAGGAGAGCCGTTTCTGTTCGGTAGCAACCTTGGTGATGATGGCGCGCGACGCCTTCGGGTAGGCCTTGGCAACTTCGCGCAGCGTGGCGCAGGCCGTATCGCGGCTGTCGAGGGCGGCAAGCGACATGGCGAGTTTTAGCAGCATTTCCGGTGCCTTCTCGGACTTGCCATAGGTTTTGTAGGCATTGAGAAACGTCTTCGCCGCATCGTTGAACTTGCCCTGTGAATACTGGGCTTCGCCGAGCCAGAAATTGGCGTCCGCGATCTTCTTGCTGTCGGGATGGCTGGCGATAAAGGCTGCAAAACCCGTCTCGGCCGCGGCATAGTCTCCCGCCAGCACCTGTTCATAGGAAGACTGATACTGATCGCCATCCGACACCTTGGGGTCGAGCGCGGCCGTCTGGTCGTTCTGGTCGACGGTGTTCGTATCGGGCGCCGGCAGATCCTGCTTTGCGACTGCATTCGGGTCTGCTTCGTCGGCGCCCATGACATTGCCGTTCTCGTCGACCTTGAGTTTGCCCAGATCGATCGCAGGCGTGCCCAGGTCTAGCTGGTTGCCGCTCTCATCCATAGGCTGGTCGAGCTGGGCTGCTTCGTCGCCCGGCTGGACTTCCGGCGTCTGATCGCCGGAAGTGTTGTTGGCCGTATCCTGGTCGGCAGGCTTTTCGAGCGAGCTCTTCTTCTTGCCGCCCTCGAGTTCCTGGAAGCGGAACTCGTTATCTTCCTGCGCCTTGCGGAGCGTCTCCTGCATCTGCAGCAGTTGGAAGCTCATTTCTTCCACCTTGCCATTCAGCTGCCGAAGCTGTTCTTCCAGTTGCTGCACCCTCAATTCGGTATCGACCGACTGTGCGGAGGCCGCGACCGGCGTCAACGTTAGAAATGCCGTGGCCGCGATGGCAAGCATGCCGGCCAGAAGCTTTTTCGTCATTTGTCCTCGATCCTAGCGTTTCTGGAGATTCGCGCATGAGCGCGAGCAACGGAGTTCTTTCAATTCCGCGACAAAAAAGCAACGGACTCGGGCGGAAGTATGGTTTTGCGCGTCGATTTGATCGTCGCCAAGGGCGCCAGCGACCGGCAAAAGCGATCAGATCAATTTGTGCATTCGGAAATTCGTCATCCGCGCGCCGCGCTTGCCCACCACTTGCTCGGCATCGAGCAGGAAACCCTTTCGGGCGAAGAAGGGGCGCGCCGTATGGCTTGCCTCGGTGAATATCCGCTTCAGGCCCTGCGCGAGCGCCGCCGCTTCCACCTGCCGGAGCAACTGGCTCGCCACACCCGTGCGCTGATAATCCGGATGGACGAACATCATGTCCAGATGGCCATCGGCCTCAAGATCGCTGAAGCCGACCACGCGCACGCCGTCGACCGCGACCCAGGTCGGTCGCGTCAAACGCCATGGCTCCCACGCGTCCCGGTCGACTTGAGACCATGCCGCGATCTGCACAGGACTATAGTCCCTAGCGGCAACCTCGCGGATTGCCCGCTGGAAGACCTCTATGACCGCATCAAGGTCTTCGGTCACATAGCGGCGTAGGTGGATGCTCGTGTCTGTTGCCATCTGGCTGCCCCTGCTTCAGCCAAGGTGGCACGAAGCCCGCCAAACGAAAACCGCCCGCGGAGGCCGCAGGCGGTTTCATGAACGATATATCTGCAGACCAGTGGATCAGCCGTTCGGGCCGCCCTTGAGGGCAGTCACGGCGCGGCGGTTCTGCGACCAGCACGAGATGTCGTCGCAAACAGCGACCGGCTGCTCCTTGCCGTAGGAGATCGTCTTCATGCGGCTACCGTCGACGCCCTGCGAGATAAGGTAGTCGCGGGTGGCTTCCGCACGGCGGGCGCCGAGTGCCAGATTGTATTCGCGGGTGCCGCGCTCGTCGGCATGGCCTTCGACCACGATGCGATAGCTTGAATACTGGTTCAGCCACTGAGCCTGCTTGCGCAGCGTCTGCTGGGCGTCGGCACGGATCGAGGTCGAATCCGTGTCGAAGAAAATGCGGTCGCCGACATTGACGGTGAAGTCCTGCTGCGAGCCAGGCGTCGCCGGGCTGTTCTGCGTGTTGAGACCGAGATCGTCGGTGGTGTCGAGCTTGTTCTTCTTCGCGCAACCGGTCAGCGCGATGCCGCAGACGAGTGCGATGATGAACGGATTGCGGGCGAGCTTTGCCATCGGGCCGCTTGTAATTGTTTCAGAATGGCTCATGGCCTGCTCCTAAGTCTTAATAATCAAGGTTTCCGAACTGTAAGCCGGCGGGGTTAACCTCATCTCTACGATCATGGTTAACAAACCGGAAAATCGAGGCTATTTCATAAAATTCTAATCAACGGCCCCGACGCATTCACGGAAAACTCCGTTCTCACTCGAGCAGCGGCGACCAGGCCGGATCCGACGAGAAGGCCGGTGTGGGAACCCGCAGCTCGTTGTAACCCGAGAGGTCGATCGAGAAGAGCGACGGACCACCGGCACCGGCATTCTGGCGGAAGAACATGATCACGCGACCATTCGGCGCCCAGGTCGGGCCCTCATTGTGGAAGCCCGTGGTCAGGATGCGCTCGCCGGAACCGTCCGGACGCATGACGCCGATCGAGAACTTGCCGCCGGACTGCTTGGTGAAGGCGATCAGATCGCCCTTGGGCGACCAGACCGGCGTCGAATAGGCGCCATCGCCGAAGGAGATGCGCGTCTGGCCCGAACCATCGGCATTCATGACATAGAGCTGCTGGCGGCCGCCACGATCGCTTTCGAAGACGATCCGCTGACCATCCGGCGAATAGGACGGCGAGGTGTCGATCGCAGCCGTCGAGGTTAGCCGCGTCGTGGTGCGCGAGCGCAGGTCCATCGTGAAGATGTTGGCATTGCCCTTTTCCTGCAGGCTCATGATGACGCGCGAACCATCCGGCGAGAAGCGCGGCGAGAAGGTCATGCCGGGGAAATTGCCGACGACCTCGCGTTGTCCTGTCTCAAGCTGCAGCAGATAAACCCGCGGCTGGTCGCCCTCGAAGGACATGTAAGTGATTTCCTGCTGGTTCGGCGAGAACCGCGGCGTCAGCACGATGGCCTTGGACTTGGTGAGGATGCGCACATTGGCGCCGTCCTGGTCCATCATCGCAAGCTGGCGCACGCGGGCATTCTTCGGGCCGGTCTCATGGACGAAGACGATGCGGGTATCGAAATAGCCCTTTTCGCCGGTCAGCTTTTCATAGACCGCGTCGGCGATGATATGCGCGACGCGACGCCAGTTCTCGGGCCGTGTATAGAACTGCTGGCCGATCAGCTGGGTGCCGCCATAGACATCCCAGAGGCGGAATTCGGCGCGCAGGCGGCCATCGGCCTCCTTGGTCACGCGACCCGACACCAGTGCCTGGGCATTGAGCGCCTTCCAGTCCTCGAAGCGGGGAGCCGTGTCGGGATTGGTGATCTTCTGGATGAAGGCCGCCTTGTCGACAGGCAGGAAGAAGCCGGAGCGCTTGAGGTCGGCCGTGATCACGGCGCTGATCTGCGCGCCGAGCTCATCACTCGAAACCATGTCGGAGACCGCAATCGGCATCGGCTCGACGGAGCCTTTGCGAATGTCGAGCTTGACTTCGGCTCGAACAGGCATCGCGAGTACCGCGAACATGGCGGCGACCGCGAAGAGCGCCTTGAAAATCTGGTGTTTCATCATCCTCTATGAGCCTTTCAGCCTAAAAGTCTTCTGTTTGCCGGCGGCCGGGCCGCCCGGGGATCGAAGGTCGTTCGGGTTACATCATTTCGCTCGGATAGAAGCTGAGCTCGACGACCTTCCAGGTGTCGTATTTGTCCTTCGGCAACTGGTCGAAGGGCGCGGACTTCATGACCGCGCGGCGGGCGCCCCCTTCGAGCGCCCTTAAGGACGATCCGTCACCGCCGGAGCTGGTGACTTCCGGATCGCCAACAACTTGGCCGTCCTGGTCCAGTTCGAACCGCACGACGATCTTGATATCGTTCGACGAGACCTGGCCCGGCATCACGGTCCAGTTCTTCTCGACGATGCCGCGCAGCGCGTCCATTTCGGTCTGGCTCAGTTTTTCGCCGCCCGTCGTCTTGGTCGCGCCGAGCGCCGCTTCCTGCTTGCTGCGCTTCTTGCCGCCCGCCTTGTCCTCGACCTTGCTGAGGAAATCGTCGATCTTCTCAGTCTTGAAATCAGACTCCCGCTTCGTCGTTGACTTTGCCGACTTGCGGTCCTTGTCGGACTTCTTGCGATCGGGCTGCTTTTCGGGCTTAGCCTCGGCGACCTCGACTTCCTTCTTCTCTTCTTTCTTTTCCGCGACCTTCTTCGGCTCGACCTTGGGCCGGCTCACCGGCACGGGAACGCTATCGGGAATGATGGTCTCGGCGGCATCCTCAACCGGCTGGTCTTCCTTGACCTCGGGCTCAGGTTTCGGCTCGGGCTTGACCTCGACCTTTGGCTGCTCAACCGCCGCGACCTCCTTGGAGGGCTCGACCGCCGTGTCTTCCTTGAGAACGTCTTCGACATTCTCGGCCTGTGTCAGCTTCTGGTCGGGGATGACTTCCTTGGAAACCTCCTGCGCACCGGCTTCCTGGACATTGGTCGGCTTCTCGGTCGGCGTCGGCACGGATTCGAGGTCGAAGTCGTTGTCGCCGGTATTCTTTGCCTCAGGAGCCGGATCCTCCTTTTGGGTGACCTCAGTGGCCGAACGCTCTTTCTTCGGCGCTTCCTTGTCGCCCTGCTGGAGCTGCGCCAGATCCTCGATCGGCACGAGTTCGACCGGCATCGCTTCGGACATCGCCACCTCGAAAGGCTCGGGCGATGCGAAGGTAAACAGCATCCACGCCGCAACGAGCGCGTGGAGTGCTATGGATGTGATGACGCTACCCTTCATCGTCGTTACGTCAACCCGTCGGTTCCTGCAGCGTCACAAGACCAATATTCTTGTATCCGGCGCTGTTGAGGAGACCCATGACCTTCATGATTGTGCCGTAGTCGGCCGTCGCGTCGCCGCGCACGAAGATGCGCTCTTCGTTGCCGGTCTTGGCGATTGCGGCGAGCTTTGGAACCAGTTCTTCGAGCGAAATCGGCGTCTCGGTTTCCTCGCCGAGATAGACCAGGCCTTCCTTGTTGATGGAAACGGTGATCGGCTTGGTGTCCGAATTCATCTCCTTGGCCTTGGTCTCCGGCAGGTCGATCGGCACGCCGACCGTCATCAGCGGCGCCGCGACCATGAAAATGATGAGCAGCACGAGCATCACGTCGACCATCGGCGTGACGTTGATCTCGCTCATCGGCGCCTTGCGCGATCCGCCGCGCCGGCGGCCGCGACCGCCGGAGGAACCTGCCTGTGAGCCTGCACCCATACCCATACGAAGACTCCGGCTTTACTGTGCCGCCGCGCGCGGCTGGAGCCGCTCGTCGATCTGGCGCGAGAGAATGGCCGAGAATTCGTCGGCGAAGGCCTCCATGCGGGCGACCAGCTTGTTGGCGTCGCCCGAGAACTTGTTATAGGCGATAACGGCCGGGATAGCGGCGACAAGGCCGATCGCGGTGGCAAGCAGCGCTTCAGCGATACCCGGCGCCACGACGGCGAGATTGGTCGACTTCGAGGCCGCAATGCCCTGGAATGAGGTCATGATACCGACGACGGTACCGAAGAGACCGACGAAGGGGGCTGCCGAACCGATCGTGGCAAGCGACGACAGCCGCGCTTCGAGCGCCTCGGTCTCGCGGGCAAGCGTCACGTCCATCGCCCGGTCGATGCGCATCTGCAGGCCGATCGGTGATCGCGCGCCGCGCTCGAAGGACTTCTTCCATTCGCGCATGGCGCCGACGAATATCGCGGCCATTCCCGACGTCTGACGTTCCGACAGACTGCGGTAAAGTTCTTCCAGCGACTGACCGGACCAGAACACCTGCTCGAAGCTGTCGAGCTGGCGCCGTGCGCGGTTATAGCTGACCAGCTTGTCGACGACCATCGCCCAGGTCCAGACGGAGGCGCCGAGCAGGCCGATCATCACGAGCTTGACGATCCAGCCCGCCTGCATGAACAGGCCCCACATGCTCACATCGCTGTGCACAGCCGCTGCCAGTGCTTCGGTTTCCATATGTTTTCGTATCCCCGAATCCAGACGCCCGGCCATGAGACATTTCCCAGCCAGGCGGCCATTCCATCAATCCATCGCTAATCGGCTGAAATGCAGCCTTTGGCATCGCCCTATCTGCATCTCAGCCTTCTTTACGCCAAATTTGGTGAAAGGAAGGCGTGCGCTGCACAAAATCTTACTGATGCCAGTAAGACTCCATTATAGTTAAAAGAAGGTTATCAAGAAGCCGGCCAGCAGACGCGCAGAAGCGGCGCAGGCCGCGGAAACCACCTGCGCCGAAACAATGGACTTTCTCGATTCTTCAGGTGTGATTGACGAGCCGCAACTTCATTTGAGCTCCCAGGCCTTGAGATCCTCGACCACATCGACGAGCTGATCGAAGCCTGACTGCATGCCTTCCGCCATGCCGAGACCGAGATACTCCTCCTTCATCGCGATGCTCTCGAAAACCGTCGTCACGGTGAGCGTCGTCTGCCCACCGAACTCCTCGAAAAGCACGGTAACCTGAAACCGGCCACTGCCCGGCTCTTCAAAGCCGTTGTCATAGACGATCTTCCGGTTCGGCTCGATTTCCAGATAGGTGCCGCCGAAGGGCGGGCCGGGTTCACCCTCGTCGCTTGTCATCTGCATGTGAAACTCGCCGCCGGTGCGGAAGTCCATTTCGCATTTGCTGATCGGCCAGCCCTTCGGTCCGAACCACCTGCTGATATGCTCGGGCTTCGAATGGGCAAGGAAGAGAAGCCGCGCCGGCGCATCGTAGACGCGGGTAATCGTGAATTGTCGGTCGGCGACGGGCTCGGTGGTTGCCTCGGCGTCCATGGTCATTCTCCCTTTTCGATAAGTTCTTTGACGTAAGTGTCGAGCTGTTCGAGGCTCTCGTCCCAGAAGCGCTTGTAGTTGCCGATCCACATCGAAGCCTCCTTGAGTGGTGCTGCATTGAGTTTGACCGGGCGGAACTGTGCCTCTCGGCCTCGCGACACGAGGCCCGCCGCCTCCAGCACCTTGATGTGCTTGGAAATGGTCGGCTGGGCGAGCCTGAAGGGTTCAACCAACTCATTGACTGTCGATTCCTTTTCGGCAAGTCGGGCGAGGATTGCGCGACGCGTGGCGTCGGCAAGCGCGCCAAAAACGAGATCGAGTTGGGCACCGGTCTGCATCTAATGATCCTATATAGCTATATTTCTATATAGCTATATTAATCGTAGTGACGGCTGTCAAGCCGCACTTTTCGCGCGTTTGCGCGGGCTGTACCGCATGCGTTACGCCCAGGAATGCACAACGCCATAAAACAAACAAAAATGCCGCCGACGCGCCTTGCGTTTCGGATAAATCCCGTGGATATACTATGCCGTTACCTAGCCGATGTCGAAACAATATGGTCAAATCATGCGATCGTCGGCCAAATCACGAAAATCGCATGCAACCATTGTAAGTAACCACTGGATGTGGGGAGAAACATGAAGTCACTGGCCTGGGTTTTTGTTGCGACGACTATATTTTCCCTGTCTTTCTCCGCTCCCGCCTATAGCCAAGGCCTCGATCTGCAGTCCTACTGTCAATCCCTCTATGGCGGCAGTTCCAATGCGATCTTGCTGGATGAAAGGGACGCCTATACCTGGCGCTGCACCCAGGGGGACGATATGTTCGAGATGTCGATCGAGGACGCCTGCGACCGGCAATACAATCCGAGCTATTCGGCAAGTCTCGGCGATCGCGGCGACCCCTATTCCTGGGCCTGCTACTGAGGCCGAAGACGGCTCATCCCTGCATCAAGAGATTGGCGGCCTTGACCGCGGCCGAAGCGCGGTTCTCGACCCCGAGCTTCACATAGATCTGCTCGAGATGCTTGTTCACGGTGCGTGCCGAGAGCCCCAGAATCTCGCCAATATCGCGGTTGGATTTGCCCTTGGCGATCCAGGCCAGCACTTCGGATTCGCGCGACGTCAGCACAAAATGCTGCTTCAGCCTTTCACTGTCGCTCGCCTGCGTCTGGCCAGTGAGGCGGAAGAGATGTTCGTCCTGGCCGATCGAGCCAAGGAAGGAGAGCGCGAGACTGGCCTCGCCGCCGGTCTCGACGACAAAGCCTGGATCCTTCTGCGGGCCGGAAAGCCGGCGCTCGTCCATCCAGGTGCGGATGCGGGTAACGACCAGTTCGATACCCTCGTCGCTGCCGGTCGCGGCATTGACGAGTCGAATCGCCTGCGGCGTCGACCACAGGACCTTGCCATTGCCGCGGACCGCCAGCAGATGCCGGCCGGCGGCGTCGAGCGCCACGCGTGCACTCTGGGCCGAGCGGGCATTGGCGAGATGGACGCGGATGCGCGCCCTGAGTTCATCGACATTGATCGGCTTGGTCAGATAGTCAACGCCCCCTGCCCCGAGCGCTCGGACGACATGCTCGGTCTCGGTGAGCCCCGTCATGAAGATCACGGGCACCTGCGCAACCCCGCCATGCGCCTTGAGCCGCTGGCAGGTCTCGAACCCGTCCATTCCCGGCATGACGGCGTCGAGAAGGATGAGGTCGGGCGTGATGCGATCGGCGATCGAGAGCGCCGAGGCGCCCGACGTTGCGATCAGAACGGAGTAGCCCGTCTCCTCGAGCGCCTCGGTGAGGAAGGAGAGCGAATCCGGGCTGTCGTCGACGAGCAGCACGATGTCGCGCGGGTTCTCCACGGCGTTCATGTCTCCGCCTCCTCGCGCTCGAGCTTGCGAAGGTCGGCGAGATAGGCGTCGATGTTGAAAGCCTTGATATGTGCGGTCATGACCTCGGCGAAATGCCGGTTTTTCGCATCCTTGGCAAGGTCGATGAGCTTGGCCTCGATACCGCGCACATAGCCGATCTCGCCGAGCCGGATAAGTTCTTCGATATGGCCCGCGCCAGGGCTGCGGAAACCGGGCTCTGTCTTGCCGTTCGCCGCGGCCGTGGGAATCGTCGCATAGACCCATTCGAGCCCGAGCCAGGTGGCCAGCCTGTCGTGCAACTGGCGGAAGTTCACGGGCTTGGCCAGCGTGTCGTTATGGTCGCTGCCAGCGATTGCGCCGGCGCCACCATCGCCGATATTGGCCGACAGCATGACGATGGGGGCCGTCTGGCCGGTCTCTCTGAGTTTTGCCGCAAGCTCCCAGCCATTCATACCTGGCATGGAAATATCGACAAGGAAGATATCTGGTCGCGCGCCTTCGATCAGCGCTAGACAGTCTGGTCCGGAAATTGCAGTCAGCACGACGAAATCGAGCGGCGCCAGCGCCTCGCGCATCAGTTCGCGATGCTCCTCGTTGTCGTCGACGACGACGATCGTCCGTTGGGGGCCGGTATAGGTCAGTACCTTGCGGTCGAGTGCCGGCGCGCCGGGTTTGCTCAGGCCGTAGAGCATCAGCCGCACGCGGAAGGTCGTGCCGCGCCCCTCTTCGCTCTCGACGGTGATTTCGCCGCCCAGCGTCTGGGTCAGCAGCCGGGTGATCGTCAGGCCAAGGCCAAGCCCTGGAGCGAGCCTGGCCTGTTCGCCGGAGCCACGCTGGAAGGGTTCGAAGATGACAGGCAGATCGGTTGCGGGGATGCCGGGGCCAGTGTCGGAGATGGTGATGGTGGCGACCTGGCCGCGATAGGTCAGGCCGAAGGAGACGGTGCCTTCCGTCGTATACTTCACCGCGTTGGACAAGAGATTGACGAGGATCTGCCGGAGCCGTTTTTCGTCGGTACGCACATAATGCGGAAGTGCCGCGTCGACCGACGTGTTGAAGAGCAGCCCCTTGGCCTCCGCTTGCGGCCGCATCATCCCCGTCACCTGGTCGAGGAAATCGCGGATGTTGATCTCGTCGGAGTAAACTTGAAGCCGCCCGGCTTCGATCTTGGAAATGTCGAGCAGGCCATCGATCAGGCCCGACAGATGGTCGGCGCTTCGCTTGATGACTTTGATTGCCGAACGGCGCGTGTCGGGTATGCTCTCGTCACGCTCGAGAAGCTGGGCATAGCCGAGCACGGCGTTGAGTGGCGTTCGGAGTTCGTGCGTCAGGCCGACGACGTACCGGCTCTTGGCGCGGTTGGCGGATTCTGCTGTTTCCTTCGCGTATTGAAGGGCCGCATCCGTCTTCTTGTGCGCGGCGATTTCCTTGAGCAGCAGCGTGTTCTGGCGGGACGACTCCTCTTCCGCGACCACCCGGCTGTCATGGGCGAGCACGAAAAACCAGACGGCAATGCCAGTGAGAATCGAAAAGACGAGGAAAACGACCCAGACCGTGAGGCCCACGGCCTCCGCGGCTTCCGGGATGGCCGTCCCCGCCCGTTCTGCGATACCCCAAAGCACAAGGCCGATCAGGCCGATCGCAAGCGTCGTCATCACCCCATAGCGGCCAAGGCGGCTCGATAGCGTTCGGAGCGCGGGCTCGGGCAGGATCGCCTTGGCCACTTCGCTGGCCTGATACTTCAACCGCGCCTTGGGCTTGCAGAGATCGTGGCAGCGGCTGTCGAGCGAACAGCAGAGCGAACAGATCGGCGCCGCATAGGCCGGGCACCAGGCCATATCCTCGGGCTCGAAGGGATGCTCACAGATCGAGCAGGTGATGGTGGCAAGGTTCTTCCACTGCTGGCGCGGTTTGCGCGCGAGGTAAAATTTGCCCTTCGTCGCCCAGGCGATCCCGGGCACGGCAATCGCCGCCACGACCGGCGTCATGTAAATGGCAAGCGAGGCGGCATAGGTGCCGAACAGGCCGAAATGCGCGGCAAGCGCGATGGTCACATTGATCGTCATGCCGCCGACACCGACGGGATTGATGTCGTAGAGATGCGCGCGCTTGAACTCGATGCCCGGCGGTGCGAGGCCCAGGGGCTTGTTGATGAAGAGATCGGCGGATATCGAGCAGAGCCATGCGGCCGAGATGATCGAGAAGACGCCGAGCGTTTCCTCGAGCAGCTTGTAGATGCCGAGTTCCATCAGCAGGAGCGCGATCGCCACGTTGAAGAACAGCCAGACGACGCGCCCCGGATGGCTATGAGTCAGACGCGAGAAGAAGTTCGACCAGGCAAGCGACCCGGCATAGGCATTCATCACATTGATCTTGAGCTGCGACACGACGACGAAAGCGGCCGTGAGCACCAGCGCCAGCGTGTGGTTCGGCACCATGTAGCCGAAGGCAGTGACATACATATGCGCCGGATCGGCGGCCTGGCTCGCAGGAATCCCTGAGCTGAGCGCCAGCACGACCAGGAATGACCCGGCCAGCAGCTTCGGCGCCCCCACAATGACCCAGCCGGGGCCTGCAAGGAAACGGGCAAAGCGCTGGCGCCAGTTCGGCGGCGTGTGGTCCGCCGGCAGGAAGCGCAGGAAGTCGACCTGCTCGCCGATCTGCGCCATCAGCGCCAGGATCACCGCCGAGGCAGCACCGAACATGGCGAGATCGAAAGGCGCGATGGTACCGAGTTCGCCGGACTGCTGTCCCTTGCCGGCATAGCTGAGCCAGAAATCGAACTTCTCCCAGTCGGAAAAGGCGATGAAGATGAAGGGCAGGATGTTGAGGATGATCCAGATCGGCTGGGTGATGATCTGGAAACGCGAGATCATCTTCACGCCGTGGGTCACCAGCGGGATCACTGCCACGGCCGAGATGATGTAGCCGAGCCAGAGCGGAATGCCGAAGACCAGCTCCAGCGCGCCCGTCATGATCGAGGCTTCGATCGCGAACAGAATGAAGGTGAAGCTCGCATAGATCAACGATGTGATGGTCGAGCCGATATAGCCGAAGCCGGCACCGCGGGTGAGCAGGTCGATGTCGACACCATGCTTGATCGCATATTTGGCAATCGGCATCCCGATGAGCAGCAGCAGGATCGATGCGGCGACGATGGCGAAGATCGCATTGGTCGTGCCGTAGGAGAGCGTGATCGCGCCGCCCACGGCTTCGAGCGCCAAGAAGGAAATCGCGCCGATCGCCGTTTGCGAAATGCGGGTGGGAGAATATTGCCGAGCGCTCTTGGCAGTAAAGCGAAGCGCATAGTCTTCAAGCGTCTGGTTGGCCACCCATCTATTATAGGCGCGCCGTACCGGCACGATGCGCTGGCGCGCGCCGGTGGCTGGTTCCCCCGCTCCGTCGCTGCCTATTTCCGAGGCAGAGCGTAGATGTGGCGAAAATTCGTTCATTCGATATGAAAAGCATGAACGGGCCGGGGCGGCAAGAGCGCGCGGCGGGCGTTTTCCCTGCAAATCTTGCACGGCGTGGACAATTTGCAAGATGAGAGAAATGACGACGCCCAATTCGCCAAGAAGAACCTGCGCACATTTCCCCCCTCGCGGTACGTCGAATGACGTATGTCGCGGTGCACAATTCGGTCGGATAGTCCCCTCAGACAGCGGGCATTAAGCCTTTCTTAATCTGCGGCCTGCTGCTGAACAGAGGGGAAATCCAATGAAATTCAAAAACCTGATGATGGGATCGCTCGCGGCGGCCATGCTCTCCGCAGCCAGCCTGCAGGGCGCTTACGCCGCTGACGACACGATCAAGATCGGCATCCTCCACTCGCTCTCCGGCACGATGGCGATCTCCGAGACCACGCTGAAAGACGCCATGCTGATGCTCGTCGAAGAGCAGAACAAGAAGGGCGGCCTCCTCGGCAAGAAAATCGAAGCTGTCGTCGTCGACCCGGCTTCCGACTGGCCGCTCTTCGCTGAAAAGGCCCGTGACCTGATCGAAAAGGACAAGGTCGCCGCCGTGTTCGGTTGCTGGACCTCGTCGTCGCGCAAGTCGGTCCTGCCGGTCTTCGAAGAGCTCAATTCGATCCTGTTCTACCCGGTCCAGTACGAAGGCGAAGAGTCTTCGCGCAACATCTTCTACACCGGCGCTGCTCCGAACCAGCAGGCCATCCCGGCCGTCGACTATCTCGCCGCCACGGAAGGCGTCGAGCGCTGGGTTCTCGCCGGCACCGACTATGTCTATCCGCAGACGACCAACAAGATCCTGAAGGCCTACCTGATGTCCAAGGGCGTCAAGGAAGAGGACATCATGATCAACTACACGCCGTTCGGTCATTCCGATTGGCAGACGATCGTCTCCGACATCAAGAAGTTCGGCTCGGCCGGCAAGAAGACCGCCGTCGTCTCGACCATCAACGGTGACGCCAACGTGCCGTTCTACAAGGAACTCGGTAACCAGGGCATCAAGGCCGAGGACATTCCGGTCGTCGCCTTCTCGGTCGGCGAAGAAGAACTCGCAGGTCTCGACACGACCCCGCTCGTCGGTCACCTGGCGGCTTGGAACTACTTCCAGTCCGTCGATGCGCCGGTCAATGCCGAATTCATCAAGACCTGGAAGGCCTATACCAAGAACGACAAGCGCGTGACCAACGACCCGATGGAAGCCGCCTATATCGGCTTCAACGCCTGGGTTAAGGCCGTCGAAGCTGCCGGCACGACCGACACCGATCCGGTTCTCGATGCCATCATCGGCGTCTCGGTTCCGAACCTGTCGGGCGGCACCTCTACCGTCATGCCGAACCACCACATCACCAAGCCGGTGCTGATCGGTGAGATCCAGGCCGACGGCCAGTTCGACATCGTCCAGCAGACAGCCGCTGTCGTCGGTGACGAATGGTCCGACTACCTGCCGGACTCCAAGGACCTGATCTCCGATTGGCGCAAGCCGATGTCCTGCGGCAACTTCAACGTCGCGACAGGCAAGTGCGGTGGCAAGGGCTCCTGATCATCCTTGAACCCCAATGGATGAGATCTGGAGCGGGCAGTGACGAGCTGCCCGCTCTTATTTCCAGACATGAGATGGAAGATTGATCGAGATGTCGCGCGCACTAAGAACCATCATGCTGGCGCTCCTATTGGGCCTTTCGTTCTTCGGCCGGATGGCTTTCGCCGCGGAAGATCTCAAGACCCAGATCAACGCACTGGCCACAGCCAAGCTGCCCGAGCTGCCCGCCAAGATTCAGGCGCTGGCCACGACGGGCGATCCCAAGGTGGTGCCAGTTCTCGAGGCGCTTGGTGAAGGTGATCTCTATTTCCGCAAATCCGATAATGCCGTGTTCCTGACCAAGCCGGCCGGCGCCAATTTTTCGCTCATCGACCCGGTCACGGGCGAAACGGTCGGCGAGGAAGCCAAGGGCGCGCTGACCAAGATCAAGGTCAACAACAATCTCCGCCGCGCCATCCGCTCCGCTCTCGGCGGGCTGACGCTGTTGAGCCCGGACCGCAGCGTGCGCCTCCAGGCCGCCGACGCGGTGTTGAAATCGCCGAGCGCCGAAAATCTGGGCCTGCTCGATGCCGCGATATCGAAGGAAACCGACGCTGTCGTAAAGGCGCGCATGGAGACCGCGCGCTCGGTATCCGTGCTGACCTCAGACCTCGGCGGCGACCAGAAGAAGGCAGCGATCGAGAACATCCGTGACAAGATCGGCGGCCGCGACGCGATCGGTATTCTGATGGCCGCTGCCGGCAAAGCGGATCCATCGGTCAAGCCCGACATCGACGCCGCGATCGCCTCCATCCAAGGCAATCTGGCATTCTGGGATCTCGGCCAGAATGTCTGGTACGGCATGTCGCTCGGCTCGGTGCTGCTGCTTGCGGCCATCGGTCTCGCCATCACCTTCGGCGTTATGGGCATCATCAACATGGCGCATGGCGAGATGGTCATGCTTGGCGCCTATTCCACCTTTGTCGTGCAGGAGGTGATCCGGAACAATTATCCAGGCCTCTTCGACTGGTCGCTCGCGATCGCGTTGCCCGTCGCCTTCCTCGTCACCGGAGCTGTCGGCCTCGTCATCGAACGCGGCGTGATCCGCTTCCTCTATGGCAGGCCGCTTGAAACCCTGCTCGCCACCTGGGGCATCTCGCTGATCCTGCAGCAGCTCGTCCGCTCGATCTTCGGCCCGACCAATCAGGAAGTCGGCAATCCGTCCTGGATGGCGGGCTCCTTCCCGCTCGGCGGCATGACGATCACCTGGAACCGCATGTGGATCGTGCTCTTCTCGCTGTCGGTCTTCTTCGCCCTGCTGGTGCTGATGAAGCGTTCGGCCTATGGCCTGCAGATGCGTGCGGTGACGCAGAACCGCCGCATGGCCTCGTCCATGGGCATCCGCACGCCCTGGGTCGATGCGCTGACCTTCGCGCTCGGTTCCGGCATCGCCGGCATCGCGGGCGTTGCACTGAGCCAGATCGACAACGTTTCGCCCAATCTCGGCCAGTCCTACATCATCGACAGCTTCATGGTCGTGGTCTTCGGTGGCGTCGGCAATCTCTGGGGCACACTGGTCGGCGCTCTGTCGCTCGGCATTCTCAACAAGTTCCTCGAACCCACGGTCGGAGCCGTCCTCGGCAAGATCCTGGTGCTGGTCCTCATCATTCTCTTCATCCAGAAGCGGCCGCGCGGTCTCTTCGCACTCAAGGGAAGGGCGATCGAAGCATGATCACCGGTTTTTTCCTTCGCGCCCTCGACCAGCGAATTATCATCGCCATCGCGGTCATCCTCGCGGTCGCCGTCCTGGTGCCGGCCTCCAACCTGCTCTTGCCCGTAGATAGCGCCTTCCGCATCCCGACCTACGTCATGTCGCTGATGGGGAAATACCTCACCTATGCCCTGCTGGCACTGACGCTCGACCTCGTCTGGGGCTATTGCGGCATCCTCTCGCTCGGCCATGCCGCGTTCTTCTCGCTCGGCGGCTATGCGATGGGTATGTATCTGATGCGCCAGATCGGCCCACGCGGCGTCTATGGCAACCCTATCCTGCCTGATTTCATGGTGTTCCTGAATTGGAAGGAACTGCCGTGGTTCTGGCATGGCTTCGACATGTTCTGGTTCGCCGCGATCATGGTCGTGGTGGTGCCCGGTCTGCTCGCCTTCATCTTCGGCTGGTTCGCTTTCCGCTCCCGCGTCAACGGCGTCTACCTCTCGATCATCACCCAGGCGATGACCTATGCGTTGTTGCTCGCCTTCTTCCGCAACGATATGGGCTTCGGCGGCAATAACGGCCTGACCGACTTCAAGGAAATCCTGGGTTTCTCCGTCCAGGCCGATGGCACCCGGGCCGCTCTCTTCGCTGCCAGCGCCATCATGCTGGCGATCTGCCTGCTGATCTCTTCGGCTATCGTGCGCTCGAAATACGGCAAGGTGCTGATCGGGGTCCGCGATGCCGAAAGCCGTACCCGCTTCCTCGGCTACCGCGTCGAGAACATCAAGCTCTTCACCTTCGTCGTCTCCGCCATGATGGCCGGCATCGCCGGTGCACTCTTCGTGCCGCAGGTCGGCATCATCAACCCGGGCGAATTCGAACCCGGCAACTCGATCGAGGTTGTCATTTGGACCGCCGTCGGCGGCCGCGGAACGCTGATCGGGCCGATCATCGGCGCGGTGCTGGTCAATGCCGGCAAGACCTTCTTCACCGGCGCCTTCCCCGAAGTGTGGCTGTTTGCGCTGGGGGCACTCTTCGTGCTGGTGACGCTGTTCCTGCCTAAGGGCATCGTCGGCACCGTCCAGCAATTCTACGCGCGGCGGAAGGAGTATTCCGATGCCGCCACCAAGGAAAAGTCCCGCGTGGCGCCCATTCCCACCGCCGTCGCAGAACCGGGAGCCGCTGAATGAACGCCGTCAACAAGGACATGAAGCCGAAGTCCATCCTCTATCTTGACGGCGTTTCCGTCTCCTTCGACGGCTTCAAGGCGCTGAACTCGCTCTCCTTCGTCGTCGAGCCCGGGGAACTGCGCGCCATCATCGGCCCCAACGGCGCCGGCAAGACGACGATGATGGACATCATCACCGGCAAGACCCGACCCGACTCGGGCGAAGTCTATTTCAACGGCGATATTGACCTGACCAAGAAGGACGAGGCCTCGATCGCTCAGCTCGGCATCGGCCGCAAGTTTCAGAAGCCCACGGTCTTCGAAAGTCACACGGTCTGGGACAATCTCGAACTGGCGCTCAATCGCAATCGCGGCGTGTTCGGCACACTGTTCTATCGGCTGTCCGGCGAGGACAAAGCACGCATCGAGGAAATTCTCGAGACCGTCCGCCTGACGCACCGCAAAGATGACTATGGCGCCAACCTCTCGCACGGTCAGAAACAATGGCTGGAGATCGGCATGCTGCTGGCCCAGGAACCGAAGCTGCTGCTGGTCGACGAGCCCGTGGCCGGCATGACGGACGCAGAAACGTCGGAAACCGCAATCCTGCTCAAGGACATCGCCAAGACCCGCTCGGTCGTGGTCGTGGAACACGACATGGGTTTCATCCGCGACCTCGGCGTCAAGGTGACATGCCTGGCCGAAGGCTCTGTTCTGGCCGAAGGCTCGATCGACTTCGTCAGCTCGGACCCCAAGGTGATCGAAAACTATCTCGGCCGTTGAGGCCGGCGTGAAAATAGAAGGAGGCGATCGAACGTCAGATTGAATAATGTCCTTCCCGGCAAATTTCATTCTGGAGTTCGATCATGCCCTTTCTCGGATTGTTGTTGATGGTGGCGGCCGGTGCGGCTGTCTGGTGGTGGCGATTGAAGATGGTGAAGGAAGCAGGAAGCGAGGTCATCGACTCGGTCGAGCGGATGCGCGGCGCCTACAAGCGCCGGCAGTTCCGCAAGGCGGCCGAGGCTGCGCCGCTGGCCTCGATCCAGAACCCGGCTATCGCCGCAGTCGTGTTCCTTCTCGTGCTCGCCAACGAAAAGCCGATGCAGAAGGACCTCGCCAAGGAAATTATACGCGAGCGGATGAAGGACATCATCGCGGTCAAGGATATGGATGAGGTGCTGATCTTCGCCGATTGGACCGCCAAGAGCGTCATAAATCTCGACGATCCGGTACGCCGCTTCCGCGATCTCTGGCTGAACGCTTTGGATGACGCCGAACGCCGTCAGCTGATCGATATGGGCGAACAAATCGCCGAAGTTGGCGGCGAGCCGACACCGCAACAGACCGACGCCCTTCAGAAGCTGAAGAGGTCATTGCTGAATTGAGCAAGGGAACATGACATGCTGACCGTCGAGAACGCCAACTTGCATTACGGCGCCGCCCAGGCGCTGCGCGGCATTTCGATCAAGGCCGAGATGGCCAAAATCACCTGCGTCCTCGGCCGCAACGGCGTCGGCAAGTCGTCCCTGCTCCGCGCCGTCACCGGTCAGCATCCACTGTCATCGGGCAGGATCAGCTTCGAGGATAGGGAACTCAATGGCATGGCGCCCTACAGCCGCGCCAAGCTCGGCATCGGCTATGTCCCGCAGGGCCGCGAGATCTTTCCCCTCCTGACAGTGAAGGAAAACCTGGAATCTGGTTACGCGCCGATCAAGCGCTCCGAGCGCTTTATCCCCGACGATATCTTCAGCCTGTTTCCGATCCTGCAATCCATGCTCGGCCGCCGCGGCGGCGACCTCTCAGGTGGCCAGCAACAGCAGCTCGCCATCGGCAGGGCGCTGGTGACCCGCCCGCGCATCCTCGTGCTGGATGAGCCCACCGAGGGCATCCAGCCCTCGATCATCAAGGATATCGGCCGCGCCATTCGCTATCTCCGCGACTCCACCGGCATGGCGATCCTGCTTGTGGAACAATACCTTGATTTCTGCCGCGAACTTGCCGACCATGTCTACATCATGGACCGCGGCGAGATCGTGCATCAGGGACCGGCGGAAACGCTCGACACGCCCGAGGCCCGCCGGCATTTGACGGTGTGATTTTTGACTCGAGTTATGCAGGTATCCCCTTCTGCCCTGCCGGGCATCCGCCCCTCAAGGGGGGAGATTCGATGGAGCAATGCCTCGCTGACGGCCAGCGTCGAACGCTCAGCCCTCGGCGTCGGGTTGGGACCAGCAAAAAGCTTTTGGCGGATCTCCCCCCTTGAGGGGCGGATGCCCGGCAGGGCAGAGGGGGGTATCGATGCTTGCTCCTAACCCTGACATCGCTCCCACCATCCTCCCCCAACGCGCCAAGGGCGTGGCCCGCCTCGCGACCAAGCTTGTCGCCAACCGCAGCCGTATCGACGTCTTCTACCAGGAAGGCTGCAGCAAGATCCGGATCCCCGAATCCTTCGATGGCGGCATGGAAGCCGTCCTTATCAATACCTCCGGCGGCCTCACCGGCGGCGACCGGATCGACTGGGAGGTGAATGCCGGCGCGGACACCAAGGTCACCGTCACCACCCAGGCCTGCGAGCGGATCTACAAATCCTCGGGTGGCGACGCGCATATCGCAGCGCGCCTGTCGGCCGGGCCGGGCGCGGTGCTGCATTGGCTGCCGCAGGAAACCATTCTGTTCGACCAGGGCGCTCTCTACCGCACACTCGATGCCGATCTCGCCGAGCATGCCGAACTGATCGCGCTCGAAGCCATCCTCCTTGGACGCAAGGCGATGGGCGAGACTGTGACCTACGGCAGCCTGCGCGACCGCTGGCGCATCCGCCGCAACGGCCGGCTGATCCACGCCGAAGACCTGCGTCTCACCGGCGAAATCGACCGCGTCATCCGTGGCCGCGCGACCCTCGCCGGCAATCTCGCCTTCGCCACGCTGCTCTATGTCGGCGCGCGCGCCGAGGCGGTCATGGCAAACCTGCACGCCCTGCTTGGCGAGAAGGTCGCTGGGTCGAGCCAATGGAAGGACAAGCTCGTCATCCGCATGGCGGCCGAAGATGGCTTTGCCCTGAGGAAAATACTGGTGCCGACCATTTCGCTCTTGCGAAACGGAGAGCCGCCGCCGAAAGTGTGGAACATCTGAACCGTCGGCGGCACCGTCATTTGCCGTATTGCCTCCGGCCCTTCAACCTCCTGATATGTCGCCTGATCGTCGCGGAGCCTTTGATGAACCTTTCACCTCGTGAAAAAGACAAGCTGTTGATTTCCATGGCCGCTATTGTGGCGCGCCGGCGCCTGGAGCGCGGCGTGAAGCTCAACTACCCCGAGGCGATCGCGCTGATCTCCGACTATGTTGTCGAGGGCGCGCGCGACGGCCGTTCGGTCGCCGATCTCATGGAAGCCGGCGCCCATGTCATCACCCGCGACCAGGTGATGGAGGGCATCGCCGAGATGATTCACGACGTGCAGGTGGAAGCGACTTTCCCCGACGGCACCAAGCTGGTGACCGTCCACGAACCGATCCGCTGAGGTGCGCCATGCTTGAACTCCGCCCCAATTGCGAATGCTGCGACAGGGATCTTCCGCCCGAGAGCCGGGATGCCGTGATCTGCACCTTCGAATGCACTTTCTGCACAGACTGCGCCGAGACAAAGCTCGGCGGCATCTGCCCCAATTGCGGCGGTGACCTCGTCCGACGCCCGATCCGCCCGGCCGGCAAGCTGGCCAAATATCCGGCCTCGACCAAACGTATCCTGAAGGCCGAGGGCTGCGGCCCTCTCAAAGCCGCTTAGAGGAGGAGAGGCCATATGAAACCCGGTGAAATCATTGCAGCACCAGGCGACATCGAACTCAATGCCGGCGCGCCGACCGTGACGATCGACGTCGCCAATACCGGCGATAGGCCGATCCAGGTCGGCTCGCATTATCATTTCTTCGAGACCAACAAGGGTCTCGATTTCGATCGTGACAAGGCACGCGGCATGCGCCTCGACATCCCCTCCGGCACAGCCGTCCGCTTCGAGCCCGGCCAGAAGCGCACGGTGCAACTCATCCCCTTGTCTGGCAAGCGTGAAGTCTACGGTTTCCGCCAACAGGTGATGGGCAAGCTTTGAAGTGGCGGCAAGGGAAGTCTCAATGAGAATTTTCACCCTCGCGACCGTATTCGCCCTCGCGTCATCCGGCATGGCTTTCGCTCAGGAAGACCCCCCACTCGACTGCGCCAACGCCATGTCGCAGGCAGATATGAACCAGTGCTCCTATATGGACTTCGAGAAGGCCGACAAGGAGCTGAACACCGTTTACAAGGATGCACTCAAGACCGCGGCAGAGGCGGATGTGCAGGCCGCGGATATGAATGAAGCCTATGTCGGCGCCGTCAAGTCGTTGAAGAAGGCACAACGCGCCTGGATCGACTATCGTGACGGCCATTGCGACGGCATGGGCTACGAGGCCGTGGGCGGCTCGATGCAAGGCATGCTCATCAGCGGCTGTCAGGCGCGGCTGACGGAGGCCCGCACCAAGGAACTGCGGGAACTGATTGAGGCGATGAGGGTCAATTGATGGAAGGCAGCACCATCCATTCAAGAAAGACGATCTGCCGCGCGATCTTGTTTTCCATCACGGCGCTCATGCTCATGGCAAGTGGCCCAGCCGTGGTCGTAGCCGCCACGCCGGAAGACAAATGCGCCGACCCTCAGGCGCAACAGGAGATGAACTACTGCGCCGCCCAGGAATTCTGGAAGCTCAATGGTGAACTGACCAAGGCTTACGAAGAGGCGCTGGCCTATGCCAAGAAGATGGACCAGAGTGCCCCGCGGCCGGAGGCCCCCGACCTCAAGACCGAAACCGAGGCGCTGACCACCGCCGAAACGGCGTGGCTGCAATACCGGGACGCTCATTGCGATGGCATGGGATACCTGGCCCGCGGCGGCACGCTCGAGCCACTGCTCGTCGGCAACTGCAAGATCGAGCTGACGAAGAACCGAATCAAGGAACTCAAGGATCTCATGACGAGCCTGGAGGACTGACGAGATGGCTCATGGCGTGCAGGCGGTTGCGAGATTGCCAATCGGGCCAACGCATCGACTTGTGCGCCCGGTTGGCGCGTTTGCCACTGGACTGATGCTCGCCTGGGCGCCTGCTGCCACGGCGCAGGACGCGCCTGCCGACGCCTGCAAGGATCCGGTGAGCCAGAATGAACTCACCGCCTGCGCCTGGCAGGAAGCCGACAAGGCCGATGCCGACATGGCCATCGCCCTTGCCAGGGCGATGAAGACAATGGAGGCGATCGACAAGGACGTGAGCGAGGCCCGCCCCAATCCGGCCGGTGGCGTCGAAGCGCTGGAATTGTCGCAGCAGGGCTGGCTGCAATATCGCGAGGGCCGCTGCTTCATCGAGGGCTTCGACGAGCGCGGCGGCTCGATGGAGCCGATGATGGTTGGCCATTGCCAGGAAAGGGTCACCCGCGACCGCATCGCTGAACTCAACAAGATCGCGGAATCGGAATAGAGATGGCGCGCAGCATCATGATCGTCGGCAATGGAGAAATCGGTGAAGGGCTCGCCGATATCATCGATGCCGCCGGCCTCGTGATGCGCTTCAACGATTGCCGTTCCGTCGGCGTCGGCGGTGGCAAAACCGATATCGTGGCGGTTTGCAACACGGGCCGGCCAGGTAAGGCAATGACGGAAGGGGCCAGTTGGGCCTGCAACAAATCCGTTTGGCTCGCCTCCTCGATCTGGTGCGTCCGCGACCCCGCGAAGTTCAGGTCCATGCGCCCCGACATCCTGCGTGACCATCCCGAACTCGACGATTTCTGCGACGACTGTACGGACGGTTTTGCTGACTACGCCCGACAGAACGGCAAGGACTTCCACATCATACCCGCCGCCACCCACGAAGCACTCGACCGCACCTTGGCAGCCCACGAGCCGGAGCCCTATGTCGTGCCTTCGACCGGCGCCGTGGCTGTCGCCGAATTTCTCGCCCACTACCGCAAGCCCGATGACGAAATCTTCCTTGCTGGATTCGGCCATCAGGGCTGGGACGGTCATCCTTGGGAAGCCGAGCGGAGATGGGTGGACGATCTGATACAGCGCGGCCAACTCGCCCGGCTTTCGATCAAATATTCAAGACACTACGTCCAAGGAGCCTGATCCCATGTCCTACAAGATGTCCCGCGCCGCCTATGCCTCGATGTTCGGCCCGACGACCGGCGACAAGGTGAGGCTGGCCGATACCGAGCTCTTCGTCGAGGTCGAGAAGGATTTTACGACCTATGGCGAGGAAGTGAAGTTCGGCGGCGGCAAGGTCATCCGTGACGGCATGGGCCAGAGCCAGGCAACGCGGGCGCAGGGCGCCGTCGATACCGTCATTACCAATGTGCTGATCATCGACCATTGGGGCATCGTCAAAGCCGATGTCGGCCTCAAGGATGGGCGAATTGTCGCGATCGGCAAGGCCGGCAATCCGGATACGCAACCTGGCGTCACCATCATCGTCGGCCCCTCGACCGAGGCGATTGCGGGCGAAGGCAAGATTCTGACCGCCGGCGGCATGGATGCGCATATCCACTACATCTGCCCGCAGCAGATCGAGGAAGCGCTGATGAGCGGCGTGACCTGCATGCTCGGCGGCGGCACCGGCCCGGCGCATGGCACGCTCGCCACCACCTGTACAGGTGCCTGGCATATCGAGCGTATGATCGAGAGCTTCGATGGCTTTCCGATGAACCTCGCGCTGGCAGGCAAGGGCAATGCTTCGCTGCCGGCACCGCTGGTGGAGATGGTGCTCGCGGGAGCATCGAGCCTGAAGCTTCATGAGGACTGGGGCACGACGCCGGCCGCGATCGACAACTGCCTGTCGGTGGCCGACGAATACGACATCCAGGTGATGATCCATACCGACACGCTCAATGAGAGCGGCTTCGTCGAGGACACGATCGACGCGATCAAGGGTCGGACGATCCACGCCTTTCACACGGAAGGCGCCGGCGGCGGCCACGCGCCTGACATCATCAAGGTCTGCGGGTCGCTCAATGTCATCCCCTCCTCGACCAACCCGACGCGGCCCTACACGGTCAACACTTTGGCCGAGCATCTCGACATGCTGATGGTCTGCCATCACTTGTCGCCGTCGATTCCCGAGGACATCGCCTTCGCCGAAAGCCGTATCCGCAAGGAGACGATCGCCGCGGAAGATATCCTCCACGACATGGGCGCGTTTTCAATCATCTCGTCGGACAGCCAGGCCATGGGTCGAGTCGGTGAAGTCGCGATCCGCACCTGGCAAACGGCGGACAAGATGAAGCGCCAGCGCGGCCGCCTGCCCGATGAGAAGGGCGACAACGACAATTTCCGCGTTCGCCGCTATATCGCCAAATATACGATCAACCCGGCGATCGCACAGGGGCTCAGCCACGAGATCGGCTCCGTCGAAGTCGGCAAACGCGCCGACCTCGTGCTCTGGTCGCCAGCCTTCTTCGGCGTCAAGCCGGAAATGGTGCTGTTGGGCGGCTCCATCGCGGCTGCGCCCATGGGCGACCCCAACGCCTCGATCCCAACGCCGCAGCCCATGCACTACCGTCCAATGTTCGCGGCCTATGGCAAGCTGCGCACCAACTCTTCGGTGACCTTTGTGTCGCAGGCTTCGCTGGACGGCGGGCTTGCCCAGCGCCTTGGCGTCGCCAAGAATCTGGTGGCGGTCAAGAACACCCGCGGCGGCATTTCGAAGAAGTCGATGATCCTCAACGACCTGACGCCACATGTCGAGGTCGATCCCGAGACCTACGAAGTCCGCGCCGACGGCGTGCTGCTGACCTGCGAGCCCGCGACTGTGCTGCCGATGGCGCAGCGGTATTTCCTGTTCTGAGTTGCAAAACTCTGCGATGCGACTATTTTCAAGAGACGATCCTTGGAACACAGCCTCGTATGGCCGACGATCCGACAAATATTGTGCTTGAACATCTGCGCGCGATGCGCGGAGATATGCACGAAATGAAAGATATGCTCCGCGAACACGGCCACCGCCTGACGCGCATCGAGATATCGATTGCCTCGTTGCGTCGCGACCAAGCGTCAGATGCGGAGGGGGTCGCGCATTTGGAAGCTCGCATCGATCGATTGACCAATGAGGTCAGCCGCATCAAGCAAAGGCTCGACATTATCGACTGAGATTCACCGAGGAGCCGTACTTGCATCGTCCTCGGCATTTGACGACCTCGGCCCGCTCTTGCTCGGCACATGTGGCGTCTTGTTCCAGAAGAACGGATTTCGATAGAGCTCGATCGCCGCTCTCCAGGCCGCCACCGACATCAGCATCCAGTATGCCGGCACCTGCAGCCATCGATTGCCCACTCGCTGCCGCTCGTTCCTTCCCATTGGCCGCCAGCCGAGCCGGATGAAAACCGTGTAGGCGGCAAGAATATTGAACCAGTCCAGCACGAACATCACGATTTCGAACGTCGTTGCGTGAGGCGCGAAGCCAAGGTTCCACATCGTCATCGCGATGAAGAGCAGAATCAGCGGGTGGCCGAGCGCCGAGACGAGCATGCCGGTCACGAGGATGTGGAACATCAGCGTGCCGCGCAGGCCGAGTTCTCGCGTCAGCAGAACCGGCTGGCGCATCAGCACGAGCCAGGTCTGCATCCAGCCCTTGAACCAGCGGGTTCGCTGACCCAGCCAGACCGAGTGTTCTGTTGGTGCATCCTCCAAGGTGTAGTGGGTCAGCGTCTCGACGCGGTAGCCAAAGCGATGAAGGCGCATGCCAAGATCCGCATCCTCGGTCACATTGTACGGATCCCAGGCACCGACGGCCCGAAGAGCGTCGATGCGGAAATGGTTGGATGTGCCACCGAGGGGCATCGGCTGGTGCCGGTTGCCGAGATAAGGCAAAAGCCGGCGGAACAGACCGGCATATTCGAGCGCAAACAGACCAGACAGCCAGCTGTCGCCGGCATTTGAGATGATCAGCGGCGCCTGCAGGCAGGCGACGTCCTCCGGCGCGTCGCGAAAACGCCCATAGGCCTCGCGCAACTGCTGCCGCTCCGGCCTGTCCTCGGCGTCATAGATGACGACGAACCGACCCCGGGCGCCGGCCAGGCCATAATTGAGTGCCTTGGGTTTCGTCCGCGGTGCTCTATCAGGCACCTCGACGATTTCGAACTGCGGCGGAAGATTCAGTCCCTGAAGCGCATCGATCGTCTCACGATCGTCTGCCTCGCAAATCAGCTTGATGTCGAGACGGGAAGTGGGCCAGTCGAGCCGCATCAATGTATTGCTGAGCTGCTGCACCATTTCCTTCTCACGGTAGAGCGCCACGAGAACGGTGTAGACTGGCAGCTGCTGATCGTCGGCAATCGGTGCCAGCGATTTCGACGGCTGCGATCGACCAAGTGCCAGGCCGCGCAGAAGAATCAGGATACAGAACGCAGCGGACAGACAGATGTGCACCGCGTCGAGGGTCTCGAAAGGAAAGAGCAGGAAACAGCAGAGAAACGCCATCAACAAGGATCCGGCGAGGAACCCCTGACCTCCGGTCAGAACAGACCGCGCACTCAGACGCGGCTGATCGTCGAACAGGCTGTCGGCCGCCACATCGACCCGCCGGCGCTCGCCCGCCTTCCACACCGCGCGTCTCAACGCCGAAGGCGTTGTCACCGCCATGATCGATGCCAGCGTGTCGGAATTCCGGATACGCTGCACCCACCTCGCGATGTCGCGCGCCTCTGGCACCACCAGCGTCAAGGCGGAACTATCGGGTGGTGTCACCCGAAGAACGCCCGGCTTGACGAGTTGGCTGTCGAGTGTCGTGCTGTCGTTGACATCGACCGGCTCGATGCTCTCGACAAAACGCACGCCGAGCACCCGCGCCAATGCGCCATAGTAGGCGGCTTCCTGAACATGCCCGCAAGCCAGCAGTTCCGCTTCGATCGTCGTTCCGTTGCTTGCCGCCCGCGCCTTCATCGCCGCAACCAGCGGCTTGGAAAAGCCGAGCCGCAGGAGAAATCTCTCTTCCTCGTTTCCCTGTTCAGCTATAAGTCTTGAAGGCGACGCCGGATCGCCTTCAATCCGGACGGGCCGGGAAGGAGCAATCCCTTGTGTTGAGCGGTCGTGTCCCCACCGGTCCAGCATGGAAATCGCACAATAAGAAACGTTCGAAACTGGCTAAACTTCTAATGATAATACAGAAGCTCATGGTTGTGTCACGTTGTTTTTTCGCGCTTGCGCTTATGTACCTTTCATTGCTGTCGAGCCCGCACGGCGCGTCGGCACAAACGGCCAATACTGTCGAGCTTCCGTTGATGTTCGACCCGCGTGAACGCTTGCAGAGACCTGACCTGGCTTCAGTGCCTCGCATCCGCTTTCTTACCACGGTCGACTTTCCGCCACTCAACTTTATCGATCAGTCCAACAAGCTTTCCGGGTTTCATGTCGACCTTGCACGCGAGATCTGCCGCGAACTCAATGTTCTCGAGCGCTGCCAGATCGAAGCGCTGCCCTACAAGGACCTGATGACGGCGTTGGAGAAGGATCAGGGCGATGTGATTGCGGCCGGTCTTCGAGTCACCCCGGATCTCCGGGAGAAAGCAAGCCTGTCGCGGCCCTTCATGCAATTGCCGGCGCGCTTCGTGACGGTGGTCGGCCAGACGAAGTTGACCGAGCCTTCCGCCCTTCAGCCGGGCGAGGCCGGTGTCGTGGCGGGGACGGCGCATGAAGCCATACTGACGAACTTTTTCCCTGGCTTCAAGCCGAAGGCATATCCGAAACGCGAAGACCTGTTGGCGGCCCTCAAGAAGGGCGAGGTCAAGGCCGCTTTCGGCGATGGCCTGCAACTCGCCTTCTGGCTGGAATCGACCGAAGCCGCTGGCTGCTGCCGCTTCCTTGGCGGTCCCTACTATTCGCGCGCCATTCTCGGTGATGGGTTGACGCTCGTCACCCGCAAGGATGCGCCGCTGATCGCCCAGGGCATGGATGCGGCACTTCTCGCGCTGTCGAGAAGTGGACGATTGAACCAGATCTATCTTCGTTATTTCCCGCACGGACTTTAGGGCCGAGGTTCCGCTTTTACGCATTGCCCCGGACGCCCTCGCGGAGTCATGATCCCGCCAACTGGAAAGAGAATGCCATGCCCTACCGCTCAACCCGAGTCGTCAAACCCGGTACAGTCAGCACGAAGCCGATCGACGTCGTCGTTCTCACCCATGACGGCCGCCACTTGCGCCGCAAGCTGCTGCATATGGCGCATGATGACGTCGTGATGCTCGACCTCAAGGAACCGATTGTGCTGGAGCATGGCGATCTCCTCGAACTCGAAAATGATGCCGGTCATGTCGAGGTGATTGCCGCCGAGGAGCCGCTGCTGGAAATTCGACCCCGAGACATCGTCCACCAGATCGAACTTGCCTGGCATCTCGGCAACCGCCATCTCGCGGCGCAGATCGAGGAAAAGCGCATCCTCATCGAGCGCGACCATGTCATCAAATCCATGCTCGAAGGTCTGGGCGCCACGGTGACCGAAGTGACGGAACCCTTCCAGCCGGTGCATGGCGCCTATCATAGCCACGGCTCGCATGGCCAGCATGACCACCATGGCCATGATCATCACGACCACCATGACCACTGACAACCTATCGCTGCTTCGGCTCCTGACATGGCTCTCGCCCGCCTTTCCGGTAGGCGGATTCGCCTATTCGGCTGGGCTCGAAGCCGCGGTGCGGGAAGGGCATATCAACGATGCAGCAGAACTCGGAGAATGGCTGGAGAGCGCGATCAACCGTGGGCAGTTCCACAATGACGCAGTGCTGCTTGCTGAGGCTTGGAATGCCTATGGCGATGCCGGGCGGCTAACAGAGGTCGCAGACCTCGCCCGCGCACTGGCCGGCTCAGCCGAGCGCTATCTCGAAGCGACCGCGCAGGGCGATGCCTTCCTCGAGGCCGCACGGCCCTGGTCGCCTGATGCGGCTGGCGCGGTGGCTCAAGATACACCTTACGCCGTGGCCGTCGGCGCTGTCGCGGCTGCAAATGGTATTGGCCTGCAGGACACGCTCGTCGCCTGGCTGCATGCCTTTAGCTCGCAGACCGTATCGGCCGCAATCCGGCTGAGCGTGCTGGGGCAGCGCGATGCCATGGCGCTCCTCGCCGGACTCGAACCGACAATTCTGGAGGCTGCACGTATGGCGACCACCTCGACCCTCGAAGACCTCGGCAGCTCCACCGTCATCGCCGACATCATGTCGGCGCGCCACGAACAGCTGCATTCCCGCCTCTTCCGATCCTGATAGCGCAAGACCCAAGGACAAAGCCATGACATCACGCAACGGACCTCTTCGCATCGGCATCGGCGGCCCCGTCGGATCGGGCAAGACCGCGTTGACAGAGAAGCTCTGCAAGGCCATGCGCGAACGCTACTCGGTCGCCGTGGTGACCAACGATATCTACACCAAGGAAGACGCCGAGGCGCTGGTACGGATGCAGGCTCTGACGTCCGACCGTATCGTCGGCGTCGAGACGGGTGGCTGCCCGCATACCGCGATCCGCGAAGACGCCTCGATCAATCTCGCGGCCATTGCCGATCTCAATCGCAGATTCCCGGATCTCGACATCGTCTTCATTGAATCGGGCGGTGACAACCTCGCAGCGACCTTCTCGCCTGATCTCGCGGACTTGACGATCTACGTCATATCGGTCTGCCAGGGCGAAGAAATCCCGCGCAAGGGCGGCCCAGCCATCACCAAGTCGGATCTGCTTGTCATCAACAAGAAGGACCTCGCGCCCTATGTCGGCGCCGATATCGATGTCATGGAACGGGATGCGACGCGCATGCGCGCCGGAAAGCGCTTTCTCTTCACGGATATGAAGCGCGGCGATGGCGTCGCCGAGATCGTCGATTATCTTACCAATTATGGGGGACTGGAACAGGCCGCCTGATCGCGCGGCCTATTCGTGCCAATCGTCATGGAGGATACTCTGCATGAGTTCCTCCTTCTTGCGCGCTGAAAGCGGCGTATAGGTCGGATCGACCCGTTTCACCAGCTTTTTCAACCGCTTCGGCGTACGCAATTTGAACGTTTCCTGAGAAAGCCCGCTGAGGCCGGAACCGGATGCGACCGCCGAGACCAGGAACAGACCGGAATTCAATGCACTCATTGCGGCCTCCTTTTTCGAGCCAAGTTCGCAATCATAATGTTCTGAAGTTAATACGGTTCCAATCGACCGGTTATTCTCCAGGTAACAGCCTCTTTCAATGAAATGGGTTTGGGATCGCGGCATTTCCAAGACGAACGGCCAGAATCGACCTTCATCTCACTTCACATATCAGTGATAGGGAAACGAAATTTCATGAAGAGGAAGACGAGCGCGCCGAAAAACAGGCTTCCGGATGCCACTTCGAGTGAAAGCGCGAAACCCGCATCTGATGACACCGCACGCGCCAGGATGGCGGAGACAAGCGGCGGCCCGGCGATCTGGCCAATGCCGTAGGCAGCCGTCATCAGTCCCATGAACGCCGTGGGTTCGTTCGGTCGCAAACGCCGCACTTCCTGCATGGCGAAGAGTGTGATCGTGGTGAATGGCAGGCCGAGCAAGATGCTGCCCACGACGAAGCCGGCGATCGTCGGCACCAGGAGCGACGAGAGGATACCGAGGCACTGCAACACATAGCAGATCGCTAGCAAAGTGCGGCGATCGACCGAGGCGGAAATCATTCGGGTCAACAGTGCGCCGATCGCCACGGCGATGCCGAACAGCGGCCAGAACAGATCCACCCAGCCAGAACCGGGTAGCGCGGCCCGGGCGATAACCGGCAGGAAGGTTGCCGTTATGATGTAACCGAAGCCGGCAAGGCCATAGGCTAGGGTCAGGAGAATTTCCTCGGGCGTCCAACCCTTTCTTGCGTGATGCGCGGCACTCTCGGAACGAGCAGGTTGCAAAGAAGCGGTCGGAGCAGGCGCGAAGATTGGCCAGATGGCAATGCTCAGCGCCAGCGCCGCCAGACCCAATACGGTCCAACCGAGCATCCAGTTGGCGCCGGCATTCGTCATGGCGAAGGCGCCGAGACCGGATAGCGCGATGCCGATGCCCGGGCCGGCATAAATCACGCCGCTCATATGCCCCTGCTGCAGTGCCGCCAATCGCCCCAGGCACCAGCCGGACGTATAGACGAATGCCACCGCACTTATGACACCAGAGGCGAACCGCCAGACGGGCCAAAGCGCCGCGGCGTGGTAGGCCATGGCCAAGGTCAGCAGGGCGGTCATGACCAACGAGAAGCGCACGAGCCGGGCATTGTCGGGCATCGACCGGCCAAAGCGTCGCAGGAAGCCCGGCAGCGTCATGCAGAGGATGGCACCAGCCAGGTAGCCGAGATAGTTCGCCGTCGCGAGCGTGCTGCCACCATGCAGATCGACGACGCCATCATGCAGCATCATCGGCAAGAGCGGCGTGAAGGCGAAACGGCCGATGCCCATGGCGACCGAGAGCGACAGCGCCCCGGCCAGCGCAACCACCAGCGCCTCAGTTGATTTGTTTGTGGATGCTGCAGCCATATCAAGCGTCATCGGATATTCCTTCTGCTGATCATATCGGCTGGGCGCAGCGTCAAACAAACTGAATAAAGTCATACCTGCCATCAATTCTGATGATGTGTCGGTGGCTGCGACATAGGGTGGCGCGACGCGGCGTTGCGATATCGTTGGCGTTCTGGTCATCTCTCGGGCGATGGGAGGTCATCATGCCGCATGATGAAGACGACAACCCCGGCGACTATTCCTCGCCGGCTTGCATGCTGCACGAGATCGATCCGGCCTATGCCGGGCTTGCGCCGCCTGCCCCGCCGGAGGGCGTACCGGCATGGCGCAAGGCGCGCCGCGAAGAACTGATCGCCGCCCGGCTCGCCATCCCGGCAGAAACCCGCACTGCCTGTTCCCAAGCCATTGCCGATGCGCTCGACAGTGAACTCGACGACATCGCCGGCAAGGCGATCAGCCTCTATTGGCCTTTCCGCGGAGAACCGGATCTGCGCCCTTGGATCGAGCGTGCTACGGCCCGTGGCGCGACTTGCCTCCTTCCCATCGTGGTTGAAAAGGGCAAGCCGTTGATCTTCAAGTCGTGGAAACAGGGCGAGAAGCTCGACCGGGGAATCTGGAACATCCCGATCCCAGCGGCGGGTGTCGAAATGCTGCCCGACATCGTCATCTCGCCATTGGTCGGCTTCGACCCGCAACTCTACCGGCTCGGTTATGGCGGCGGCTTCTTCGATCGCACACTCGCCGCCCATCCAGGTAAGCCGCTGGTGATCGGCGTCGGCTATTCGAGCCAGCACATTCCCACTATTCATCCCCAGCCGCATGACATACCCATGACCCGGATCATCACGGAGAAGGGGCTGTGGCACTGACACTTTCAGCGGAAGACCGCGCACGCCTCAAAGGCGAGGCGGGACCTGCCCAGGCATTCGCCTTCGAAATCCTCCATGCCTTCGCGGGGTCAGTCGGCGCAGAAGGATTCGTCGACATCGCCGGCAGCCATATCGACGGCTGTCTCTATCACGGCCAGGTCAGCCTCGATTTCGTCGAGCGGCTGGTCTCGCTCAGCGGCAAGGTCGCGGTGCCGACGACGCTCAATGTCGGCTCGGTCGACCTCATCCACCCCGAAATCATGCTCATGCCACAGGCCGAGCAACAGCCGCTGGCCCGGTTGATGCGGGCGCATGAAGAACTCGGCTGCATGCCGAGCTTCACCTGCGCGCCCTACCAGACCATGTTCCGGCCGCGCTTCGGCGAGCAGATCGCCTGGGGCGAATCAAACGCCATCGTCTTCGCCAATTCGGTGATCGGCGCCCGCACCAACCGCTACGGCGATTTCATCGACCTGTGTTGCGCCATCACCGGCCGCGCGCCGGCCTATGGACTGCATCTCGATGCGAACCGTCGCGGGCGTATCCTCTTTCGGCTCGAAGGTTTTGGTGATGGCCAGTTCGAACTGGACCAGCTCTATGTCGCCATCGGTCTGATCATCGGGCTCAAATCCGGTGATCGCGTCCCGGTTATCGAAGGCCTCCCAACTCCACGCGACGAGGACCAGTTGAAAGCGCTCGGCGCGGCCTCGGCCTCGTCCGGCGCCGTCGGCCTGTTCCATGCTGTCGGTATCACGCCGGAAGCGCCGACGTTGAAGGATGCATTCCACGGCTATGCGCCGGAAGAGACGATCGTTGTCACGCCGGCCGATATCCGGGACACGCTCGCCCATCTCTCGACGTCATCAGACGGCACACCGATCACGGCCGTCTGTCTTGGCACGCCGCATTTTTCCCGCGCTGAATGGGAGCGGCTTGTGCCGCTGATCCGCGCGGCCGAACCACGCGCCGGCATCCCGATTTATGTGAACACTGGCCGCGAGGTGCATGACAGCCTCCTCCGCGACGGCCTGCTCAATGGGCTAGACGCTTATGGGCTCAAGGTCGTCACCGATACCTGCACCTACCTGACCGCCATCCTCGAACGGCTGGACGGCACGGTCATGACCAATTCCGGGAAGTGGGCGCATTACGCTCCTTCCAATATCGGCGTGCAGGTCGGCTTCGGCTCGATGGAGGATTGCGTCGCCTCGGCGGTCCTAGGCCGCATCGTGAGGCCGGGCCGATGAAGGGTGTCTTTCATGTCCGCGGCGCAGCGTCCGGTCCGGCTCTGAGGCTGCCGACACCGCTCAGTTTTTGGGGTGGCGTCGAGGCTGAGACGGGGAAGATCATCGACCATTCGCAACCGCATTTCGGCGCGACGCTTCAAGGCCACGTGCTTGTCATGCCCTCCGGCCGCGGCTCGTCCTCGGCTTCCTCAGTGCTCGCCGAGACCCTCCGCAACGGCAACGGTCCGATCGCCATCGTCATGGAACGGCCGGACCCGATCGTGACGGCAGGCGCCATGGTGGCGCGCTCGCTCTATGGCATCGTCTGCCCGGTCGTCGTAGCGCCGATCGACGCGATCGCGCATGGCCAGATGGTTGCGATCAGCATTGCGGGCAAAGACGCCGAAATCACCCTCAGCTGATCTTCGGCCAGGTGTCCGACAGCTTGTACCCACCCGGCCAGGGATCGGCCGGATCAAGCATCAGCTGCGACGTGCCGGTGATCCAGGCCCGTCCGGAGATCGAGGGGATGATCGCCTTTTGGCCGGCGACCGTTGTCTCCCGCACCACCGTCCCGGTGAAGCGGGAACCGATGATCGAGACACCGGTCAGTGTCTCACTCTCCTTCAGCAGGCCCCGTGCGTTGAGAATCGCCATCCGCGCCGAAATCGCCGTACCGGTCGGCGATCGGTCGATCTTGCCGGGCTGGATCGCCACCGCCGAGCGCGACACCAGCTTGCCGTCCTCGCGATAGAGCGGCCCGGCGAAGGCGCAGAAGGAAATGTGGTCCCAACCCGTGTTTTCCGGATGCGAGAAGCCAAGCTGCTCATTCGCCGCCTTGGTGATGCGGATACCGGTTTCAGCCAGTTGCCGTGCCTCGTCCGCGACGAGCTTGAAGCCGAGCCTCTCGGCATCAACCACGACAAAACTGTCGCCACCATAAGCCGTATCGACTGTGAGCTTACCAAGCCCCGGAACTTCGATGATAGCATCGAGCTTCGCGGCGAAGCTCGGCACGTTGGTAACGGTAACGCGCTCGGCCTTGCCGTTTCTGCACTCCGCCACAACCTCGACAAGCCCGGCAGGCGCCTCCAGCACAACACGTGTCACCGGCTCGGTCATCGGCAGGATGCCGCTGTCGAGCAATACTGTCGCAACGCAGATCGAATTGGAGCCCGACATCGGCGGCGTGTCCTCGGGCTCCATGATGATCCAGCCCATCTGCGCCTTGGGGTTCTTGGGCGGCACCAACAGGTTCACATGGCGGAAGACGCCACCACGCGGTTCGTTGAGCACGAAATTTCTCAGCGTCTGGTCGCGGGCGATGAAGCGGCTCTGCTCCCAGATCGTATCACCCGGTGGCGGCGCGACCCCGCCAACGATCACGTCGCCCACCTCCCCTTCCGCATGGCAGGTGACGACATGGATGACCTTGGAAGAGCGCATGATTTCAACCCTGATATGACAATATCGTGATCCATAGCACGCCGGCGCCGTCCCGAAAGAGGCCAAGTCTTGCCCCATAGGCCGACTTGCCGCAAAGTCGAGTTTAAGGACAGGAGCCGGGGCATGTTTCTACGATCCGCCATTCTTGCCGTCTCGCTGCTGGTATCGCCCGCGGCCCTGGCGCAGGCGGCCGATACCGCTTCGATCACATCAGCGCTGGAAGAGGCGGAGGCGCTCAAACCGCTCCGGACGGTGGTCGTCGCTCATCATGGCAAGATCATCGCCGAGCATGGATATCGCGGCTATACCTCGAAGGACCCGACCAGCATCATGTCGGCCTCCAAGTCGATCATTTCGGCGCTGGTGGGTATCGCCATAGACAAGGGCATCTTGGAAGGCACGGACCAGAAGATCATTACCGTGCTTGCCCTCGATATGCCTGACAATGCCGATCCGCGCCTGTCCGAGATCACGATCGGCAACCTGCTTTCGATGCAGTCGGGGCTGCGTTCTATTTCCGGCGAACACTATGGCGCCTGGACGGAAAGCAGGAATTGGGTTCGCTCCGTGCTTTCCCAACCCTTCGAAGACAGTCCCGGCGGCGGGATGATCTATTCGACCGGTTCCAGCCACCTGCTCTCGGCAATCCTGACCAAGAAGACCGGCCGCTCGACACGATCGCTCGCGTCTGAATGGCTTGGCCCACTTGAAGACTTCCGCATCGCCTCCTGGGATCGCGACCCGCAGGGCATCTATGTCGGCGGCAACCTGATGTCGATGAGCCCACGCTCGCTGCTCGCCTTTGGCGAACTCTATCGCAAAGGCGGCGTCACGCCCTCAGGCAAGCGGCTGATCTCAAAGGAATGGATCGACGAGTCGTGGAAGCCGCGCACGAATTCGCGCTTCACCGGTGACGAATACGGCTATGGCTGGTTCACGCGAGAGATCGGCGGCGAGCAGATACGCTACGGCTGGGGTTATGGAGGGCAGATGCTCTACATCGTGCCGCGTCTGGAACTCACGGTGGTGATGACATCGGACGAGACGTCGAACTCCGCCCGCACCGGCCATCGCGACGCGTTGCATGCACTTCTGTCCGAGATCATCGCCGCCACAAAGGCGATGCAAGCGACGAATCCGAAGGCCGACACCAACTAGCTCGGTCGGGGTGATGCACCGGAAGGTTCCTTCCGGCGCGCCTTGGGCAAAATATCTCAGCGATCAGTTGATCTCGTCGAGATCAAATGTGCGCGGCTCGCCATCGAAGGCCACCAGCACCGCAGCATTTTCCTCGCGCTTGAGGAGTTGCAGGATCGCGTCTTCGCTCGGATTGCCGGGTGCCTCATCCATGGATTCGAAGAATTCGCCGACGGTCATCTGGTCACTCGGCTGGAATTTCAGCGTCTCGCCCGTGCGCCCGCCAACCAGCATGATGAAGCGGAACTGGATGTCGTCATGCTCGTCTCCAACGATGACGGCGATGTCGTCATCGTTCTCTCCATACAACAGGACTCCGATCGGTTCGATCATGACGTTTTCACCTTTCTGATTCGTGGGCGGCCGGATGCCGCGCCTCATTTGGCCTCAAAGCACATAACTGGCGACTTTGCAAAATCTGTGAACGTCAGCCGCCAGGGCGGAACGGATGCGGCGACCGAGCGTTCTGGCGGCACCATAGAGAGGACGATCGCCATGGCTCAACCACATCAGGACATGCCCAACCACGCCAGCACACCCGAAGAAGAGGCCTCGACACTTGCCGGAGAAGGGGTCGACGCGGCGGAGGCAGCAACCGCAGACAACAGTGCCGAGATCGCTGCTATCGGCGCGGAGATCGAACAGATCAAGGAGTCGGTTTCCCATATTGCGGAGGCGACATCGCATTATGTCAAACGTCGCCTTGCCGAAAATTCGACCGATTTGATCGCACAGAATCCCGTCAAGGCAGCGCTTTGGGCGGCTTTTGCGGGCTTTCTCATTGGGCGACTAAGCCGTTGAAATAACTGAATTCTTCCTCCGGGCTTCATTGCCCGGATGCGGCGGGAGGTCGCACGAAGAGGCCCGTGCCATGGAATGACCTCGTTTCCCGCCTATTTGAACGGAACCAAAAGCACCAGGCGTTATCAGGGGCTTTGGGGTTTCCCCGATGGGACAAGTCGAAGGAGTAACAATAAATGATCAGGACAATCCTCGTTTCCGCTCTGCTGGCGGGTACGGCCACCACCACGATGGCGGCCGATCTTGTGGAGCCTGTTCCCGCGGCACCTGAGACCGTGATGGAAGAGACGCAGGTCTATTCCTGGGACGGTGCCTATCTCGGCATCTTTGGCGGTGCCAATTGGCTGCGCAGCGACCTCGACGACGGTACGCTCACCCGCAACGGCACCACGACCGGCGGCACGGTCGGCAAGTTTGTCGGCTGGAACAAGCAGCTCGACAACAACATCGTCTTCGGTCTGGAAGGCGATCTGAAATACGAATGGAACGAAAAGAAATACAGCGGCATCGAGACGGGTACCGACTGGGGTGGCAGCGCGCGTGTTCGCGTCGGTTACGCCTTTGACAATGCCCTCATCTACGGCACAGGTGGCTGGGCCGCGGCGAATGCCTTCGTCGATCCGGCCGGCAATAACAACACCAAGGAAAAGTTGATCAACGGCTGGACCGTCGGCGCCGGCGTCGACTACAAGTTTACCGACAATATCTTTGCCCGTGCCGAATACCGCTTCAACGATTTCGGCAAGCAGAACTTCTCGGGCACGAAGGCCGATTTCCAGCAGCACAATGCTATCATCGGCATCGGCTACAAATTCTGATCCCGCTTGATTTTCAAGTACTTGAGGGCGCCGTTCACGGCGCCCTTTTTGTTGGAACCTTCCTTTGCCCTCGCGCATTCAATGTACGACCCGCGGCGGACAGGTCCCGGGGAAGAGGAGTGATCCATGGAAAACTTCAAACCCCGGGACCAGCATGTTGGCCCGTCTACGCCTCATCTCGGGCAGTCGCACCTCGAAAAAGACGAGGTCGAGAATGCGGCCAAGGCGATCGATCAAGGCCCGTCATTCGGTACGCCGGGTGATCCGCCCAGCGCCGATCCCGAGAGCATCGATGAGATCAAGAAGGCCTACGAGGACCTCGACAGCGAGGACAACGTCCCGCGTTCCGGCTGAACGGCTTCTGCCAGGGACGCGATGACCTCTTCATCCGTCAATTGCCCGAAATCGCGATAATGATCGCCGACGGCACGGAAGTCGCCGAGCGCCTTCAGGCAGATCAAGCTGTCGACTTCGCTTTTGAGCGTCACCACCACCTCAGCCGGCGCGACCGGCACGGCGAGCGTCACCGAAGCCACGCCCATTCCGCGCAGACCTTTGAGCGCCGCCCGGACGGTACTGCCCGTGGCGATGCCGTCATCGACGACGATGACATTGCGGTCCTTCAACGCAATGGATTTGCGATCTGCGAGATAGAGTTCGCGGCGCTTGGCGATGACGCCGATCTGGCGTTGCGTTTCCGCTTCGATGTAGGCGTCACTCGCCCCCGCATATCGACGAGCGTCTTCATCGATGACGCGCTGCGGCGGCGGCCCTTCGATTACCGCGCCAATGCCATACTCGCTGTTGCCGGGCGCTCCGATCTTGCGCACCAGCAGCAGATCGAGTGGCGCCCGCAGGCGCCGCGCTATTTCGAGGCCGAGCGGCACGCCGCCGCGCGGCAAAGCGAGGACGACCGGATCACGCGGAATCTCGCGGACCAGCGCTTCCGCAAGCTGCCGGCCGGCATCGATCCTGTCGGTGAACTGCTTAACTTCGCCCAATGACATGGGCGTATCTCCCGATGGGGATGGTGGACCGCAAAAGTCCCTAGGCGTTCAGCTGCGTGACGATTGGGCCGGGCCTATTCCGTTATCGACGGCTGATGCGCTTGGCCAGGGCAATCGGCTGCGGCAAGGTGCCGAAAGCGAGGACTGCGATGAAGGCGAGAACGAGCAGGTGCGACATATGAAATCCCTCCGTTGGCAGATGTGTATGCCGTTGGTGTTTCATTCGCACGTCGCGCCCGATCTCGGATGTTTCATAGGTGACAGCTTAACGCTACCGGAGCAGCCGCTTTCGATTGGCGACCACTTTTCGTTGATAATGCGCAATAGCGCTCCGCCCGATCGACTCGGCCGACCTGCCGCCGGCGAGCCCGAACAGGCCGTCGACAGTAACGAAAGAAGCCGCCTGCAGCTTCTCGACCGTCATCAGATGCGCTTCGGACATCGCTTTCGTGCCGCCCGCGGCGAGTGTCATCATCCGAAGGCCGACGACCATGGACGACTCGCAGCCGAGCCGGAAGAGATCGAAATAGATCGAGGTGAACGGATGTCTCATGAGGCAGTCCCCTTACTTTAGCTCGCTCCCACGCAGTGAACGCGCGCAACCAGCTCAACGTTCCAGCCAATCGAGAATACCCCACGCGGCGGCCCTTCCGGTCGCAAAACAGGCCGTCAGCAGATAGCCGCCCGTCGGCGCCTCCCAGTCGAGCATCTCGCCTGCGGCGAACATTCCTGGAAGAGCATTGAGCATGTAGTGCTCATCGACGCCTTCGAAGCTGATACCGCCCGCCGAGGAAATCGCTTCGGCGATAGGCCTCGGCCGGATGACGGGAATTGCCAGATGCTTGATGTGCTGTGCGAGTTCGGCCGGACTGCCGGTGCTCGAACCTGGAGCCAGTTCGCGGAGCAGTGCGACTTTCACACCTTCAAGGCCAGCACCTTTGCGCAGCCGGGTCGAAAAACTGGCCTTCCGATCCTGCTTGGCAAGGTCGGCCGTCAGACGCTCGATGCTGCGCCCTGGCGCGAGATCAATTATGAGTTCGGCATGGCCGTCCCGCTCGAGTCCTTCGCGTAGGCTCGCCGCATGATGATAAACCAGGCTGCCTTCGATGCCGTGCGCGCTCACCACGAACTCGCCTGGGAACGTCCCCGCCAACGACGTCGCCGTAACGCCTTTGAGAGGTGCGCCCGCAAAACCATCGCGCATGACGTGGCTCCAGGCGACATCGAAGCCGCAGTTCGCCGGTCGGAAAGGTTCGATCTTCACGCCCTTTTCCGCCAGCCAGTCGGTCCAGACCGCATCCGACCCCAGCCGCGGCCAGCTCGCACCACCAAGGGCAAACAGGGTGGCCGCCGGCTGAATGCGCTTCACACCTTCGGGTCCCTCAATGCATAGCGCGTCGCCGTCGAAGCCCGTCCAGCGATGTCGTGTGAGCACCTCGACCCTGATTTCGTCGAGATACCGCAACCAGGAACGCAGAAGAGGCGAAGCCTTCATCGATCGCGGAAATACCCGCTGTGACGAGCCGACGAAGGTCTCCGTGCCAAGCCCAGCCGCCCAAGCCCGCACATCCCCAGGCGTGAAGGCATCCAGCGCTGCCCGCAGCCGCGCCGAGGCATCGCCGAAACGCATGCGGAAGCGGTGATAGTCCTCGGCATGCGTAATATTCAGCCCGGACTTCCCAGCGAGCAGGAACTTGCGGCCGACAGTCGGCATCGCTTCACAGACCGTGACTTTGCACCCGGCCGCGCCGAGCACCTCCGCCGCCATCAGGCCAGCCGGGCCACCTCCGATGATCGCAACGTCCTTGCCTGCCATGACCTGTCCACGGTGATTTTTCCTGTCATGGACCAGCGGGCATTGGCTGGCAAGCGAGCGATGAATTCAGAGCCTGGCACAGGCGTGGCGAAAGCTTGCACCGTTGGCGGCTACGACAGAGATCGGCGCCGCTAGCCCTGGGCCGGCGCGGATGGCAGCGGCGCGCCGCCGCGATGATACTGTCCGGCAAAGAGATGGACAGACCCGACGCGGGCAGGACGCGTTGCCGGAAGGTCGGCTTCGTCACCAGCACTGACGCCACGAATGACGTCAACGGGAATGCCCTCGCGCCGGAGATCCGCAATCCCCTCACGCGCGGTGATGGAAGCGGCAGGATCGCCCGCGACCAGCCGCACGACCCGCTTGCCCGCGATTGCCAGATCGACCGCCATCGTGGCGACATTGCCGCGCCTGCCTGCGGACGCCCCGTTCACGGAGACACGTCGGGCTTCGCGCCGGGCGAGTTCCAGCACTTCCGTCGGCACCGCGTCATCAAACAGAATGACATCGGCGGCCTGTAGCGCACGAACGGCCTTCAATGTCAGAAGTTCTGCATCGCCCGGCCCTGCACCGACGACGCTGACTCGGCCCGTTGTCTTCCGGTCCGAGGACTGGTTCGCCGTCTTCAGCAGCTTCTCGGCCTGCATCGTATCGGCCGAACCGTCAAAGGCGAGATCCGCAAACCGCTCCCAGAACTGGCGCCGCGCCGGCACCGTTTCGAGCATCTTGTTCACCCGGCCGCGCATTGCCTGGGCCAGTTCCGCCCACAGCTTCAACTGCCGGGGCAGCAAGGCTTCGATCTTGCGACGGACGGTTTGCGCCAGGATCGGCGCCGCGCCATCCGTGGAGATACCGATCACCAGCGGCGAGCGGTTGACGATGCTGCCGAACTTGAACTGGCAGAATTCCGGCTGGTCGATGACGTTGACCGGTACACCGGCCTCCCGGGCACGATCATGGAAAGCTCGAGCCTCCTCCGGTGCGCAATCGCCGATGGCCAGCGCGAAGTGCCTGAAATAGGCTGCCTCCCAGCCGCAGTCGTGATGGACCACATCGGCGCGCGCAGCAAAGACGCGGATCGCATCGGAGGCCTCTTCCAGGCGGGCGAAGAGATGGACTTCGGCGCCGCATGACGCCAGCAGCTCCGCCTTCCAGGCTGCGCCATCGCTCTCGCCGGCCACCAGCACCGGCTTGCCCTTGAGATCGAAAAAGACCGGCAGCGTCGCGAGTTCGCCGATCCGTGCTGCGCCGCTATTCCGCGGCTGCCCTGAGACATCCATCGATGATCCTCCTGATTTCGGCGCGGCAGGAGCCGCAATTCGTGCCGGCCGAGGTTTGACGGCCAACAGATTCGACATCGTGGCAGCCACCGCGGATTGCGGTGACGATCTGGTTGACGCCAATGGAATTGCACGAGCAAACGGTCGCACCGGGATCCACCCGATCCGCACCGGGGCGCCCCGCCACCAGCGCAAGACGCTGCCGGCGATCCTGGTGACTCGTGGCGAGCTGCGCGACTGCCCAGTTGCGCGCAACGCCGACGGGCTGCTTGGCGAGGAAGAGCGCGGCCCACAGCCTTTCACCATCAAAGAATGCAAGGCGAAGGTCACCGCTCTGTCGATCGGCGTAACCGAGCGGCTCGATATGCTCGGGTATCGCAAAAGCGGTCCGGCACCACGCCACCCAGTCCTCGGGCGCCACGCCGAAGGCAAGCTCGACGCGCCAGCCGTCCTGGGCCTTGGCACGAGCCCAATAGGCAGCATCGGGTGCACCGGAGCATTCGGCCGCGACAGCAAAGCCGTAATAATCGGCACGATAGGGACGGACCGCCACGGCAACATTCTTCGATGCCGGCTGGCCGGAATGCGGATCGGTGATCGGCGCCACCAGCGCGTCGATCCGCGCCTTGGCCGCAAACTGGTCGTTCCAATGCATGGGAACAAAGACATTCCCGACCGCCTGCCGGTCCGTCACAAGCGCCCGGACGATCACCCGGCCATGCGGACTCTCGATCTCCACCAATGCAGCGCTTTCAATGCCGAGTTCGGCCGCGTCCTTCGGATGCAGCTCTGCAAAGGGCTCGGCGATATGCGACGAGAGCCGCGCGCTCCGGCCGGTCCGCGTCATCGTATGCCACTGGTCGCGGATGCGGCCGGTGTTGAGCGTCAGCGGATAACGCGCGTCGCGCCGCTCCGTTTCGGGCAGATCGAGGGTGATAAAACGCGCCTTACCATCAGGATGGTAGAAACGACCCGAGGCGAAAAAGCGACTCGTCCTGGGCGCCGTGGCAGCCGGTTGCGGCCATTGGAAAGGCGCGAGCGCATCATATGCCGCGTCGTCGATCTCCACATGGGCACCGATATCGAAGTCCCGTCCACCCTCGTTCTCAAAGGCCGAGAGCGCGGCGTGCTCGGCGAAAATCTGGGCAGATGACTGGTAGTCGAAGGCGGCAGCAAATCCCATGCGCCGGCCGACTTCAGTCATCTGCCACCAGTCCGGCATCGCGTCCTCCACGCGCGCCAGGAAGGATCGTTGGCGCGAGATACGCCGTTCCGAATTGGTGACCGTTCCATCCTTCTCGCCCCAGCCGAGCGACGGCAGCAGCACATCGGCGTGCCGCGCAGTATCGGTCGTGGCGAACATGTCGGAGACGACAACGAAGGGGCATGCCTTGATCGCGGCTTCGACGGCATCGGCATCCGGCATCGAAACGACGGGATTGGTTGCCATGATCCAGAGCGCCTTGATCCGCCCATCGGCCACGGCGTTGAACATATCGACTGCCTTCAGGCCGGGCTTCGTCGCGATCGCCGGCGATTGCCAGAAGCGCTGCACCCGATCGCGATGTTCCGGATTCTCGATCGCCATATGGGCGGCGAGCATGTTGGCGAGCCCGCCGACCTCGCGGCCGCCCATGGCATTGGGCTGGCCGGTCAGCGAAAACGGCCCTATGCCGGGCCGGCCGATGCGACCAGTGGCGAGATGACAGTTGATGATCGCATTGACCTTGTCGGTGCCCGACGATGACTGGTTGACGCCCTGGCTGTAGCAGGTGACGACGCGCTCGGTTGTCTCGAACATCTGAAAGAAGCGACGAAGATGCATCGCCGGCAGGCCGGTCCGCTCCATCAACTCGTCGAAGCTGAGCTGCATCGCTGCATTGAAGGCATCGCAGAAGCCGGTCGTATGTTCGGCCACAAAGGCTTCATCAATCGCCGGCGTCTTGGCGAGATGAGCGAGCAGGCCGGTGAAGAGCGCCACGTCGCCATCGGGCCGGATCGCAAGATGCAGGTCGGCGATATCGGAGGTCATCGTCCGGCGGGGATCGATAACCACGACCTTCAACCCGGGCCGCGCGGCTTTGGCGGCGGCTAGGCGCTGATAAAGGACCGGATGGCACCAAGCCATGTTCGAGCCGGTGAGGATCACCAGGTCGGCGAGTTCAAGATCCTCATAGGTCCCAGGCACCGTGTCCGAGCCGAAGGCACGGCGATGGCCGGCGACCGAGGAGGACATGCAGAGCCGTGAATTCGTATCGATATTGCCCGAGCCGATGAAGCCTTTCATCAGCTTGTTGGCGACGTAGTAGTCCTCGGTCAGCAACTGGCCGGAGACATAGAAGGCAACTGAATCCGGGCCGTGCTCACGTACGGTTTCCGAGAATTTCGACGCCACGAGATCGAGCGCCGTGTCCCAATCAGTCCGGTCCCCGCCGATCTCGGGATGCAGCAGCCGGCCATCAAGGTCGATCGTTTCGGCCAGTGCAGAACCCTTCGAGCACAGCCGTCCGAAATTGGCGGGATGGTCAGGATCTCCCTTGACCGAGACCTTTCCCGCCTCATCGGTCATGGCGATCACGCCGCAGCCGACACCGCAATAGGGACAGGTGGTCTTGACCTCATGCGGCATCGGGGTATCTCGCATGCGTCAGCGTATGAGAGTTTGGCTTACCCCCCTCTGTCCTGCCGGACATCCCCTCCTCAACGGGGGAGATGTGATGCAGCACGGTTGCTGCCCCAAGACAGGCCTCAATGGTCGAGCGCCAATTGACCCATGAAGATCGATGAGCGAACCTCTTGCGAATCTCCCCCCTTGAGGGGGAGATGTCCGGCAGGACAGAGGGGGGTATCGCCACGACCAGCATCCCTCTCATTCCGCCGCCATCAGCATAGACTCTAGGGCTATCGATAGCTTCCCGTACTCGTTCCGCACGGGAATGGTCCGCACCTCGCCCTCGTCCGCACCAAGCGCCTTGCCGGTCTCCAGCGAGATCACCCAATTGTGCAGCGGGCAGGTCACGGCCGCGCCGTGGACGATGCCCTGGCTGAGCGGCCCGCCCTTGTGCGGGCAATGGTCCTCGATGGCGAAGACTTCGTTCTCGGCCGTGCGGAAGACGGCGATCTTGCCCTGAGGGGTCCTCACGCAGCGGGCGCCGCGCAGCGGGATGTCCGAAATGTCGCCGATGGCTACCCAGTTCATATCCATTTCCATTACTCAGCTGCCTCGGAATAGCCGACCGTCGCCATCGGCCGGAATTCGTGCTTGTCCTTGCCGGAGACGCGCTCCGACCAGGGATCGACCTGGGCGAATGACTGGCTGAAGACGAAGCGGTCGTAATAGGCACGGCGCTTCTCGTGGTCGGTCATGATCTGGCGGCGGATCTCGGCGAGGCCGATGCGCTTGGCCCATTTGTAGATGCGTTCGAGATAGCGGCCCTGCTCGCGATACATCTGGGTCAGCGCCACGATATGTTCGAGCGCCTCGTCCTCGGTCTTCACCAGACCGAGAACCTCGGTTCCCTTGATGTCGAGTCCGGCGGCGCCGGCGAAATGGATCTCGAAACCGGAGTCGACACAGATCACGCCGACATCCTTGCAGGTCGCCTCGGCACAGTTGCGCGGACAGCCGGACACCGCCATCTTCACTTTGGCCGGCGTCCAGGAACCCCACATGAAACGCTCGATGCGGATGCCGAGACCGGTCGAATCCTGCGTGCCGAAGCGGCACCAGTCCGAGCCGACGCAGGTCTTCACGGTCCTGAGGCCCTTGGCATAGGCCTGGCCGGAGACGAAACCGGCCTTGCCGAGATCGGCCCAGACGGCCGGCAGGTCTTCCTTCTCGATGCCGAGCAGATCGATGCGCTGGCCGCCGGTCACCTTGACCATCGGCACGTTGAACTTGTCGACCACGTCGGCAATGGCGCGCAACTCGCCCGAGTTGGTGACCCCGCCCCACATCCGCGGTACGACCGAATAGGTGCCGTCTTTCTGGATATTGGCGTGGACGCGCTCGTTGATGAAACGCGACTGGTAATCGTCGGCATATTCATCCGGCCAGTCGCAGACGAGGTAGTAATTGAGCGCCGGCCGGCACTTGGCGCAGCCGCACGAGGTCTTCCATTCCAGTTCCTGCATCACGGCCGGAATGGTCTTGAGCTCCTTGGCCATGATCAGGCGGCGGACATCGTCATGACCGAGATGGGTGCAACCGCACATCGGCTGGACGGCGGCGGGATTGTAGCTGTCGCCAAGCGTGATCGCCATCAATTGTTCAACGAGACCGGTGCAGGATCCGCACGAAGCGGATGCCTTGGTATGAGCCCTGACATCGTCAAGCGATGTCAGGCCCTTGGCAGTGATGGTCGAAGTAATCTTGCCCTTGCAGACGCCGTTGCAGCCGCAGATTTCCGCATCATCCGGCAAGGCTGCAACGGCCGCCATAGGGTCCAGGGGGGCGCCCCCCTGATAGGCCTGGCCGAAAATGAGGGTCTCGCGCATCTCGGAGATGTCGGTCGCCTTCTTCTTGAGATCATTGAACCAGGCGCCGTCGGATGTCTCGCCGTAGAGGACGGTTCCGATGATCCTGTCCTGCTTGATGATCAGCCGCTTGTAGACGCCGGCAGTGGCATCGCGCAGCACGATCTCCTCGCGATCGTCGCCATCGGCGAAGTCGCCGATCGAATAGAGATCAATGCCGGTGACCTTGAGCTTGGTCGGCGTATCCGAGTGAACGAAGACGGCGGATGTGTCGCCCGCGAGATGGCAGGCCGCGACGCGCGCCATCTCGTAAAGCGGCGCAACGAGGCCATAGACCTGGCCGCCGACTTCGGCGCATTCACCCAAGGCCATGATCCGGCCGTCCGACGTGGACATGCCATCATCGACGACGATGCCTCGGTTGACGGCGAGACCCGCGTCGCGGGCGAGCCCGACATTGGGACGGATGCCGACCGCCATGACGACCAGCGACGCCGGAATGATCGTGCCATCGGCGAGCTCGACACCTTCGACCTTGCCGTCGCCGACGATCGCCTTGGTGTTCGCCTTGGTCATTACCGTGATGCCGCGTTCCTCGACCGCCTTCTGCAGCAGATAACCGGCGGCAGGGTCGAGCTGGCGTTCCATCAGCGTCGGCATGACATGCAGCAGGGTGACGTCCATGCCACGGGCATTGAGGCCGGCCGCCGCTTCGAGGCCCAGCAAGCCGCCGCCAATCACCACCGCCTTTGCGCGGGATTGAGCTGCCAGCAGCATGGCCTGGACGTCGTCGAGATCGCGATAGCTGAGCACGCCCGGCATGTCGTGGCCCGGAACCGGGATGATGAAGGGAACCGAACCGGTAGCGATCACCAGCTTGTCGTAGCTTTCCGTGACGCCGTGATCCGAGGTCACCGTCCGCTTGTCCCGGTCGATCGAAACCACCTTGTGGCCCTTGTAGAGGGTCACGTTGTTTTCGATGTACCAGCCATCGCCGTGGATGACGATTTCCTCATAGGTCTTCTCGCCCGACAGCACCGGGGAGAGCATGATGCGGTCGTAATTGACCCGCGGCTCGGCGTTGAAGATCGTGACCTGGTACTGGCCCGGTGCCTTTTCGAAGAGGTTTTCCAGCATGCGGCCCGGCGCCATGCCGTTACCGATGATGACGAGTTTCTCGGTCATGGGTTACTCCGCGGCTTCGACGAAGCGGTGGCGCTCGTAGAGGAACTTGAGCACGGCTTCGCGGCATTTGAGGTAGGTGCGGTCCGAGGCGAGCTCGATCCGGTTGCGGGGTCGGGCGAGCGGGATGTCCAGCACCTCGCCGATATGGGCGGCCGGGCCGTTGGTCATCATCACGATCCGGTCGGAAAGCAGCACCGCCTCATCGACATCATGGGTGACCATGACCATCGTGTTGCCGAGGCGATGGTGGATCTCCATCACCGCGTCCTGGAGATGGGCGCGGGTCAGCGCGTCGAGCGCGCCGAAGGGCTCGTCGAGCAACAGGATCTTCGGCTCCATGGCGAGCGCCCGGGCGATGCCGACACGCTGCTTCATGCCGCCGGATATCTCCGCCGGGCGCTTGTCCTTGGCATGGCCCATCTGCACCAGGTCGAGATTGTGCATGATCCAGTCATGCCGCTCGGCTTTGGATTTCTTCGAGCCGAACACCTTGGTGACGGCAATGTTGACATTCTCATAGACCGTCAGCCAAGGCAGCAGGCTGTGGTTCTGGAACACCACCGCGCGTTCCGGCCCCGGCGCGTTGACCTCGCGGTTTTCGAGCAGCACTGCGCCGGTCGAGACACGGATCAGGCCAGCGATCAGATTGAGCAGCGTGGACTTGCCGCAGCCGGAATGGCCGATGATCGAGACGAATTCGCCCTTGCCGATGGTGAGGTTGATGTCGCGAAGGACTTCGGAACGGCTGCCGCCGCGATCGAAATGCTTGGCGATATGGTCGAGCTTGAGATAGGCCTGCATGATCGCCTCCTTTAGTTGGTCGCTGCGCCGCGGGTGATGAACCTGCCAACGGCCGAGACCAGCTTGTCGAGGATGAAGCCGGTGATGCCGATATAGGCGAGCGCCACGATGATGTCGGGCAGGCGCGAGGAATTCCACGCATCCCAGATGAAGAAGCCGATGCCGACGCCGCCGGTGAGCATTTCAGCCGCAACGATCGCGAGCCAAGAGAGGCCGATGCCGATGCGCAGGCCGGTGAAGATGTAGGGCGCCGCCGAGGGCAGCATGATCTTCCAGAAGAATTCGAGGTGGTTGAGCCTCAGCACCTGCGCGACGTTGCGGTAGTCTTGCGGAATATTGCGGACGCCGACGGCGGTGTTGATGATCACGGGCCAGATCGAAGTGATGAAGATCACGAAGATCGCCGAGGGATTGGAGTCCTGGAAGGCTGCGAGCGAGAGCGGCAGCCAGGCAAGCGGCGGCACGGTACGCAGCACCTGGAAGATCGGGTCAAGCCCGCGCATCACCCAGACCGACTGGCCGATGACCGCGCCGACAAGCACGCCGACGACGGCCGCAAGACCGAAGCCGTAAGCCACGCGCTGGAGCGAGACCAGCACCCGCCAGCCGAGCCCGATATCCTGCGAGCCCAGATCGAAGAAGGGAGAGGCGATCAGATCGTAGCTCTCTTCCCAGACCTGCGATGGCGGCGGCAAAGACGAGCCGGGCGCCGAACAGAGCATCTGCCAGACGCCCAGCAGGATGGCGAGGACGACGAGCGGCGGCAGAACCGCCTTTGCGACACCGGTGGCCATGGCCATGGCATCGAATTTCCGGGCCGGCCGTGGCGCCAGCGCCAACACCTTGCCTTGCGTCTGCGGCTTAGCGGCCAAAACAGGCTTTTCCTTGCGGGCGAGTGCAGTCATCATTCACTCCAGATGTTTCAGTCGGCCGGCGCGGGAAGACGCCGGCCGCGCGATATCAGGACGAGGCCTTGATCGTGAGGCTCTCAAGATAGGTGGCGGGGTTTTCGGGGTCGAAGACCTTGCCGTCGAAGAAGGTCTCCTTGCCGCGCGAAGCCGAGGCCGGGATGTCGGCGGCTGCGACGCCAAGATCCTTGGCCGCGCCGCGCCAGATGTCCTCGCGATTCACCTTGTCGACAAGACCCTTGATATCGGTGTCCGGCGTGAACTTACCCCAGCGGATGTTCTCGGCGAGGAACCACAGGTCGTGGCTCTTGAAGGGGTAGGACGCGTGATCCTCCCAAAACTTCATGTAGAGGTCGGTGCCGGTTTCGACCCGGCCGTTGCCGTAGTTGATGTCGCCCTTGAGGCGGCCGAGGATGTCCTTCGGCGGCACGTTGAACCACTGGCGCTTGCCGACGAGCTTGGCCATCTCCTCTTTGTTCTCCATCTTGTCGCACCATTGCTGGGCTTCCATGATGGCCATGAGGATCGCCTTGGCGGCGTTGGGGTTCTTCTCGACCCAGTCCGTGCGCATCGAGAAGGCCTTTTCCGGGTGGCGCTTCCAGATTTCGCCGGTCGAACAGGCGGTGAAGCCGATGCCCTGGTTGACGAGCTGCTCGTTCCACGGCTCGCCGACGCAGAAGGCGTCCATGTTGCCGACCTTCATGTTGGCGACCATCTGCGGCGGCGGTACGACGATGACCGAGACGTCCTTGTCCGGATCGATGCCGCCGGCAGCGAGCCAGTAGCGCATCCAGAGGTCATGCGTGCCGCCGGGGAAGGTGACGGCAACCTTGACCTCGCCGCCTGCGGCCTTCTTGGCCGCGAAGGCGGCCTTCAGCTTGGAGGAATCGAGACCGGCGCCGACCTCCGCATATTCCTTGGCAACCGAAATCGCCTGGCTGTCGAGGTTGAGTCGAGCGAGGATCGACATCGGCACCGGCACGTTGTTCTGCGTCACCTTGCCGGTCTGCATGAGATAGGGCATCGGGGTCAGGATATGCGCGCCGTCGATGCCGTTTGCCTCGCCGCCCAGCACGAGATTGTCGCGCGTGGCACCCCAGGAGGCTTGCTTGCCGACTTCCACGTCAGGCATGCCGTGCTTTTCGAACAGGCCCTTCTCCTTGGCGATGATGAGGGCTGCGGAGTCCGTCAGCGCGATGAAGCCGAGCTTGGCGCCGGTGACTTCGGGGCCCGAGGCCGCCGCAAATGCACCCGATGGGAAAGCAGCCTTCACCGCGCCAAGAAGTGCCACCGTGGCGCTGGTCTTGAGAAGGCTGCGGCGCGTGAGGCCGGCGGTCGTAATATTGGTCATCAAGCATCCCCTGTCGTTGCGGGCCTGGCCCGAAAACAAAAAAACGCCGCTCGGAGATTGCGCCTCGGGAATGGGAGGATCCCGGCTGCAATAACCTTGCGACGTCGTTGTCTGTGTGAAGCGCCTATGGCGCGCTCTACTGCCTGATCGCCATTGACCGGGCACCGACTGCTATGCAATAGGCGTGCCAGTTTCCAAATGGATCGCTAAATTACGGAATATGTTCGCCTATTTCGGAGAAGCGCGAGTTGCTCTGATTTTCATCATGCCGAATTTTTGCACGAACTTTGTGCCATGCAGCGATATCAAAGGCGAGAATTTGTGCAGAGCAGCAAGCAGCCGCTTACGCTTCGCCGGCCGGAAGGCGGACAGAAGAGGCGCTCTTGACCGGAAAAGCATCGACATAGGCAGGGATGGTGGATGGGTCGAAACCAAGGCCGTCCATGAACTGATCGTGTGCACGCTGATCCTTCGCCACCGCTGGCGCCGGCATCGCGCCATCGCCCAAGGCCTGCCGATAGAGATCGGGGCGATAGGCTGATGCCGCCTTCATCATCCCGTCCTCGGAATAGGCTACCTGCCCCCAGCGGATCATCTGGCTGTAGATCCAGAGTGCCTGATCGGGATCGGGATAATTGGCGTGGCCTTCATGGAAACGGAAATAGTGCTCGATGATCCGGCGGTTGCCTGATGCATCCAGGCCGAATTCACCCGACAGGACGTTGCGGATGATATGCACCGGAGCCGCGAGGTAGCGGCTCTCCGCCATCATCCCGGCCAGTGCGTCGTGGTTTTCGGGCAGGTCGCACCAACGCGCCGCCGCGTCGAGTGCCACGATCAGCCGCGAAACCGTTTCGGGATGTGTGGCCGCCCATTCGGGCCGCATGCCGATAACCTTCTCCGGCGCCGCGGGCCAGATATCCTGCTTGGCGGCGACGATGCGGCCGACGCCGCGCTCAGACGCCACCATGTTCCACGGCGCACCGACACAGAAGCCGTCGATCGCACCGGCCGCCAGGGCATCCGACGTCATCGGTGGCGGCACCACCACCAGCTTGACGTCCCGATCCGGATCGATGCCGCCAGCCGCCAGCCAGTAGCGGAACTCGTAATTGTGCGAGGAGAAGGGATAGGTCATGCCGAGAGTCGGCATCGGCTCGCCGGCAGCGCGCATCTCTCGGAGCACCAGCGCCAAGGCCTTGGCATTCTCCAGCGCACCGGCATGGACCTCCAACCCCGCCGCATCACGCATCCGCGTGTAAAGCCGCGTCGCGAGCGTGATCGCATTGCCACCCCGACCGAGCGAAAACGGGGTGATCGTCGGTGATGGGTTTGAGCCGAGCTCCAGCATCGCCGCCACAGGCATCGGCGACAGCATATGCGCGATATCGAACTGCCGGAAAGCGAGACGGTCGCGGACATTGGCCCAGGAGACATCCTTGACCAGAGTGAGTGCCAGCCCCTCGCGCGCTGCGAAACCGAATTCGGCCGCCGCGATCAGCACCGACGCATCGACCAGCGGGATGAAGCCGGCACGGATCGTCCGTGCGCCCTCGGATTGCACCATTGCGGGTGCGCCGAGATCGGCCTTGCCGGACGCGATCATTTCTGCTTTTACCATCGGATCCACCCCGCCCTCTCAGCGCATCAACAAGCCGGCCGCCGTGACGACGCTTTGCGCGATTTCGGATATTTTCTTCTTCTCGTTCATCGCCGTCTGGCGGAGCAGCGTGAACGCCTCCTCCTCCGACAGGCCTCGCATCTTCATCAATATTCCCTTGGCCCGCTCGATCGTCTTGCGCTCCTCGAGCGCCGATTTCGCCTCGGCCAGTTCCTGCCGCAGCTTGCTGAAGGCGTTGAAGCGGCTGACGGCCATATCCAGGATGGGCTTCACCCGCTCCTTCCTCAAGCCGTCGACCACATAGGCCGAAACGCCTGCCTCGACGGCAGCCTCGATCGAGGCCGTATCGGAGCGATCGACGAACATCGCGATCGGCCGCGCCACCGTGCGCGTCAGCTGGAAGAGATGCTCCATCATGTCGCGGTTCGGATTTTCGAGATCGATGACGATGACATCCGGCTCGGTGGCCTCGATAATGCGCGCGATACCATGGACCTCGTGCACGACGGTCACATTCTCATGGCCCGCCTCGCGTAATCCTTCCTCGATGATCGAGGCGCGGATTCGGTTCTCGTCGATAACCAGCACGTTGAGACTGCTAGGCTTCATTGACCGCTGCCACAGTTTCGGGAAAAGCGGATCGCCAAGGCGTGATACCGCACCGCAATATGCATGCGCAAAAGCCGATAGGAAATCAAGTGGCACGGTCCAGGCGCCACAATACCGCTCGATCCGCCTGCAATTGCGCAAACCAGCGGGAGACTCTATCCCGGGAGTTGGGCGGACGCATGGCCGTCTGCGCCGCGGGAGCAAGCATGGCAGATCAGAAAAAGACCGTCTCGGCCGAGTCCGGACGGATCATCCAGACCATCCGCAACCTCTGGCCCTATATGTGGCCGGCGGACCGGACGGATCTGAAGCTGCGCGTGCTCTGGGCGACGGTCTTTCTTGTTCTTTCCAAGATCGTGCTGCTCTCGGTCCCATATTTCTTCAAATGGTCGACCGATGCGCTGAGCGGCAAGCTCGACGCCGGCGACAGCGTGGCCGCCTTCGCCATGGCCGTACTGACGCTGGTCGCCGCCTACAACATCGCCCGCATCATCCAGGCCGGCTTCAACCAGTTGCGCGACACGCTCTTTGCCAGTGTCGGCCAGCATGCCGTCCGCCAGCTCTCGCTCAAGACCTTCCTGCATCTGCACCAGCTGTCGCTACGCTTTCATCTCGAACGCCGCACGGGCGGCCTGACGCGCGTCATCGAGCGTGGCACCAAGGGCATCGAGTCGATCGTCCGCTTCGTCATTCTCAACACCGTCCCGACGATCATCGAATTCGCCATGACCGCGGCCATCCTCGCCTGGACCTATGGCTGGGCCTATCTCGCCGTCGCCGCGCTGACGGTCATGGCCTATGTCTGGTTCACCATCCGCGCCAGCCACTGGCGCATCGACATCCGCCGCAGTATGAATGCGTCGGACGCCGAGGCCAATTACAAGGCGATCGACTCGCTGCTCAATTTCGAAACCGTCAAATATTTCGGCAACGAGGAGATGGAGGCGCGGCGCTTCGACCAGTCGATGGCGGCTTATGAGAAATCCGCGACCAAGGTCTGGACCTCGCAGGGTCTGCTGAATTTCGGCCAGATGGTGATCTTCAGCCTCGGCATGATGGCGATGATGATCATGTCGGCGCTGGCGATCCGCACGGGCACCCAGACGGTCGGCGACTTCGTCTTCATCAATGTGCTGCTGATGCAGCTCGCCGCTCCCCTCGCCGTCGTCGGCTTCATCTATAGCGAAGTCCGCCAGGGCATCGCCAATATCGAGCAGATGTTCGACCTGCTCGACATGGACGCCGAGATATCGGACACATCAGGTGCCACCGACCTCATCGTCACTTCAGCCGCCATCGCCTTCAAGGACGTCCACTTCGCCTACGACCCGAAGCGTCCGATCCTGAAAGGCATCAGCTTCGACGTCCCCGCCGGCCATACCGTCGCCGTCGTCGGCCCCTCCGGCGCCGGCAAATCGACCATCTCCCGCCTGCTCTACCGTTTCTACGACATCCAGGAGGGCGCCATCACCATCGACGGCCAGGACGTGCGCAGCGTTACCCAGAAAAGCCTCCGCGCTGCCATCGGCATGGTCCCCCAGGACACGGTGCTGTTCAACGACACGATCGCCTACAACATCCGCTACGGCCGACCGGGCGCCGCACAGGAAGACATCGAGGCGGCCGCCCGTATCGCCCAGGTCGACAGCTTCATCCGCAGCCTGCCGGACGGCTACAACGCAACTGTCGGCGAGCGCGGCCTGAAACTCTCCGGCGGCGAGAAGCAACGCGTCGCCATCGCCCGCACCATCCTCAAATCCCCACCGATCCTGATCCTCGACGAAGCAACCTCGGCGCTCGACACCCGCACCGAACAGGAGATCCAGACCGCTCTCGATGAAGTCTCGAAAAACCGCACCACCCTGGTCATCGCCCACCGCCTGTCGACCGTGGTCAACGCGGATGAGATCATCGTGCTCAAGGACGGATTGATCGCAGAGCGCGGCAGGCATGACGAACTGCTGGTGCTGGGCGGGCTCTATGCCTCGATGTGGAGCCGGCAGAGGGAAGCGAGCGAGGCCGAGGAGCATCTGAAGGAAATCCAGGCGCGGTCGCCGGCGCGTTGAATGCCGTCCTGCAGCGAACTACGCAAGCGCTCGGGCATTTCCGCCTCTGCTGCGCACTCGCCTTACGGCTGATCCAGTGTCTGGTCGACCCGGCCTCGTCAATTAGGGCATCGAGTTCGGTGCCACCGGCGCTGCTCATCGATGCCTCTGCGCGAAGAGCGATCTCGGCATCGCCCATATCGGCGAAATCATCGCCACGCAGCTCGACCTCGATGCGTTCGTCGTTTGCGACGACGAATCCGAGGCGAACTGGCACGGCCAGAAATCCAGGAACGACGTCGCCATCGTCACCCGTAGCCAGGATCCGATCGAAACGCGCAGGGGATTACCAGGGGATCCGGATGACGGTCCCAAGATTAACCCGGCAAGGATCGATCCTGTCCGCCCAGCGATATGCTGCCATTCTCCGTCAACTGGCCGTTGGCGAAGATCTTGAAACTGCCCGCGTCGCCGCGCTCGACTTTGATTTCGTAGCGATGATCATCAACATTGATGACGGCTTCAAATCCAGGCCAGGCATCCGGCAATACCGGCTCCACCACGATCCGGTCGCCCTGCTTCCTGATGCCGAGAATTGCTTCCACGGCCGTCCGGTAGAGCCAGCCTGCAGACCCAGTATACCATGTCCAGCCACCCCTGCCCGTTCGATCCGCAGCGCCATAGATGTCGGCCGCAACGACATAGGGCTCGACCCGGTACTGCTCGGCATCGTCTTGCGTGAGTGCATGGTTGATCGGGTTGAGAAGCGAGAAGGCTCGATAAGCCTCATTGCCGCGACCCATGCGGGCCAAGGCATAGGCGACCCAGATCGCAGCATGGGTATATTGCCCGCCATTCTCTCGAACGCCCGGCGGATAGCTCTTGATATAGCCGGGATCCTTGTCGGAGTTCTCGAATGGCGGCGTGAAGAGTCGAATGATCTTCGCCTCCTCGTCAATTAGCTTCTCCGCAACACTGGCCATCGCGATCTCGCGCCGGCCGGGATCGCCCGCGCCGGAGATCACGCTCCAGCTCTGGGCAATGGAGTCGATCTGGCACTCCTCGCTGTCCTTCGATCCGAGGGGCGAGCCGTCGTCGAAATAGCCGCGGCGATACCATTCACCATCCCAGGCATTTGCTTCCAGTGCGGCGCCCAGTTCCCTTCGATGCTTGGCCCATGTCTTTGCGTGCGAGGCATCGTTCCGCCCCTCCGCAATCGGGATCATCCTATCCAAGGTCAATGCCAGGAACCAGCCGAGCCAGGTGCTCTCGCCCTTGCCCTCCGTGCCGACCCTGTTCATTCCATCGTTCCAGTCGCCACCAAGGATGAGTGGCAGGCCGTGCTCACCAGTACGGGCGACTGCCAGGTCCAATGCCTTCGCGCAATGCTCATACAGGCTCACCTTCTCCTCGGAAATTTCCGGCGGGAAGAAGGACTCGTGCTTGTCTCCGAGCTCAGGCCCCTTGAGGAAGGCGATTTCCTCGTCGAGCAAAGTCGCATCGCCGGTCACCGAGAGGTAGAGCGATATGGCGTAGCCCAGCCAGACAACATCATCCGAAATCAGCGTGCGGACGCCCGCTCCCGATTTCGGCAGCCACCAATGCTGGACATCCCCCTCGGGAAACTGCCGGCTGGCGGCATTGATGATCTGCGCGCGGGCCAGGCTCGGATCGTGCAGCATCAAGGCCAAAGTATCCTGCAGCTGGTCGCGGAAACCGAACGCACCCGATGCCTGATAGAAGGCACTGCGCGCCCGGATGCGGCAGGCGAGGTTCTGATAGGGCAGCCATGTATTGACCATTCGGTCGAAGGCCGGGTCCGGGGTCGACACTTGGAGCGTACCGAGGAACTTTTCCCACTCCTCTTGTGCTTGCTCCTTTTCCCGCTCGAAGCCACCGTCGAGGAGGGCCTTGATCAGTGGCACTGCATCCATCTCAGTTTCGACATCGCCGAGCACAAATGTGACTTCCTCGGTCCCGCCACTCTTGACGGTGATATCCACGGCGAGTGCGGCACAGGGATCGCCCGAACTCTCGACCGAATTGGAAAGTCCGTGTCCGAACATCACGGCGGACGGCTCAAACGTGTCGCTTTGCCCTGACAGAAATTCCCCTCGCGCAGCGGTGTAGGACTGGAGGGGTCGGTTGACCGCCAGGAAGGACGTGCGATTGCTGTTGTCGATGGAGAACGGATTCTGGGCCATGAGACCGTTGATGGCAGGCTCATGCCAATTTCTGACATAGGGCGCGGTTCTTGCCCTGTTGTTGCCAAGCACCCATTCGGCGTAGGCGTAGACACGCAGTCTGCGCTCTTGCTCGGTCTTGTTGGTAATCCGCAGCCGCATCAACTTGGCGGGATCCTTTGCCGCCACGATTTGCGTCATTTCCAGTTCAAGCCCCCTGTCCTCACTGCGGAAGACGGAGCGACCGGGACCATGACGGACCTCATAGGTCGCTTCCCCGTTCTTCGCCAAGGCGGCAAAAGGCGAGAAGACCTCATGACTGCCGATGTCATGGACATAGAACGCCTCGCTGGGTCGGTTGACCACAGTGTCGTTTGACCACGGGGTCAGTTGGTAGTCTCTCGAATTGGAGCTCCAGGTAAAGGCGGCACCCTCGGCGGAAATATGGAAGCCGAATGAGCCATTCGAAATGACGTTGATCCACGGATGAGGCGTCGATGTGCCGGCGCGAAGCCGGATGACATAGTCGCGGCTTGCGGGATCAAAGCCGCCATAGCCATTCCAGAACAGGAGATCGGAGCCATCGATCGGGAAGATATCATTCTGATTGGCCGCAACCCCGGCCGTCCTGGCAACCGGCTTGGACCTCGAGGAAGCCCCGCCCACCTTGATACGATCGAGATTTTCCGCGTCGTCCTGTGTCATGCGCTCGAGACGGTCGATCTGTTCCGATATCGAGCCGTTCCTGGTGTGAAGAACGATGCGCGCGGCGCTGACAAGAGCCTCATAAGTCGCGGGCTCCATCAAGTCCCGTCGAACCGAGAATATGTGCTGCGCAGGCCCCGAGGCCAAGCCGCGCCGGCGCGCGTTGTCGCACATGAAGTCGATCGCGTGCTGGACATCCTGTGCGTAGGACGATGCGCGTTCGTTTATGATGACGAGATCGGAGATCACACCTCGCGCGCGCAAATATTCCTGCATGCGGAATGCCTTCTGGATGATGGCAAGATCCCCTTCGTCGTCGATGCGCAGGGCAAAGATCGGGAAGTCGCCCGAGATAGACATCGGCCACAATGAGGACTGCGGTGCGGTCACGACATTGCCGGGCGTCTGCGTCTGCCGCAGCCGCGTGTCAGGATAGACCAGATATGATGCAACCCTTTGAAAGAGCAGTGCTTCGGCATGGGTCGTGTCGAGATGGCGCATCTGCACCTGTGATCGCGTCCAGGCATGCTGTGCTTCGTGATCGAAGTTCTCGGCATGCCGATAGCGCGCAACCTGGTCTTCCAGCACGGTACGGTTCGGCGCGGCGATCGTCCAATAGATGATCGTTGCTTCCTTGCCGGCGGGAACCCGGATTGTCTTGCGAAGCGAAAAGATCGGATCGAGCGTGAAACCCTGGTTGCCTTCCAGCCTGGCACCGCGATCGAAAGCGCGGGCATCGCAAAGCTGCCGGCCGCGGCCGATAAAGGCCCGTCGATCTGTCTCGGCCTGGATGGGCGCCCGACTGGCGCCTCCGACGATAAGATGGGCAACCTCGATGTCCGGCTCATCGTGATTGCGCTTGTTGCGGCGCGCGAAGATGACGTCGCCACGCTCGCCAATTTCCGTCTTGATGAACATTTTCGAGAAGGCAGGATGCGCGGTGTCGCTGTCGGCCGAAGACAGCACAAATTCACCGTAGGACGTTACTTCGATCTGGCGATCGATAGGACCTGTATTCGTGATCGTCAGCCGACGCCCCTCGGCATCGGCCTCGGTGGCCACAATACATTCGAGCTTGGTCCTGATCGTCCCGGCCGACTTGACGAATTCCGCCTTCTCGTCGGTCAGAACAGCGCGGGCCTCCTCTCCAGCGAGGGGTCTAGGCCCCGGCGCGGCAGACCACCATTCGCCGGACTTGGTATCGCGGAGGAAGATATGCGTGCCCCAATCATCGACAGTGGGGTCGGCGCGCCATCGCGTTACGGCAAGGCCGTTCCACATCGCATATCCCGAACCTGCCGCCGTGAGCATGATCGAATAATGGCCGTTCGACATGACGGAGATCGAGCGCGGTCGGCGCAGCGGGTCATCGATCACCCTGTATTTCTGCGCGCCGAGGCGCTCGGTCACTTCGGTCAATGGCTCCCCTGCATCCGGCGTACGAACCGGGATGGCAGCGCGAGGAGCCTTCTCCTGCAGCAGCAGTTCGGCCGCCTCGATGACGGGATCGGCATGAAAGCGGTCTCGGAGCCTGCCATTGAGGATGGCGTTGCCAATCGCGGTGATCGACATGCCCTGGTGATGGGCCATATAGTTATGCACCACGGCGTAAGACTTGCCTTCGGGGAGACGCGATCCCGTGAAATCCACGGCATCGTAGTAGCCATAGACGCCCAGCGCGCCGAAGGCGTTTAGCCTTGCCAGATTGACCACCGCCTCGCGTGGCTTGAACTGGCTGGCGAGCAGGCTGGCATAGGGGGCGATGACGACATTGTTGCCGAGGTCGCGCTTCAGGCCCAAACCGGGGACGCCGAAATTGTGGTACTGGTAGTTCATCTCCCTGTCGCGCGCGTGATAGGCGGATTCAGAGACACCCCACGGAATGCCAAGCGATTTCCCATAGCTGATCTGCCGCTCGATCGAGAGATTGTCGGACTGGTTGAGAATGCCACCCTGCCGCTCATGCATGACGACCGGTGGCATCAGATATTCGAACATCGAACCTGACCACGATACGAGCGTTGCCCTGCCGCCAACCACGGTGACCGGCCGGCCCAGTCGGAACCAATGCTCGCTCGGAACATCGCCCTTGGCGATGGCAAACAGGCTGGTCAGCCGCGCCTCGGAAGCAAGCAGGTCGTAGCAGGATTCATCCATCTTGTTCTCGTCCGCACGATAGCCGATCGAGAACAGCCGCCGTTCCCTATTGAAGAGAAATCCAAAGTCCATCCCGAATGCGAGCGCCCGGGCGCGCTCTCCGAGAGCAGCCAGACGAGCACACAAGGCGTCCTGACCGGCCCGATCGAAGACAGCATCCGCGAAATGGGCTTCACAATTCTTGTGCAGGTGCTGAGACCATTCCACCAGGAGGGCGGTGGAGGCGCTTCCGATCTCCCTGTCCAAGTCCCCGGCAAAGCCTTCGATCTCACTGGCAACGACCGAGAGACCGATTGTGCGCACGGGTGCCAATTCCGGCTCGGCCAGATAGCTGTTCAGGGTTTTATCAAAGCCCTCGACGCGCTCCTCGAGGCGGCGCCTCAAGGGACGGATGCTGCGACGGTCGTCGGGAATCTCCGCAAGCGTTTCGCGCACGACGCGCGCGGAGTCGCCAATTCCACGAACGTCGCCAATCAGGTGGGTGGCGACACCTGCAGACCACTCCTTCAAGGTCGACGAAACGACAATGAGATGACCCGCGAGATTGCCACTGTCGACCGCGGAGACATATTGCGGATGCATCACCCTCAGGTCCCGGGTGTCATACCAGTTGAAGAGATGGCCCCGGAATTTCTCCATCTTCTCGACCGTTTCGATGGTGCGCTGCAGCCGATCGACGCAATCGAGAAAGCCAATCCATCCCATGTCACGCGCCGTAACCGTGGAGAGCATGTAGAGGCCGATATTCGTCGGAGACGTCCGAGCCGCCACAAACGGCTCCGGACGTTCCTGGAAATTGTCGGGGGGTAGAAAGTTGTGCTCGGCGGTCACAAAGCTTTCGAAAAAGCGCCAGGTGCGACGGCCCACGACCCGCAAGGCCAGGGCATCAGATTCGGAGACATGGAGACGGTCTTCATTCTCCAATGTCTGGCTCGTCCACCACGCAAGCGCCGGCGCGATGATCCAGATCAGGCCAATGACTGCGGCGGAATATGCGTTGGCCGGATTGGAGATCAGAACGATCGCAATGAAACCAAGGCCTATGATGGGAGACACCCACATTAGGCCAAAGTGCCGGCCGAACCCGCTTGTATTCGCCGCGCCGACCTGCTGGGCTGTCCGCCATTCGAGCAGGCTCGCCCGGCTGACATACATGCGATGCAAGCTGCGGCCGATGGCATCGAGCATTAGCCCCGCGGTATGGGCCATGAAGGCAACACTCAGGGCGATCTGAGCCATCATGCCGGTAAAGTCTTCGAGCACGGCGCGCGCGTGGCTGTCGGGTGCAACGCCCACCTGCCTCGGGACGACACCGCTGATCATCGAAACGACCGGCGCGACGAACATTGTGGCGATCAGGATGAGTTGCCACGCGGCGGCGTGACCCGGCCCAAGAAGGCACCAGCCCAGAAGTGATGCGACGATCCATGCAGCGGGCGTCAGTGAGCGGCGGAGATTGTCCATCATCTTGAAGCGCGACAAGGATGTCACGCCCGCGTTCAAGCCGATGATAAAGGGCAGGAGCTGCCAGTCGCCGCGCGTCCACCGATGTTGCCGCGAGGCTTCGACTTCGTAGCGCACGGGGAAATCCTCGACGAAGGCAATATCCGTCACCAGGGCGCTACGCGCGAAAGAGCCTTCGAGCAGGTCGTGGCTGAGTACGGTGTTTTCCTCGATTCGTCCCTCAAGCGCTGCTTCGAACGCGTCAACATGATAGAGGCCTTTCCCGGTAAACGAGCCCTCGTCGAACAGATCCTGGTAGATATCGGAAACCGCGAAGACGTAAGGGTCCAATCCCCGGTCGCGGGAGAAGATGCGCTGGAAGACGGACGCCTCGTCACCCGTCGTCAGCGACGGCGTGATGCGGGGTTGAAGAATGCCGTAACCTTCGGCAACGCGATGGGTGACGGGATCGAACACTGGAGCATTCAGCGGATGCGCGAGTTTGCCGATCAGTGTCCGCGCCGAGTCGCGCGGCAACCGCGTGTCGGAATCCAGCGTCAGCACATACTGGATGTTCTCTGGCAATGGCGCGGCGGGATCGAAGAACGTCGTGTCATGGTCGCCGCGCAAGAGAAGATTGAGCTCATGAAGTTTGCCCCGCTTGCGCTCCCAGCCCATCCAGCACGCTTCTGATGGATTGTAGAGCCTGCGGCGATGAACCAGGAAGAAGCGCCGCGGACCCGCCGCCGCATATTTCAGGGCCACCTCATCGATTTCCGACTGGGCAAAGTTGAGCAGCTCACGATCGTTTGGTGCCTCCTCGGTGGGACTATCTGCCCAATCGGTCACCAGCGCGAAAAAAATCTCCTGGTCGGGATTGGCAAGATAATGAACTTCAAGGTTTCGCACCAATGCGCTGATCGTATCGCGGTTCGAGATCAGGCAGGGAATTGCGACAAGTGCCCTGGCTTCCGCTGGGACTCCCGACTTGAATTCATATCCGGGCAGGTATGAGGGCGGCAGCACAGAATTCATGACTGCGCGGTAGAGCGCAGTCGAGGCTTCCCACGCAGGCAGGACCAGCGCCACGATCATGAAGGCGATCCCCGTCGCTCCCAAGAGCGTCGTCGACAGGACCCACCCAACCGAAATCAGGATGAGCGCCGTCAGGGCGAGAATGGGCAGGACCAGTGCAGCAAGCCCTGCACTTCGGATGCCGCGATAAAGCCGGTCGGCAAGTTTTCTGCGATAGGAAGCGGCTTCCTCCAATTGAGGAATGCCTTTGCCGGCGAGATAGAAGCCGACATTATCCCGACGAGCATCGCCCGATCTGCTACCGACGGACATCTCCAGGGCGAGATTGGCGACCTCCAGTTCCGACTTCGGAGAACGACGGGCAATACGCTCGATCTCCGTTCGATAATAGTTTCGTGTTCGCGGATCGAGATCGGCAAAGTCGGACGCGTCACGAAGCGCGACATCAACCTTCGAAATATCCTCGAACCACACGGCCCAATCGAAGTCGTCGATGCGCTTGAGGCTGCGAATGATATTGCCGACGGTCAGGTTCCCGGTCGAGATCCTGGTGTGCTCGAGCACGATGACCTCTTCGGCGTCGCAGTTCCGGTCTTCCAGGGCTTCCTCGAGCCAGCTCAACGCTTCGGAAGCTGCTCCGGAGTCTTCCCGAAGACGGTAGAGCAACTGTGCGGAGAAACTGTCGTCGGCCGTATATTGCCGATGATTTTGAAGAGCAGTGTGAAGATTTGCTTCCTTGCGATCCGAAGAGAGAAAATCGGCAAACCGGCTGGCCTTGTCCCGCATGCGCCGCGACACATCGACCCGGTCGGAAAGACGGCGAAGGTTTTCGAGGAGTACGTAGCGGAGGATGGCCGGGATGGCCCAGATCTCCCCGATCGTAAGCGTCTCGATTTCCTGGAAGCCCTCCACAATTGCGGTGAGCGTGTCAGGTGTGAAGGTGCTGTCGGTGTGCGCTGCATAGTCCCATGTCAGCGCGAACGTCCTGGGAAGGTGCCCGCCGTTTTCCACTTCCATTTCGGGAAGCTGCCGAAAGAACTTCACCGGCAGGTCTCGCCTGACCTGCCGAAAGGTTTCCTTGACGGTGTGATGGTGATCGAGCAGCCATTCTGCCGCTGGCGTGATCAACTCCTTGCGCCGGGAGGCTTCGGCAATGGCCTCGTAGTTTTCGAGGATAGCCCGCTCGTTCTCGGCCAGGCGGCCTGGATAACGCAATCCAAAGAAGCCAATCAGCGTGGTCTGTTTCTGTGACGCGAGCTGGCGGCCAAGGACGGCGAGCTCGTCTGCAGTCTGAAAACTGGTTCGAATAGGTGATTTCGAATCGATAATCTCGGCGTCCGAGTTCGAACGCCGTTTAGCCTGACTATGAATATTCATGTGCCTCGCCCGCGCGACAAGTATGTCGATATGAACGCGGTCTGCAGCGGAATAGTTCCGGATTTGCGATGACGATCCCAAGAGTCGCGGCAGCCAAATTCAGGGCGGCCCCAGATCTCGCGCACTTACACCAGCAAGCAGGAGATAGACTGATCGACAACTCGTCTTGACGAACAAATCAAGATCCAAGCCATGGACGAATGTGAAGCGATAGGAGGGCGGACTGCCTTCCTAGGTCAAACAATATTGCGAAGACTAACAATTAAAAAACATGATGGCGGAGAGGGTGTCCGTTTCGCCAACAGTACATCCACCGTAAGTGATTGATTTTTAAGAAAGAAAAATTTCACCCTGCGGCAGTTTTTGCAGCAGTATTTGCAGCAAGGGGCAAGCGCCATTCAGCGACCGCCAACAAACATTGCGGCAGTCCGCAGCGATGCCGTGACTTCGCCACGCGTCCCATGGTGTTTCAGGACGTCTCAAGATATCGATCCACGCTCGGAGACTCGCGTGAACACATCTCCGGACATCCGCCAAAATTTACGCGACTGCGCTCTAAATATTTGATTTCACATACTAATATTTTTCATGCGCGGCGCAGCCCCGTAGCAAAAACCGTAGCAAAAACATCATCGTTCTTCACTTCTTCGACCTCTTTTTCATGCTGCGATTGCGAAATCCGGACCATCAACTAAAAGTCTTGGCATGACTTGGAGAGCTATCATCCTTACGTTCTTTCTCCTTGGTGTTCTGACATTCGGCCTTGAACACCCTTGGTTGGTGGCTTGATTCTCCGCGGCCTTCATTGCTTGCATGCTCTTGCTCGCATTCCATCCACGCGGTCGCTGAATAAATCGCCACTGGCGGAGTTCTACTTCCCGCCTTCCGATCAGGATCGTGCCAAGCGTTGTGAGCCAAGTTTCTCACCAAGTAGGTAATACCTGAGGTTTTCTCCGCTGGGGCGGACGGCAAAACCAGGGCTCCTACCCGATCGACGGCTTCCGACGTAGCGCAGCGAGAAGCGGAAATTCGAATTACGGATCCATTTTTGGTCGTCTTCGAAACAATCACGGCTCTACCCAGGCTCGGTGGGTTGAAGC
>NZ_JBYCZP010000010.1:0-241775 GCF_057586295.1 Rhizobium sp. SRI_017 | reverse complement strand
GGTAATCTCCTGCGGCCCCTCATGGCGCGCCTTTTGCACGACCTTCGAGAATTGGTTCTTGGCGTCCTGCAGCTGCCACTCCATCGTCCTGCTCCAAGCTAGCCTGTCTAGCTATATAGCTCCGATCTGCGGCGCAGTGAAGCGCAAACTTTCCCAATTGTGGATGGTTTTTGCCGGAATTGCTGAGCACCTAACATATAGAGAAAAACATCCGATAATGCAATCTTATCGGATGTTATTATTATCCGACGTGACGTGCGGTTTAGCGGCAAATGTCTGGCATGAACTGCTCGCTTGCTTTATGCTTCACCGCATGGATTCGTTTGCTGCCCCCTCTCCGACGCTGCCGGTCCGGCCGGCCAAACTGCCCGGCTGGGCGCTGTCGCGTGGCCGCGAGCACAGCGAGGCCGAGGCCGCCTTTGCCGCCGGCATCGCTCTGAAATCTCTGGATGATCTCGTCCGCGCCGAACCTGCCTGGGCCGGCTGCTGGCGCTCGCGCCAGGCCCTGAAATGTGCCGCAGTCGCCGTCCGGTTGATGGGCCGCAATGAGGAACAAGCGGCGCTTCGTGACGCCATTCTGCTCACCGCTGATGGTGACGATCCGGGGCCGGCCGGAAGCATGTTCTGGGCGTTCAAACGGCTGGCAGGCAAGAGGCGGGCGATCAACAGCAAATTCCTGGAGGAACTGACCGCGCTTATGGGGTTGCGCCGGGAGGGGGTGAATGAAGTTGCCGATGCGTTCGATAATGCCGCGCAGTCGGACCGCGCTGTTCCGTTCGCGGTCGCTGCGCTTGTGACACGGGTTTGCGTGGCACGACCGGATGCCGAGATTCTTGCCTGGTGGCTGGCCGACCGGCTCTTGGCGGAAAGGCTCGGTTGGGGTGTTTGTCTGCCGTTGCTGATGGCGGAACGGTATAGCGCCGCCTTCCGCACCACCGGCGGCCGCGGGCGGCTGCGGCCCGGCGAGGAGGGTTTTGATCGGGCAGTGTGCCTGGCTTTGGTCGAGGGGGTTGGTGCGGCATTGCGCTCGGCCGGCGACATTGCGCTGCGTGCCGACCAACTCCTCGCGGCCGCCCCGAAGGTCAGGACCAAGGGGGCGGCACCGGTGATCCGCACGCTGCTCGACGCGGACGCCGTGTCCGCCTCCGCGCCGGGCGCCAACCTGTCCCGATGGGCGGCCACGCGCTTGTTCCAACGGCTGGAAGCGCTTGGCGCTGTCCGCGAACTGTCGGGCCGGGCGTCGTTCAGGATCTATGGGTTGTGACGATGGTCGGAGCAAGCGCATCTAAGGCAGCGAGAGCGAGGAGCAGGACGAGGCCCGAGGACAATGTCCTCATTGATCGCGAGCTGGAGGATTTGCCACCGGATTTGCGCTGGCGCGAATGGATGCTCAGGGTGGAGGCGGTCATCTTTGCCGCCGCGGAACCGGTGGGCCGCGAGATTTTGGCGCGCGTGGTGGGCAATGATTGCAGCATCGATCTCCTGATCGACGATATCAGAGAGGAGCTCAGCACCCGCCCTTACGATATCGTCGCGGTCGCCGGCGGCTGGCAGCATCGAAGCCGCTCGGCTTACGCGCACGCGATCCGGGCGTCACAAATATCGACACGCTCGTCTTCCGCATCTCTGTCGGAGCATGAGGCGGCGGTGCTGATGGCGATCGCCTATCTGCAGCCGGTGACGCGTGGTGATCTATCCCGCATGTTCGGCAAGGAGGTGAGCCGCGACACGATCGCCGGCCTGCGCGATGCCGCCTTCATTGCCTCAGGCCCCCGCAGCCCGACGCCGGGTGCGCCTTACACCTATGTGACGACGAAACGGTTCCTGTCCGTCTTCGGTCTCGAGACGCTGCGGGACCTGCCGGATATGGAGGCGCTGGAGGATGCCGGGTTGCTCAGCCGGCAGGCGCTCGAGGAGGAAGACTTCGCAGAAGAGAGCTCGGACGGCGACGATCGGAACTAGGCAGACACGCGTTGGTCAGCCAAGAAATGTCTGCTTGCGAGGGGACGCGCGAACCGTCGATCGACTGCCCCTGGTCTTTACTTGGACGGCGATCAGCGAAATAGTCGCCCGATGAAGATCCCGCTCAATCCCCCGATCGTCCGGCGTCCGTTCGGCCACTACAATCACGGCCTCCTCGTGCCGGAAGGCGCCCGGCTGCTGGTCACGTCAGGACAGTTGGGGATCGCTGTCGATGATGTGGTGCCCGGTACCGTCGAGGAACAGGCGGCGCTGTGCTTCGAGGCGATCGGAGCAATCCTCAGCGACGGCGGAATGGGTTTCGAGGACGTGATCCGGATTGCCGGCTTCGTGACAAGGCGCGAAGATTTTCCGGCCTATATGGCCATTCGAGACCGCTATACCAGGACACCCTTGCCGGTCTCGACGCTGATCATCGTTTCCGGTTTCACGCGGCCGGAATTCCTTGTCGAGGTCGAGGTGACGGCGGCGAAGCTTCCCTGACGATCAGAACCGTTCCATCGTCGTGCCGACCTTTTCGAGAAACCGCGTGCGCGTTTCCTGCGTCGATTGGTTCATGTTGTAATGGGCGAGGAAGGTCACGGGCGCCCCGATCCTGATCTGGGCGCGGATCACCCGTTTGACGATCTTCTTGGGCGGATTGCCGGCGACCCAGGCGCGGAAGGGCGTCGCGCCGTAGGTCAGCACCGCGCCGAGTTTCCGGATGTGCCGCAGCCGCGACTGCACCTTGCCATCGACGAGTTCGAACGAGATGCCGGGAAGCCAGACGCGGTCGAAATAGCCCTTGAGCATGGCCGGGAAGCCGAAATTCCAGACCGGCGTGACGATGACAAGCGCTTCGGCCGCCTTCAGCCGGTCGCAATAGGCGCCGACGAGTTTCGTATTGTCAGGATAGTCGTGATAGACGAGCCGGTCATGCCGCGACATGACGGGATCGAAGCCTTCGGCATAGAGATTGCAGTCGTCAACCTCATGGCCGGCCTTGCCGAGGCTTTCACGCGTCTGCGCGTGCAGAGCCGCGCCATAGCTCGATTCGACGGGATGGGAATGGAGCAGCAGGACGCGCATCAGGCGGCTCCCAGTTCTTCCAGTCCTGGGAAGAGGTAGGTCTTGCCGGCGCGGAAGTCGAAGTCCGGGTTTTCCCAGGCGATCATCTTGCCGGGATTGAGCAGTCCTTTCGGATCGGTCTCCTGCTTGAAGGCGAGCTGCACTGTGTCCGTGCGCTTCATGCCGCCTTCCTCGAGCGTGTATCGGTGCGGGTTGAAGATCGGGCAGCCATTGTCCTCGTGGATGCGGATGATCTCCTCCAGCCGTTCCTCGGTCGTGTAGCGAACAAGCGGCAGGCCGGAGCACTGGATCTCGCCGTTGAAACGGATGAATTCGAGATGGCCGGGCACTTCGTCGCCGAAGATTTGGGTCATCTTCCGGACCAGCTCGACATGGTCCGGGCCTGGATACTGGACCTGCAGATAGGTGAATCTGGGATCGACCTTGATCGCGCGCAGAGTCGTGTGGTTCCAGGCGAGCTCGTAGGCATGCGGGATACCCTTCATGCTTTCGACCCTGTCGGAGCGGAAGGTGATCTCGGCCTTCTGGCTCTTCGCGAAGGCCTCGAACGCATCCATCGCGAAATCGGCGATCATCAGAACGGCGACCGACTGGCCGTCCTTGATCCACGGCTTGTGGCGGGAAAAATAGAGATGCGGGATCGGGGCCGCGATCGGCGCGATCTCCTTGGTCAGGATGCCGTTCTCATGCGCGAGCGCATCGCAGAAGCGGACCGAATCCATGAAGTCGCCGAAGCCGACCAGCACGTCGACCCAGTCATAGGCCGGGGCAAGCGGCATCTCGACCTCGGTGATGATCCCGTTGGTGCCATAGGCGTGGCTCACCTTCTGCAGGTCGCGGCCGGTCAGGTCGAGGACGCGCGGCTCGGCCTCCATGGTGACGACGCGCAGGCGGAGGATATTGCCGAGGTCGCGCAGGCCGCCCCAGGTGATCGAGCCGACGCCGCCCGAACCGCCGGCGATGAAGCCGCCGATCGTCGCCGTCTGGGCGGTGGACGGATGGAAGCGCAGCTCCTGCTTCGAATGCGCCTTGGTCTGCTTGTCGAGCTCGGCGATGACGATGCCCGGCTCGGCGACGACGCGGCCGAAGGAGATCGACTTGACCTTGTTCATGTTCTGCAGGTTGAGCACGATGCCGCCGGAGAGCGGCATGGCCTGGCCGTAATTGCCGGTTCCTGTTCCCCGCGGCGTCACCGGCACGCCATGGGCGAAGGCAACCTTCAGCGTGCGGAGGACCTCTTCCTCCGATATCGGCGAGACGACGAGATCCGCGGTGACATTGTCGAGCTGGGCCTTCAGGATCGGCGAATACCAGTAGAAATCGCGGCTCTTCTGCTTGACCAGCGCCGGGTTGTCCTCGATGGCGATTCCCTCGAGTTCCTTCTTGATCTGCTGGTAGTCCGGCATGCTAGGCCTCCATGAGTTCGTCGAGTTCGCGATAATCCGGCAGCGCGCGGTCGATCGCCCGGCCGCGCCGGAGCACGACCCGGTCCATTTGCGGACGTGACAGGAATTCGCTCCAGCGACGGGCATTGAAAAGAATGAGATTAGCGGGCTGGCCAACTGCGATTTGCCCCAGTTCCGGTCGACCGAGGATCGACGCCGGTGTCGTGGTCACCACACGAGCGGCCGTGTCGAGCGGGTGGTCGAGATGCAGGATGCGCACCGCCTCGCGCAGCACTTCGACCGGATCGAGATCGCCATAGGCGTAGAAGGGGTCGCGGGTATTGTCGGAGGCGACGGCAGTCTGGACGCCGGCGGCGTCGAGTTCCTTGAACAAGGTGGTGCCGCGCCAGCGCGCGGTGCGGCCGCCATAGCGATCCTGCAGATACATGTTGCACATCGGCAGCGACACGACCGACAGGTCGGCCTCGGCCACCTTGTCGACGATCATGCGCGCCGTGTCCTCATCCTGCCGCGCGAGCGAGCAGCAATGGCCGACCGTGACCGCGCCCTCGAAGCGATGGCGCAACGAAGCCTCGGCGATGGCTTCCAGCGTGCGGGCTTCCTTGTCGTCGGTTTCATCGACATGCAGGTCGATATCGAGCCCGTTCTCGATCGCGGCACGGAACAGCGTGTCGAGCTGGCCCTCGAGGTCAGGACTCATCCGGGTGACGCCGCCGAGCAGGCCGCCATTATCAGCGACGACGTGTACGAGGTCCTCGAAGAAGGCCGTGTCCGCCATCAGATCGAGCGGGAAGAGCGCCACCGCCTGGAGCGCGATCCGCTCTCTCCATCTCTCGCGCATCTCGGTGAAGACATCGAAGGAAATGCGGTGCTGAGGCGCGAGCGCGTCGAGATGGGTGCGGATCAGTTGTGTGCCGTGGGCGTAAGCGGTGCGGAGCGAGAAATCCATGCGGGTCGCGACGTCGCGCGCGGACCACCTGGCTTCCCGGTCAGTCGTCACCGCCTCGATCGCACCCATGAAGGTACCATCAGGATTGCTGCGGCGGTCCCAGATATGGCCCTTGTCGAGATGCGTATGCATGTCGGTGAAGCAGGGCCAGACCATGCCGCCCTGCAGATCGAAGCGCGGCAGGCCATGCGGCCCCCAGCCTGCGGCATCGATCGACCGGACCACGCCGTCGACGACTGAAATGTCGACCCGGCCCAGACCCTCGATCGCCTCGCCGGGCGCCGCCGCGACAGCGACCACGGGAACCGTCGCGTTGGTCAGGACGTAGCGGTCACCATCGGGAGGACGCACGAAAGCTGGCTGCATCAGTTTTCCCTTTTCACGCTGCTTTCGTGCCAGCGATGCAGCACGAGCCAGGAGATGAATGTGGTGGCGGCGAATATCAGCACGCCGAGAACGGAGAGCAGGATCAGCGCTGCGAACAGCCTTGGAATGTTCATGCGGTATTGTGCTTCGAGGAGCCGGAAGGCGAGGCCGGAGCCGGCGCCCGCGGACCCAGCCGCGAATTCCGCGACCACGGCAGCGATCAGCGCGAGGCCGCCGCCGATGCGCAGCCCGGTCATGAAATAGGGCTGGGCCGCCGGGATCTTGAGGTACCACAGTGTCTGCAGCGGGCTCGCGCCATAGAGTTCGAAGAGGTTGAGCAGATTGTGGTCGACGCTCTTCAGCCCCGTCACCATGTTGGAGAGGATCGGGAAGAAGGCGACGAGGAAGGCGCAGATCAAGAGCGCCATCTGGGTCGTCGGCGTATAAATCAGGATCAGCGGCGAGATCGCCACGATCGGCGTGACCTGCAGGATGACGGCGATCGGATAGAAGGCGAGCTCGATCCAGCGCGATTGGACGAGGAAGATCGCGAAGGCCACGCCACCGACCAGCGCGAGCAACAGGGAGACGAGGGTAATGCGCGCCGTCACCAGCAGCGCTGGAAACAGCGTCCACCAATCGTTGACGAGAGCCTTGGCCACGGCAAAAGGGCCGGGCAGGATATAGGGCGGGGCGCCTGTCACCCAGACGATGAACGCCCAGAGCGCGATCAGGACACAGATGACCAGGAGCGGGACGACGACCCTGAGGATCAGGTCGGTGCGTCGCGCATCGCGTTCATTCGCCATCTGCCGGCCGGCCATCAATGCGCCTCCCAGCCGATCGCTTCGAGCAGCGACCGCGATACGGTTTCACAGGTTTGGCGATAGGCTTCCGATGTCCGGTAGTCCGGGGTTCGTTCCCCCGCGGAATCGAGCGGGAAATCGGCATGGACGCGGCCCGGTCGCGCCTTCATGACGACGACGCGGGTCGAGAGATAGGCGGACTCGAACACCGAATGGGTGACGAAGACGACGCCGATGCCGGTCGCCCGCCAGAGCGCCAGCACGTCGTCGTTGAGCTTCTGGCGGGTGATCTCGTCGAGCGCGGCGAAGGGCTCGTCCATCAGGAGAAGCTTCGGCTTGGTGACCAGCGCGCGAGCGATCGACACCCGCATCTTCATGCCGCCCGAGAGTTCGCGCGGATAGGCCTTGGCGAAATCGCTCAGCCCTACGGTTGCCAGTGCTTCCCGGATCGCCGGCTCGGCGGCGCGCTCCGGCATGCCGCGCAGGCGGAGCGGCAAGTAGACATTGCCGAACACCGTCTTCCAGGGCAGCAGCGTCGGCTCCTGGAAGACGAAGCTGATGTCGCCTTCTGGCAATCCCTTGCGGTTGATGCGAGAACTCGGCCAGTCGATCGTGCCGGAGGATACGCCGCCTAGCCCGGCGATGATCCGCAGCGCGGTGGACTTGCCGCAGCCGGACGGCCCGAGCAGGCTCACGAACTCGCCACGTTCGACGGTGAGCGACATGTCACTCAGCGCCAGCGTCCCATTGGAAAACGTCTTCGACACCGACCGCATGCTGACCAGCGGTCTGGTCCGAGCGGAGGTTGGTTCGGTGCCTAGTACGTCCATGAAATGCGATGCCTTGGCTGCAATGGGTTCGCCCCGCCCGGTTTTCGGACGAGGCGCTATGTCGGGCGCGAGCCCGGTCATTTCTTGAGGGCCAGGCCGACGCCCTTGCAGACGAATTTCGTGGTGAAGGCCTTCTTGTAGTCGGTCTCGGGCTTGAAGAGCTTGATGGAGACCATGGCGTCGAAGAACTTCTTGACATGGTCATCGGTCATGCAGCCGATGCCCTTGTCGAGCGCCTCGGCGGATTCGACAATGCCGTATTCCTTGAGCTTGGCGATCGAATAGGCGATCTGGCCATCCGTCATTTCCGGATTGTCCGTCTTGATCAGCTCGTTGGCCGCCTTGTTGTCGCCGTAGAGATAATTGTACCAGCCCTCGATCGAGGCATCGACGAAGCGCTGGACGAGGTCGGGATTGCCCTCGATGGTCGCGGTCTGCGCAGAGATCGTCGTCGAATAGGGCGCGTAGCCGGCATCGGCCAACAGGAAGACCTTGGGCGCCCAACCCGTCTGCTTCTCGATTTCATAGGGCTCTGAGGTCAGATAACCCTGCTGTGCCGACTTGGGGTCGGCTATGAACGGCGCCGGGTTGAAATTATAGGGCTTGTACTGCTCGTCCTTGAAACCGGGGAAGCTCGCCTTCATCCAGTCGAAATAGGTGAGGTAGCCATCCTTGCCGATGAAGATCGTCGGCAGCTTGGCGAGGTCTTCGAACTTTTCGATCCCCTGGTCGGGATGCGCCATCAGGATCTGCGGATCTTTCTGGAAAATGGCGGCGACATCCTGGATCGGAATCTCCTGTTCCACCCCGGTGATCGCTTCCATCGACCCGCCCATGTAGAAATCGATCTTGCCCGCCTTCAAGAGCGCGCTGTTGGCCGCATTCGGCCCGCCCTGGACGATGGTGACCTTCAAGCCGTGCTTCTCATAGGTTCCATCTGCCACTGCCTGATAGAAGCCGCCATGCTCGGCCTGGGCCAGCCAATTGGTGCCGAATTTCACTTCGTCGGCGGCGTTGGCATGGGAGCCGAACGCCAGGCCGAAGCCGAGTGCGGCGATCATTGCGTTGGATTTCAACAGATTGCGCATTTCGCGTCATTCCCCTCTGCAGCGCCGGAACACCGCCATCGACGTTCCGCGACAACAATTGAGCGCTTGTATTGCGTCTTGAAAAGCATCAAATTTCGTGCGCGACGATGCCTTTTTGGCATAGGTGTCGTAACGGATGCTCAAAAAGGCATCGCGCTCAATTTTTCGGCAAGGAGTCCCGGATGCTGCATTCCCGCAAGCTGCTCTATATCGACGAAATCGCCCGCTGCGGGTCCATCCGGAAGGCGTCGGCCCGGCTCAATGTCGCGTCCTCCGCGGTCAACCGGCAGATCCTCGCGCTGGAGGAGGAAATCGGCGCGCCGATCTTCGAGCGGCTGCCGCGCGGGCTGAGATTGACCGCTGCAGGCGAGCTCTGCATCGAGCATATCCGCGAGGTGCTCAAGAATTACGAGAAGCTCGAAGGACGGATCCGCGGGCTGAAAATGCCGCAGGCCGGCAAGGTGTCGATGGTGGCGACCGTGGGCCTCGCTGCCGGGCCGCTGCCGGAGATCCTCGCGCGTTTCATCGAGACCCACCCGCGCCTGCGCATCCAGTTGCGCAACGATGGCGGCTCGACAACGATCCATCCGGTCGTATCCGGCGAGGTCGATCTCGGCCTCGGCTTCAACATACCGCCGACGCCGGGCATCCGCACGCTCGCCAATTTCGACGTGCCTCTCGGCGTGGTGTTGCCGCCCGGCCACCGACTGGCCGAGCAGGAACGCGTGAGCCTCATCGATGTTGTGCAGGACCGGCTGGTGCTGGCCCAACCGGGCACCAGCCTGCGCGAGGTGATCAATCTCGCGCTCGCGCCGCTGCCGGTGCCGGTCGAGCCGATCCTGGAAACCAATTCATCCGAGATGATCAAGCAGATGGTGAAGCTCGGCACCGGGTTGTCGCTGCTCAATCCGCTCGACGTGCTCTGCGAGTGCCGCCGCGGTGAGCTCGTCTACCGGCCGCTTGCCGACCCCTATGTCCGCCATCAGCAGATGAAGATCTTCACCCGGGCGCGGGCGCCGCTCGATGCGGCGACCAGCGTGTTCGTCGAATTCCTGACGGGCGAACTGCTGGAGATGGTCCGCGAGGTTCAGGGCCGGATCGCGACGGTCGGCGCCGGCGCCTAGCGAGAGTAGAGATTGGCGAGCGGATAGTTCGCGACGTCCTCAAGCAGGCCGATGAAGCCCTCGGCGATATGGGCGCATATCCGCGCGCCCTTCTCGGCGGTGGCGCTCGCGGCATCGCCGACCACGCCGGATGGATTGAGGTCATGGGCGATCCAGGCCAGCGAATGTGGTGGCAGCGGCTGCAGGAACCGCGTGTTCTGCTTCATCCACTCCGCCTTGGAACGGAAGTTCTCGGCCCTGGCCATTTTCACCAGATCGGGCCGGAAATGCAGCATCATCGACGTCTCGACCTCGCCGCCATGGATGCCATAGGCGACCTCATGAGCGCTGATCAGACCCTCGGGCAGGCCGAAGCGCGACCATTGCGTCGAGACAACGGCCATCTGGTAGCGCACGCGGATTTCGCGTGCGACGATGCCCATGACGTCGAGATTTCCGCCATGCGAATTGACGATCACCAGCTTGCGCAATCCGGCTTCCGCGACTTTCTGGCCGATCGCGGTCCAGGCGGGGATCAGGATCTCCGCGCCGAACGAGAGCGTTCCCGGTCCATGGATGTGCTCGTTGGCCTTGCCGATCTCCTGGGTCGGCAGCACGAGGATGCCGAGGTGATCCGGCAGCCGCTTGCGCACCTCGGAAATCATGCCGTTGGCGATGGTGACGTCGGTGGCGACAGGCAGGTGCGGGCCATGCTGCTCGGTCGAGGCGATCGGCAGCACGGCGACGGTCTTGTTGGGATCCAGCAGGGCGAATTCGGGGCTCGTCAGTTCGTTCCAGAAGAAGGGTTTCCCCATGAGACATGCTCCGTCGCGCCATCGCCCTTTCCCCGGATTAGGAAAAAAACATGCACTCGAAAAGCATCAATTTCCGCCTGCATTGATGCCTTTTTGCGGGCAGGCGGGAAGCGCCGCGTGCCCGTTTGGCTCGGCCCGGCCTACAGGCCCATGGCCTTCAGTTCCTGCAAGGGCGGGATGGTCTCATACATGTGCGGATCGAGCCGGTCCCAGAGGATGCCGCACGTCGGCTTGTGCGGCCCTTTCACATGGATTGTCCGGGTCGGCGTGAAGATGACGTCGGCGACGGTGTCGTAGACATCGGGCGTCAGCTTTTCGTCCAGCACCTGGCAATCGTGCACGACGGCAGCCGATGGCGTCGCCGTGGAAATCCGGCCGATGCGGTGGAGCATGCCCCATTCGGCATCGAAGAAGCCATGGCCCTTGCCGAAGCGCACGCCCTCATGATTGATCGCGCCGGTGCCGGTGACCATGTAGTCGATCTCAGGCATTTTTGCGATGTCCTTGAGGCTCACCGGCTGGCCGACTCGCTCCATGCCGTCGAGCGTCGAGGCGTAGAGCAGAAGGTCCGGCGCGATCCATTTGGGATTGAGCAGCCAGAAGCCACGCTTGATCGAATAGGTCGTCATCAGCACGGTCTTGCCGTCGAGCAGCGCCTGATGCCTGAGCCGGTCGAGGCAATTGTCGGGTGTGATGAAGATGAAATTGGAATTCTTGTAGAATTCGTGGTCCGTCAATCGTGCGACGGCCTCCTCGCCGCCTTCGAAATCCGCGATGAACTCGCCGAAATCATAGTGGAAGCGGCTGTCGGGAACCGCGACCTTGCGCAATTCGCTCCAGACCCGTTCGCGCACCGAGGCCTTGTGGTCGACGATATCCATGGAGAACTCCCTTGTTCTATTCGGCGGCGCGCATGCCGCGCTGGGCAAGCACCCGCCGCTCGATGACGAAGACGATTTGATAGAAGAGGACGGAGATCAGGACCGAAACGACCGCGACGGTCCAGATCATGCCGTAGTCGAGATAGCCGCGTGACTGGTTGAGCAGGTTGCCAAGCCCTGTGCCGGTGGCCAGCCATTCGGCGATCATGACGCCGAGCAGGGCGCGGGGGACAGCCAGCCGGGTGGCGGCGAAGAGATAGGGCAGCGATGCCGGCACAGAGACCAGCTTCAACTGTGTGAAGGCGCTCGCGCCATAGGCACGCGGCACGTCGAGCGCAGCGCGGGGCACGAGCGACAGGCCTTGCGCCATCGTCACGAAGGCCGGGAAGAAGGTGACCGAGATCGTGATCCAGAGGATCACGGACGGGCCGCGTCCAAGCAGCAGCACGAGCAGCGGCGTCAGCGCCACGAGCGGCATGGTCTGGGTGACGAGCGCCACCGGCATGAAGGTCCGGACGATTCCCGGCCGGACGACCGAGGCGATCGCCAGCCCGAAGGCGAAGCCGATGCCGAGCGTCATGCCGACCAAGGTCATGGGCAGGGTCTGGGCCAGCGCTTGCAGCAGCCTGAGTTGCGCCGCGTCCGAACCGGGCTGCAGGAAGAGATAGTCGAAGAGCCCGGCCGGCGTCTTGGCGATCATCGCGGGCGTGCCCATCAGGACGAGGAGCAGCCACCAGAGCGCGATGGGAAGCAGGATCGAGCCGAGGCTCAGGGCGACACCGAGCCAGAGCGGCCAGCCGTGGCCTCCTGTACCGGGTGGTGTGGCCGGCATGGTTACAGCCTTGGTCGCACCGGTGAAGCGATGGGCGATCAGCGAGAAGACGGCATAGGCCAGACCTGCGATCAGCGTCGCTGCGAGGCCGATGCCCCAGAGCCGGTCGGGCTCTGCGCGGCCGAGAGAACCGAGCAGGTAGGCGCCCAGCCCGAAACGGCCACCGCCGCCGAATTCCGCGAGGATCGATCCGAGCACGGCATTGGGCGCGGCGATCCGCAGGCCGGAGAGAATGGAGGGCAGGGCGGAGCGGGCCTGCACGAGGAGCAGGATCTTCCAGCGGGCGCCGCCATAGGCGCGCACCACATCGACCATCCGGCCATCGGCCTGGGTGATGCCGGTGACGGTCGCGGTCATGGTGACGAAATAGCAGGCGATGGCCGCGAGCACGACGCGCGGCGTCATGCCGGAAAAGGTCAGCACCAGAAGCGGCGAGATGGCGATCGGCGGCAGCGCGAAAAGCGCGATATTGACGCCGCGGCCGAGGCGGGCGGCAGCGGGAAACAGCGCGAAGACGGCGCCTGCCACGACGGCGAGCAGGTTGCCGATCAGGAAGCCGAGGCCGGCACCTTCCAGCGTCGCCCAGACATGCGGCGGATAGTCGGCCCGGTCGGTCCAGAGGCGGAGCAGGACGGCCGATGGCGCCGGCAGCGCACCGCCGGCAACGAGCTGGAAGCGGCCGAGGAGTTCCCAGGCGACAAGCAGAATGAGCCAATTGCGCAGGGTGGCGAGGCGGGTTGATTGGGGGCTCACGCGCGGACCCTCGCTGGCCTGTTAGGTGCCGCCGGTTCCGCTTGCTCCCGCTTCTCCCCTTGGGGAGAAGGTGGCCCGAAGGGTCGGATGAGGGGTTCCCATAAACGCCGAGCGAGAGGGTTGGAACCCCTCATCGCCTCGCATGCGCTCGGCACTTCTCCCCAAGGGGAGAAGCGAGAACGAGCCGCACCGCCGCCATACCGATATGCAATGACCTTGCATGCAGCGGGCCTCGCTTCGCGAAGGCTATTCCGTGCCGACCCGCACATCTCCACCTCAATGGCCATTGAGCGCTCCGGCAATCTCGTCTTCCAATTTGTGAAACTCGGCGCTCGCAAAAATGTCCGGCCGGCGCGGCCGTGCGAGCGGAATATCGACGATACGGCCGATACGGCCAGGCCGACTCTGCATCACCACGACCCGGTCGGCGAGAAAGACGGCCTCGTCTATGCCGTGGGTGACGAGCAGCGTGGTCGCGCGGCTTTCCATCCAGATGCGTTGCAATTCGATATTCATCTGACGGCGAAGGATCTGGTCGAGGGCACCGAAGGGCTCGTCGAGGAACAGAACCTTGGGATCGGTGACCAGCGAACGGGCGATCGCGACGCGCTGGCGCATGCCGCCCGAGAGTTCGCCCGGAAGCGACTTCTCGAAGCCGGCAAGGCCGACGAGCTTGATCAGACCCGCGATCTTTTCCGCCTTGTCCCGGCGCGGAATGCCCAGTACGTCCAGCGGCAGCGCGATATTGTCCTCGACCGTGCGCCAGGGCATCAGCGCCGCATCCTGAAAGGCGACGCCGGTGATGCCGGCGCGGGCGGCCTGAGAGGGAAGCAATCCGGTCACCTTGACCGTGCCGCCATCCGGCGCGTCGAGGCCGAGCGCGATGCGCAGCATGGTCGACTTGCCGCAACCCGACGGCCCGATCAGCGCCGTGAACGACGCTGCCGGGCAATCGAGCGAAACATGGTCAAGCGCCTGCACGGTCGCGCCGCGCCCCTGAAAGGCGCGCGACACGTCTTCGAGGCGGATGCCCGAACTGTCGGTCATGCGATCTCCGCAAGCACCGACGTGTCGAAATGCTCGCGCTTGGCGGCGATGCCGACTTCGGCCAGCGCCTTGATATTGGCCTCGATGGCCTCGTCGGTCATCGAGAAGATGCCTGCCGGCGACTCGATCAGCGGCTTCTGGGCTGCGTTGAAATAGACCTCGTTCTCGATCGAGCGGCCGGTACCCTTGAACCATGTGTCCTTGAAGGTCGGCGGATAGGCGGCCGGGTCCTTGAGGTTTTCTTCCCAGCCCTTCTTGGAGGCCTTGAGGAAGGCGACGATTTCCTTGCGCTTGGTCTTGAGCGCCTCGTCGGTGACGACGACGGTGTCGTTGAAGATGGTGAAACCGAAATCGTAGAGCAGGAAAGAGACGGCATCCTCGCCGGCCTGCTTGATGGTGAAGGGCACATTGGTGGTGAAATCGAGAGAAGCATCGATCTCGCCCTTGATCAGCGGCGTGGGATCATAGGCATAGGGAACGATAGTGACTTGGCTCTTGTCGACGCCGGAGATCTTCAGCATCGCCTCGACCGAGATGACGTTGACCGGCGGCACGGCCAGCGTCTTGCCGATCAGGTCCTTTGGCTCCTTGATCGGGTTCTTGGCGAGCGAGACGATGCCGACAGGGTTCTTCTGGTATTGCGCGCCGATGATCTTGAAGGGTGCGCCCTGTTCGACGATCGCCTTGATGGTGGTGTCGGGCGTGGTCAGCGTCAGGTCCGCCTTGCCGGCGATGATGGTGCTTTCCGGGATCACGTCGGGGCCCCCGGAGAGATAGGCGAGGTCGAGGCCCTCGTCCGTGTAATAGCCCTTGTCCAGGGCAGTGAAATAGCCGGCAAATTCGGCATCGTTGATCCAGGAAGCCTGGAAGGCGAAGGGCGAGGCGGCATGGGCGAGGCGGCCCATGGCCGGATAGGCGGCTGCCGCGCCCATGAGGCCGAGGAAGCGGCGTCTGTCGATGGTGAGAGTCATGGCTTTGTTCCCCTGTTGTTGGTTACGTCTGTCATGCGACGCCGCGGATATGAGCAAGTTCCCGAAGCGGCGGTATTTCATGGATCTCCTGGGGTGCCAGAAGTTCCCATTTGATGCCGCGCGGCCGACGGCCGGATCGCTCGACATGGATGAGGCGCGAAGGCGTGGCGATGAAGTCGACCGGGATATCGGTCGCACTCATCTGCAGGTGATCATCGACCACCTGAACATCGTGGACGATGGCGGCGACCGGAGTGGTATCGAGTACCAAGCCCAGATCGGTGAACATCCCCCATTCGAGATCGAAGAAACCGTGACCCTTGCCGAAACGCACGCCATCGACCGACACGGCGGATGCGCCGGTAGCCATGAAATCGAAGCGTCCCAGCGCCGCGACGTCTTCCAGTGTCACCGGCCGCGCGAAATGCTCGATGCCGTCGAGCCAGGCGGCATAGCGCTCAGCCCCCTCGGGCACGGTATCCGGTGCGAGATAGAGGAAGCCGCGCTGGATATTGTAGGTCGCGGTCACCGTTGGCACCCGGGCCATAATGAGGCGTCGGCGCAATTCCGTCATCGAATTGTCCGGCGTGACGAAGGCCAGGCGGCAATCCTTGAAAGCGGGAAGTGCCGTTATGCGATCGGTCGCGGCTTCGACGCCCTCGAAGTCCGGAATGAAATCGGCGAACTGCATGTGGAACCGCGTGTCGGGTCGGGCGACGCTTTTGAGGCGTTCCCAAATCCGCTGGCGCGTGAGACGTGAAGTCGACATGCGGGGCCTCGGCAGTTTCATTGTTTCATGATGATGAAACATCAGTTTCATCATTGCAAGAGGTGTGCTAGTGTTTTTTTATGCAGCGTTCTTTTGAGACCAGGGAATCGGGAATTACATGGCATCACGTCTGGTCTTGCGCATTCAGGAACGGTATTCGCGGCTGACCAGCGGCGAACAGAAGCTGGCACAACTGGTTCTCGACCGGCAGGACGACATCCTGACCCATTCGGCCACCGAGATCGCCGAGATGGCCGGCGTGTCGAAGGCGACCGCGGCACGCTTCTTCCAGCATCTCGGCTATGCAGATTTCAACGAGGTCAAGCTGCAGGCGCGCGAGGAGCGCAATCGCACGGAGCCTTACGACTACTCGGTCACAAAGTCTGAGCAGGTGGCGCTGGGGCGGACGATCGGTGCGCATCTCGAACTCGAACTGAGGAACCTGACCAAGACCTTCGAGGAAATGCGCTCAGACAAGGTGCGCGAGGCAGCTGAACTGATTGCGGCTGCGCCACGGGTCTGGGTGCTCGGCATGGGCTCGGAAGAGGGCTTTGCCCGCTATGCGCGGCTCCTGTTCTCGCGGCTGCGCCACGGCGTCATGATCCTGGGGATCAACCAGGGATCCTGGGCCGAGGATCTGGCCATGACCGGACCGAAAGATGCCCTGCTGCTGATCACGCTGCCACCGCACCAGACCGTGCTGAAGCCGATCCTGAGCTATGCCCAGACCAGCCGGCTCAACGTGATCACCATTACCGACCGCAATTCCATGCTGGAATCGCAGCGCTATTCCAAGGTGGTCCTGCCCTGCCATGTGGCCAGCTTCGGCCTCGGCGCGTCCCACACCGCCGTTTCGAGCGCGATCAGGCTGCTGGCGCTGACCTACGCCGCCCAAGCGGGAAAATCAGCCCAGCAGCGCGCCGAAATTGTCGCCAGTATCCACGACGAGCTGGGCGATATGTGACATAGCTTGGGTCCCGAGGTATGCCAGTCAAACGCCGCTAGATGCGACGATGGCAGCGGCGACGGACGCAATCGTGACGTTTGATGTCTGCGCCTTGTCCCGGAGGCGACGATAGGCTTCGTCTTCGGTGATGTCCCGGCTCTCGCAGAGGATGGCGACTGCCTTCTCGATGACGCGGCGTGACTTCAGCGTCTCGTCCAAGGTGCGGATGCGCTGCTTGAGGCGGTTTTCGTGGTTTGCGACGCCGAGCGCGGTCGTCAGTGCCGCCAGTATTCCGAAGATGCGGATCGGCTTGGAGATCACGCCATGCGCGTTCACGCGCTGCAACTCCCCGAGGATTTCAGGTGTTTCAAAGGCAATGATGGCGATACGGGCAATTGCCTGGGCACCGGACATCCAGGACAGCGACCGGTCGTCCTGGTTCCGGTTGAGCAGAAAGAGGACGACGTCGACCTTGTCGGGAAGCGCATCCGGCGGTGGCCACCGGCATTCGACGGTGCAGCCGACGCGCTTGAGATGGGCGAGCAGGATCTCGCGCTCGGAATCCTCCGGATGAATGACGAGCATATGCACGCGGCGCAATTGCCGCAGCAGGCTTCCATCATTCACGCGAAGATTCTCCGTCATACCGGAACACGCTGGCCAATCGATCGGTCATAGGCGACCAGATAGGGATCGGCTCTCACCATCTGTGGGCCACGCCAGACGACGTCGAACTCGCCATCCTCGTTCGACAAGCCGACCAGTGGCCGCAGCAGAAAATGGTTCGTATCCGCGTCCAACACCGCGTCGCCACCCGGACTTTTGAACACGATTTCCGGGAGCGCCGCAAGCACGGCCTGGCTGTCCGTGGTTCCCAATCGCGCCACGGCCTGTGCATAGACATGCAGTTGCGTATAGCAGACTTCGGAATAGACGCCGGGCCGGGATTGCTCTCCGAAACGTCTGGCAAAGGCTTCCCGGAACCGCCTGTTATCAGGCAGGTCGAGCATGCCGAAGTAAGGCAGCACCGAGAGGTGCCCCTTTCGCGCAGCGACAGGCATCCTGGCAAGCTCCGATTCCGTCGTCGTGAGCGAGGCGATGGGCGGCATGCCCACGCCATCAAACTGCGAATGGCATTCGTAGAGCCGCACGCTTTCGTCGCCAACCGTCGTGGAAATGATGGCGTGAGCGCCCTGGTCTCGCACCGACTGGAGGAACGGTGAGAATTCTCCCGGCTGGGTGCCGAATTCGAAATATTTCGGCCCGACGATCCGGCCGCCGCTATCGGCGACGAATTCCATCACGATGCGGTTGATCTCCCGCGCATAGAGCGTGTCGGAGCCGATCAGCGCGATGTTCTTGCCGTGGTTCTCGAACACATATTCGAGGAGCGGCACGATGACCTGGTTGGGTACCGCGCCGCCATAGATCACATTGGGCGAATATTCGAAGCCCTCATAGACCGAGGGATAGAACAGGATGCCGTTGAACCGCTCCACGACCGGCAGCACGGCCTTGCGGCTGGTCGAGAGGCAGCAACCGAAAATGGCATCGACGCCGTGCTTGAGCAGCAGTTCGGTCGCGAGCTGCGCATAGCGCTGGTCGCTGCCGGCCGGATCGAGGATGATTGGTTCGATCATGCGCCCGCCCGCGCCGCCGGCCGCGTTGATCTCGTCGCATGCGAGAAGGATACCTTGCAGATGCGCGTTCTCGCTCACCGCCATCGTGCCGCTTTGCGAGAACAGGACGCCGACCTTGATTGTTTCCATCGTCATGATCCTAGACCGCGCCTCCCAACTTGTTATCGATCCAGGCCGCCACGGCAAGCAAGGCCTCATCTTTGCCCGGCCGGCCCATCAGCATCATCCCGACGGGCAGCAGGCCCCCGGCGCGCGGGATCGGGATCGTGATGCAGGGAAGACCTGCGAGATTTCCGATCCAGCAGAACCAGGTCATGCTGTCCTGGGTGCTGACGCGGCGGCCCGAAAATTCCTGCCAGTCCTCGTCCTCGCGGGGAGCGACGACAGGCAGGGTCGGCAGGACAAGCGCGTCCCAATCGCCCAGATTTTTCGTCAGCGTTTCGACGAGGTGGCCGCGAATGCGCTGGGCCTTCAGGAGGTCGAGGCCCGTCAGCATTCCGCCTGCCGTCAGATGGGCGCGTGTGACGGTCGAATAGGCGCTCATGTCGGCATCGCTGCGCTGGACGTGATAGGCCGAAGCCTCGCAATGGAGAATGGTTTCCCAGGCCGCGAAATAGCTGTCCATGTGATCGAGGGTGCTGTCCCGTACCGAGGCGTCGGAGGCTTCGAGCGCCGCCTGCAATGCGTTATTGACCTCGTCGGACCGTTCTAGCCTGGGACCCACGAGATGAATCAGTTTCGGTGTCCCGGCCGGCGGCGCGGCTTCGAAGGGCTTGGCGCCGCGTGTCGTCGGATCAAGCGAATCCTGCCCGAGGAAGTGGGGCAGCAACAGCGCAATGTCCGCGAGCGTCGTGGTTATCGGCCCCGGGGCATCCAGCGACCAGCTGAGCGGCAGCACGCCGTGGCGTGATGCCCGGCCATAGCTCGGCTTGAAGCCATAGATGCCGCAGGCCGCGGAGGGAATGCGGACCGACCCGCCGGTATCGCTGCCGAGTGCAGCGGCGACGATGCCGGCCGCTACGGCGGCGGCCGATCCACCGCTGCTGCCGCCGGTGATGCGGTTCCGGTCGTGGGGATTGCGGGTCGGTCCGAAGCTTGAGGTGCTGTTGGTGGCGCCATAGGCCCATTCATGCATGTTGGTCTTGCCCAGCACCACGGCGCCGGCGCGGCGGAGATTGGCGACAACGGTCGCGTCCTGCCCGGAAGGTTCCGACGGCAAGGCATTCGAGCAGGCGGTGGTCGGATAATCTGTCGTCAGGTAGTTGTCCTTCACGGCAATCGGGATGCCATCGATCGGGCTGAGCGGCTGCCCCAGCCGCCGTCTTTCGTCCGCCGCCCTGGCCTGTCGCATGACAATTGGCTCATCGATGGCGACGAAGGCGTTCAGGTCCGCAAACGCTTTCGCGCGGCCAAGCGCAGCTTCGGCCAGGGAGGATGCTGTCCGGCTGCCATCGGCCAGGGCGGCGATCTGGGAAGACATGGATTGCGGCGCAGGCATCATGAGCGCTCCTCGGCCACGAAGCCATGCGCCGGTTCGGGCAATGGCACCGTGAATTTCCTTAAGCCGCCACGGATGCGCCGCAGCGTCGCTTCGATCATCTTCAGTTGGTCGTCGGTGAGTTCGTTCCGGTCGGTCATGTCAGACTCCCAGCAATTCCTGCTGCAATTGGCGGTTGGCGCGGAAGCTCTCGCGATCGGTCTCGAGGCGGATTTGGCCCTTCTCCATCACGTAGAGGCGCTCGGCGATCGAAAGACAGAAATCGAGGTCCTGCTCGGCGACCAGGATGGCGATCTTCCGCCCCTTGTTGATGCGTTTGAGGATCCCCGAAATGTCGTCGATGATCGACGGCTGGACGCCTTCGGTCGGCTCGTCCAGCAGCAGGATCCGGGGCTGGATCGCCAGCGCCCGGGCGAGCGCGAGGATCTGCTGCTGCCCGCCCGAGAGACCGCCGGCAAGGTCATCAGCCTTCGCCTTCAGGATCGGAAAATCCTCCATGGCCTCGGTAACAGCGTGCTTACCGTTATGACCATTGGCCTCGGCGGCGACCGCGATGTTTTCGATGACGGTCATGCGCGGGAAGACATAGCGTCCTTGCGGCACATAGCCGATGCCGAGGCGGGCGCGTTTGGCGGGCGAGGGCGGCGCCGTGGCGCCGTCGATCTCGACGCGGCCCTGTGTGGCGGGCAACAATCCGGTGGCGAGGCGCATCAAGGTCGATTTGCCGACGCCGTTGCGGCCGAGCAGGCCGACCACCTCGCCTGCTTGCACTGTAAGCGATACGTCGCGGACGATCATTGTCTTGCCGTAGCCGCTTGTGGCATTGACGATGCTAAACATGCTGGCGCCTCCCGAGATAGATATCGAGGACGCGCTCATTGGCCCTCAGCGTGTCGATGTCACCCTCGGCGAAGACCTCGCCCTGGTGCAACACGGTGACATGGCCATCCAGCGTCCGGACGAAATCCATGTCGTGCTCGACCACGATCACGGTCGTGTGCCGGGCAAGGGTACGGACGAGGACCGAGAGTTCCCGTGTTTCCTCGTTGGTCATGCCCGCAGCCGGTTCGTCGAGGAAGACGATGCGGGGTGCGAGGCAGAGCACCATGCCGATGTCGAGCCATTGCTGCTGGCCGTGGGACAGGGCTGAAGCCTGCACGGCGGCCTGCGCGGAAAAGCCTAGCATGTCCATGATTTTGGTGCTTACCTCGTCGGCCGCCTTGGGATCACGAGTCCGGGCATAGGCGGCGATCCAGAGGTTGTCGCGAACGGAGAGAGCGCCGAACACCTGCGGCTTCTGGTTCTTCACACCCATGCCGTCGCGGACACGGGCGAAGATGGCCTTTCGGGTCACGTCGCCACCACCCATTTCGATCCGGCCGGCCTCGGGTCCGTAGATGCCGACGCAGGTCTTGAGATAGGAGCTCTTGCCCGCGCCGTTCGGCCCGATCAGGGAATAGGGCCGGCCCGGTTCGAAGCTTCGCGTGACGCGATTGACCGGGATGACGCCGCCGAAGCGCTTGAGCAGATCTGTGGTGGTGAGGCGCTTGGCAGGGCCCGCCCGGCGCGCCGCGTCGTCGAGAATGCCGTCCAGCACCGCCTCGTCAATGACAACGGGCTTGCAATCCTTGGCTGCGTCATTGGCATCGGGAAGGGCGCGCCTCCAGAGATCGCCGGCAGTGCCGACGAGTCCGTTGCGCAGGAACAACACGAGCACAATCAGCACACCACCGAGGATAAGAGTGGTCTGGCCGCTGACGGCGCCGCCGCCGAGCCAGTAGGACAGGCCGCCGATCGCAAGCGCCCCGACAAAGGCGCCGGCCAGCGTGCCGAGGCCGCCGACAAGCACATAGATCGGCACGAGAAGCGCTTCCTGCACGGAGAAGATCGATGGGCTCAGATAGTTCGACCATGCGCCGAACAGCGCTCCGGCCACGCCGGCCACCGCACCGGCATAGGCGAAATTCGCAAGCTGGTATTTGCGGATGTCGTAGCCGAGCAATTCGGCCTTCTGTGCGTCGATGCGGATGCAATCGATGACCTTGCCGAAGGTGCCCTTCAGCAGCCAGCGCGTCAGAAAGTAGACAATGGCCGAGATCAGGATCACCAGAACGAGCGCCGAAGCGGGTCCGAGCGCTTCGCCGGCAGGGTCGAGCGCAAGCACAGAGCCGGGAATGTTGGAGAGCCCATTGTCGCCACCGATTTCGGCCTCGCCGACCTTGAGCATGAGCGATTGCGACAGCGACCAGAGCAGCAGGGTCAGCGTGTAGGTCAGGATCGTGCTTTGCAACGGCCCCATTCTCGCGAAGAAGATGATGCCGCCGAGTGCGGCGGCGGTCACCGCACCGAAGGCTGCACCACCCAGTACGGCCCAGATGACCGAGCCTCCGGTGACCGGAAGGAGATTGATGGCGACGACGCTGCCGAAATAGCCGCCGAGGCCGAAGAAGGCCGTCTGCCCGAGGCTGAGCAAGCCGCCGCGGCCCCAGACGATGTCGAGGCTCAGGCCGAGCAGGCCGAAGATGATCCAGGATGTCGCGACATAGGCGAGATAGGGGTCGATGAAGCCGGCCGAGGCAAGGCCGAGGATTGTGGCGGCGGCCGGGAAGACGAGGCCGGCATTCCTGTAAAGAAAATGTGAGCTGTTCATCTGTCCGGTCCTCACATCTTGCGCCGCCAGTTGGCGGAAATGCCCGAAGGGAACAACCAGAGGATCAGGGCCGTGACGAGGAAGAAGAAGACATCGCCGGCGACCGAGGTCAGGAAGCTCGCTGTCACCGAGGTGCCGCCGCCGAGGCCGAGCGCGGCGATGACGCTGCCGGTCAACGTGACCGGTCCGGCAACGACGACGGTCAGGAAAGCCTTGATGACGAAGGCGAAACCCATGGATGGCGTTGCCGGCACGATGGGAAGAAGAACGGCGCCGGCAAAACCGGCAAGGCCGCAGCCGATCGCGAAGGTGATGGTGTTGACGCGCTTTGCCTCGATGCCGATCGCAAGTGCCATTTCCGGCTGCTGGATCGATGCACGGGCCTTCCGGCCATAGGCGGTTTTGGTCATCAGAAGATAGACGAACACGGTCATGGCCGCGGCCACCACGATCATCAGCAGCGGATAAATCGCCAGGCTGTAATCACCGATGCGCAGGCTATAGGGCGGCATGCCGATGCCCGGCGTCACCGTGCCGAAGATCAGGACGGCGAGCTGGTAGAACACCATGCTCAGGCCCCAGGTCGCGAGCATCGTATCGAGAAGTCGCCCGTAGAGCCGGCTGATGATCAGCATTTCGACGAGCGCGCCGATCGCCATCGTCACCGCGACGGCGATGGGGATGGACAGCAGATAGGGCACGCCGGCTTGCGTTGCGGACAGGGCCGCATAGGCGCCGATCATCAGGAACTCGCCATGTGCGAGGTTGATGACGCCCATCAGCCCGAAAACGACGGCGAGCCCGATCGTCGCGATCAGCAGGATCGATGCGCTTGACAGTGACGACAGCAGAACCGTCGCCAGATAGTCGACTTCCATTGGAACCTCCGGAATGGCGCGCCCGGCAGCGGGCGCGCGCCTGCCTCATTCAGCTTCGGGCGAGAAATGCTTGGCGAGCGTGGGATTCGCCACGAGATCGCACTTGTCGTTCTCGTAGAGCGGAGGCGTATCCTCGAACGTTTCGACGATCTTGAAGCTGTGCTTGTCGTCGCCTTCGGCAATGTAGATGTTCTGCCGCAGGTGATGCGATCCGGGCTCCAGCGCGACCTTTCCATTGGGGGCGTCGAAGGTCAGGCCGCTTTCGAGCGCGGCGATGACAGCCGAAGACTCGGCCGAACCGGCCTTCTTGACGGCCTCGGCCCAGAGATGAACGGCGTTCCAGACATCGACGGCCTCGGAGACGATGGGCGTGTCGGAACCGTATTTCGCGGTCCACAGCTTGACGAATTCGGCATTGACGGGGTTGTCGACGACCATGAAGTAGCCCTGGCTGGCGATCAGCCCCTTGCCGGCATCCGGCGACACCACGACCTGCTGGTTGCCTGAGCCGTAATTGGTCGAAACGACGCCGATGCTGTCCTTGAGGCCGGCGGCGGCGAACTGTTCGAGGAAGCCGGTCTGGTTGGCGCCGACCGGCAGTGCGACGACGAAGTTCGGCTTGGCCGCCTGGATCTTCTGTATGGTCGGCGAATAGTCCGTGACCGTCAGTGCCAGGAAATCCTCGCCGACGACTTCCGCGCCCATCGATTCCGCATATTCGTGGACCCAGTGAGCCGAGATAGTGCCGAAATTGTAGTCCGGCGCCATGATGTAGATCTTGTTGCCGTATTTCTTGACGGCCCAGTCGATCAGCACCGAGAGCTGCTGCGAGGCCGACGGACCGGTGACGAATGTCTGCTTGTCGCAGGCGCCGCCTTCATAGAGCGAGGCATAGAAATAGGGAACATTGGCCTTGCGCACGATCGGCCGGATCGCCTCGCGCGACGAGCTCGTCAGGCCCGCAAACAGCGCATCGACCTTGTCGCTCATCAGGGCCGTGTTGGCGTACTGGATGTACTTGCTCTGCTCGGACTGGGCGTCATACGACACGACCGAGATCGGCGCACCGAGCAGACCACCCTTGGCATTGATATCCTCGACGGCGAGGGTCAGCGCGTTGTTCTGCTGAATGCCGTAGATGTTGAGGCCGCCGGTGAGATCGAAGATCGCGCCGATCTTGGTCTCGGCCAGTGCGGTGCCTGCGAAAAGCGCTGACAGTCCCGCCAAGGACAGAGTGAGAAGCTGTTTTTTCATGTCGTGTTCCCCTTCGCTTGTGCGAGTAGGGCAGAACACCAATAGACATAAAAAAAGCGCCGTTATCCGAACCGGTGTTCCGACTACGTCGCCTAGGTTTTCGTGCGCCTCATCGCGCAGCTTTAATCATGTTCAATTGCTGACCAATGTCAAGAGCCAACTTTCTTGGCTGCCAGACGCAGCACAACGACGCTTGGCCGCTCACTCCTGCACGCGCGTCAGGTAGTCCGCCGTCACGCTCGGGCCGGGAATGATCGCCACGATCTTCATCTGCGCGATCGTGCGATTCACTGTCGCCTCGATATGGGTTTCCAGCATCGCCGCTGCGGCGGCGGTTGCGCCGCGCATGAGCAGTTCGGCGACGAGCCTGAATTCGGTGATGACGGTCGGATCGCCCGGCAGGCCCAGTCGGCCGAGGAGACGCTCGGTTGCCGTGACCGGCAACAGGTTGTTGCGGATCAGGTCCTGAAGCCGTTCGTTCGGCGTGGACAGCACGCAGATCTCGATGAAGCGGGCTTGGATGTCCTCGAGATCCTTGAGGAAATCCTTGGTCTGCCGGTGTTCGAGCTCACGGAGCCGATCGAACAGCCGTGTCAGCGCATCGCGGTCAATATACGGGGCGCCAGAGACAAGCGCCTGGGGCTCCAGCATGCCGCGCAATACGAAATGGTCCTTGACCGTCTGCGCGGTCAGCGGGCCGGCGATCCAGTGCGAGGACTGGTTCTTGCGCACCAGCCCGCGCTCGCGGAGCCGCGTCAGCACATCGCGCACCACAGTGCGGCTGACGTTGAAGTGATTGGCGATCTCGATCTCGATGATCCGGTATTGGCCGAAAACGACGCAGCCCGCCACATCGCGCTCGACGACATTATAGATCCGCTCCCAGGAGGACCGGCTCTGCAACGCCTCGTCGGCATGCTGGGGGACGATCAGGCCGAGCGTCTTGATGTCGGTGCGGTTGGGCTCCAGCGTCTTGCTGTCGGGGCCGACGAGATAGCCGCGGCCCTTGAACCGATGCACGAGGCCATCTGCCTCGAGTGCCTGCAGCGCGCGCTGCACCGGCGCGCGCGAAATCTGCAGGATCTCAGCGATGGGGCCTTCGAGCAGCACCAGGCCGGGCGGCAGGACGCCTTCCGCGATGTTGGTGCGCAATACGTCCTCGGCGATTTCGTACCGTCGCTGCGTGTTCTGTGCGGGGCGGCTATCGACCATGAAATCGCCAGATCCTCATTTCGTGTCGACACTGTTTACGGCATTTCGTCGCGAGCGTCATGATCGAGTTAAAATGACTTTTGCATACATAGTGTGCAACAATATTGTGGGAAGTCCAGCGCCTTTCTGATGCGACGCGAATTGAGTGTGGCGGGGAGATTCCGTTACTCCTATCCAGAAACAGCCAAAAACGGAGAGAGGAGCTGTGGGAGCGGCCTATTGCGAGCCATTTTTCCCTTGGCATTAACGCCCGTGGCCGAGGACAAGCGTGGGCTGCCAATCTTGAACTCATGCAACGTATACGGAAACTTAGCACGCGATAAATTTCAAAAAAGAGTATTGAATACAAAATTCATTTATGTAATAGTTCATCATGATCGCGCCACCAGAAGCGCGACGAGGTGATTTTTTTTGTAACGCCACGGATCAGTCTTGTCAGTGTGCCGCGACCCTGCGGTGCAAACGCTCTTTGCTGTCTTGCTTGCCGCATCGGAACGCGGCTGGCGAGTGCCTGGCGGACGGATTGCCGTGCCTATAATCTGGCAGGAAAACAGTGTCGGCTGTCCTACAACTTTCCAGTATAGTGAAGGCCTATGGGGATTTTCTGGCGCTCGACGGCGTCGATCTGTCTCTGCCTGAAGATTCCTACATCTCGCTGCTTGGGCCCTCGGGCTCGGGCAAGACCACGCTGCTCCGTGTGATCGCGGGCTTCGAGACGCCCGAGCGCGGCACCATCCGCTTCGGCGGCAGGGTGGTCAACACCGTGTCGCCGCATGAGCGCGGCATCGGCTTCGTCTTCCAGAATTTCGCTCTCTTCCCGCATCTGTCGGTGGAAGAGAACATCGCCTTCGGTCTCGTCAACCGCAAGATCGACCCGATCACCGACCGCAGGATCGTCGATGCCAGGGTGCGCGACATCATCGCGCTCGTCGGCCTGACGGGCCTCGAGGATCGCGCCACGACCCAGATCTCCGGCGGCCAGAAGCAACGCGTGGCGCTGGCGCGCACCCTGGTCACCGAGCCCAAGATGGTGTTGCTCGACGAGCCGCTCGGTGCGCTCGATGCCAATCTCCGGACCCGCATGCGCAGCGAACTCAGGACGATCCGCCAGCGCTGCGGCGTCACCTTCCTGCACGTCACGGGTTCCGAGACCGAGGCGCTCGCCATGGGCGACACGGTGCTGGTGCTCGATGCCAGGAAGATTGTCCAGCAGGGCGATGCGGATACGATCTACAACCGCCCGAACTCGCCCGCGGTGGCCCGATTCCTCAATTGCTACAATCTCTTCGGCGGCAAGCTGGACGATGAGGTATTCCGCAGCCCGGCCGGAACCTTTCCGGTCGGTCGGTTCGCACAGCCGGCCGCGAGCCCGGCCTACGCCATACGCTACGACCGTATCGCGATCCGCCCGCGGGAGATTGCGGCCGCCGCCGACGAGGTGCGCATCGAGGGCACCTTCGTGGCTTCCGAATATACCGGCTCGACGGTCAACTCCTTCTTCCATCTCGATGACGGAAAGGTCTTCGAGGTGGAATCCCACCTGAGCCAGTCGGCACCCGAAACCTACGAACCCCGCGGGCGCTACGGCCTGGTCTGGAAGAAGGGGGACGCGCTTGTCTACGGCTAGGCACTTCCCGGATCCCGCGGCGCGGCGCGCCATCCTCCCAGGCAAAATGAGATAGTCCGATGGTCGCAATTACCGAAACCACGAGCGAGGAGAAGGCGGCCACCGGCGCGTCGCGCCGCGATCTCTGGCTGCTCGCGCCGGGCGTCATCTGGATGACGCTCTTCCTCGTCCTGCCGATCCTGATGATGGTCTACGTCTCCTTCTGGACGCAGACGACCTTCAAGATTGAGCCGACCCTGACCCTCAAGAGCTGGGTCACCTTCTTCTCCTCCGAGACCTATCTCGGCGCGCTCTGGACAACGATTCGCATCTGGCTGACCGTTCTGGTCCTGACCGTGCTGGTCGGTTATCCCGCAGCCCTTTTCGTCGGGCTCTTCGTCAAGAACAAGACGCTGTCGACAGTGTTGCTCGTGCTCTGCGTCATTCCGTTCTGGACCTCGTTCCTGATCCGCGTGCTGGCCTGGCGGCCAATGCTGGGCAAGGAGGGCGCGATCAACATCATCCTGATGAAGCTCGGCGTCGTCAGCCAGCCGATCGAAGTGCTGCTGTTCTCAGACCTTTCTGTCATCATCGGCATGACGCAGATCTACTGCGTCTTCATGGTCGGGCCAATTGCCTTCATGCTTGGCCGCATCGACCCCTCGATCATCGAGGCGGCGCAGGATCTCGGCGCGGGCTTCTGGCGGATCTTCCGCACCATCATCCTGCCGCTCTCCATGCCGGGTGTTGTGGTCGGCGCGATCTTCGTCTCGGTCATGGTTCTCGGGGAGTTCGCGACCTCGGCAGCGCTTTCCGGCCGCAAGGTCAACCTGCTCGGCAACATCATCGTCACCCAGGTGGGATCGCTCAAATGGGCCTTCGCCGCAGTTGCCGGCGTGGTGCTCACAGTCCTGATGGGCGCGGTCGTCGCCGCGTTGCTCCGGGTCGTCGATCTCAGGAAGGAGCTCTGAACATGAATGCCGGCAGTATCAAATTCGGCCTCGGCTTCTATACGGCGCTGTTCATCGTCTTCCTCTATGCGCCGCTCGTGGTGCTCGCCATCCTGTCCTTCCAGACCGGGCCGGAGGGCGGGCCGCAGTTCCCGATCATCGAATGGTCGGTCTACTGGTACAAGCATCTCTTCAGCCTGACGCCGCCGTCGCGCATCGCGCCGCTGCCGATCAACGAGGCGCTGGTGCGCTCCCTGGTGCTGGCAATCATGACCATGGTCGTGTCCACCGTGCTCGGCGTCACCGCTGCCCAGGCGTTCCGCAAGAAGTTTCGCGGTTCGGGCGTGGTCTTCTATCTCATCGTGCTCGGCATGATGGTGCCCGGCGTGCTCGTTGGACTCGGCATGGCGCTGGTCGCCAATGCGCTCGGCATCGACCGGCACTGGTGGGGCACGGCCTTCGTGCTTCATGTCGTCTATACGTTCCCCTTCGCCTTCTTGGTGATGCTTGCGATTTTCAACCGCTTCGACCCGAGTGTCGAGGAGGCAGCCTGGTCGCTCGGCGTTTCGCCCGCCCGGACCTTTCGGAAGATCACGTTTCCCCTGATCTTTCCCGGCGTGCTTTCGGCCATGCTGTTCGCCTTCACCCTTTCTTATGACGAGTTCTCGCGCACTCTCTTCGCGTCGGGCCGGGATCTCACCTTGCCGCTTGCGATCTACGGCACCTTCTCCGTCGAGGTACATCCCAACGTCTTTGCCTTCGGCGTGCTGACGACGCTCTTCTCCTTCGCGCTGCTCTCGGTCTACGCGATCCTGATGTCCATGTCGGTTCGCCGGGCAAGGCGCGTCGCCGTGCAGGAGGAAGCGTGATGGACGCGCCGATCTCCTGCATCGTCACGGGCGCCGGTTCCGGCATCGGCAAGGCCATTGCCGTCAAACTCGCCGCGATCGGCTATGCCGTGCTGGTCAACGATCTCTCGCAGGCGCGCGCCGACAGCACTGCCGCCGAGATCAGGGCCGGCGGAGGGATCGCGGCGGCCAAGGCCGGCGATGTCTCCTCGGAAGGCGACGTCAGAGCGATCCACGCAGCCGCGGTCATGAGTCATGGCGACATCGGCCTGCTCGTCAACAATGCCGGGATCGCCCACCAGGCGCTGTTTGAAGACCTCGACGTCAGGGATTTCGACCGGATGTTCGCGGTGCATGTCCGTGGCACCTTTCTGATGACCAAAGCCGTGCTTGGCCCGATGCTCGCCCGGAAATCCGGCGTCATCATCAACATCGCCTCGCAGCTCGGACAGATCGGCGGCATAGAGCTCGCCCATTATTCCGGCGCCAAGGCCGCGATCATCGGCATGACGAAATCGCTCGCCCGCGAGGTTTCGAGCCGTGGCGTGCGCGTCAATGCGGTCGCGCCGGGCCCGATCAACACGCCGCTGGTCATGGAACTTTCCGAAGAGTGGCGCGAACGAAAGAAATCCGAATTGCCGCTCGGCCGCTTCGGCGAACCGGAGGAAGTCGCCGAGACCGTGGCTTTCCTGGCTTCGCCGGCGGCGAGCCTGTTCGTCGGCCAGACGCTCGGACCCAACTCCGGCGACGTGATGCTGTGAAGGAAAATGCGACCATGAGCAAACGTATCGTTGTCATCACCGGCGCCGGGATCGGCATCGGCCAGGCCACGGCCAGGGCCTTCGGCGCCATGGGCGACCATGTCGTCGTCACCGACATCCTCGAAAGGGAGGGCAGGGCGACGGCCGAGGCAATCGAGGCCGCGGGTGGCTCTGCCGAGTTCATTGCCTATGACGTCCGCTCCGCGGCGCGTGCCGACGAGATCGTCGCCGATGTCGAAACCCGCCACGGCGGGATCGACGTCATCGTCGCCAATGCCGGCATCGCGCACCGGACGCCGCTGGCCCAGCTCACCGACGATAAATGGGACCTTACCTTCGACATCGACCTCAAGGGCATCTTCCGGCTGGTCCGCGCCGCCGCGCCGAGCATGCGGGCACGCGGGTCCGGCAGTATCGTCGCGCTCTCCTCGATCATGGGCGTCGCCTATGGCTGGGACGAGCATGTCCATTATTCGGCGGCCAAGTCGGGCGTGGTCGGGCTGGTCAGGGGTCTTGCCGTCGAGCTTGCCCGCGACAATGTCCGCGTCAACGGCATCGCGCCGGGCTACATCCGCACCGCGCAGCTCCTCTCCGAGGAAAACTCTCTCGGGCCGGCTGGCGCCGAAAAGGCGGCCGAATTCATCCCCATGGGCCGGCTCGGCACGCCTGAGGATATTGCGGATGTCATCGCGTTTCTGGCGTCTGACGGCGCGAGATACATGACCGGCCAGGTGCTGGTCGTGGACGGAGGCCTCCTGGTGGGGCGGTACTGAACGCGGCTCGGACGGGGCTGCGAGACCAGCCCCGTCGCGCTCGCGAGACAAGAGAGGAGCTCCGGCAGCGACCGGGCTTCAGGGAACCAACGAAACTGGAGAAGAGACATGTCCACTATGGAAATCAATCGCCGCTCCCTTTTGAAGCGGTCAGCCGGTGCCATGGCGCTCGCCATGGGTGGCGCCACACCTTTCCTATCCTCGCGCGCGGCCTACGCGCAATCCGCCGACCTCGCCAAGCTGCAGTTGCGCACGATCGGACTGTCGGTGACGGTGCAGGAGCGCATTCTCGAAGACTTCAAAAAGGCCTCCGGCGTTGGCTCCGCCTCGGGCACGGCTGCAACCTTCCCGGATGCGCAGACCAAGATCCTGTCCGGCTCCAAGGACTATGATTGCTGGGAGACGATCGGTGAGCGCCTGCCATCCATTGTCATGACCAACAATGTCGAGGCGATCCCGGCCGCTTCGCTGAAGAACTGGGCGAACATCCGCGACACCTTCACCAAGCCAAGCGACAAGTGGGAACGCAAGTCCCAGATCGTCGGCCAGATCTGGGCAGACGAAGCCCAGACGACTCTGAACATGGTGCCGGTTGTCTATAACTACGACTCGATCGGCTACAATCCGGATGTCGTTTCGGCCGAGGAAGCCAATACCTGGGCCTGCATCTTCGATTCGAAGTGGAAGGGCAAATCCGGCCTCAACACCGATCCGCTGATCGCTTTCGGCCAGGCCGTCATGGCGATGAACACGCTTGGTCTTTCGGACGTCAAGAATCCCGGCAATCCGAACGCCGCCGAAATCGATGAAGCGGCCGCTTTCCTCATCTCCAAGAAGAAGGAAGGCCAGTTCCGGGCCCTCTGGGGCGATTTCGGCGAGCTCGTCAACCTCATGGCGTCGGGCGAAATGGTGGTTTGCGACGCGTGGCAGCCGGCCGTCATGGCCGTCAAGGCCCAGGGCAAGCCGGCCAAATACGCCGTGCCGAAGGAAGGCTATCGCGGCTGGGCCATTGGCCCGTCGATGATCGCGGGCACGCCGAACCAGGCTGCCGTCATCGCCTATGCCGACTACTGGCTGTCGGGCGAGCCGGGCATTACCGTCTCCGAACAGGGCTATTACTCGCCGTCGACCAACATCAAGAACGTCATGTCGCCGGAGAAATATGCCTTCTGGTACGAAGGCAAGCCATGGGTCGGCGCCGAGGAACGCGGCATCAAGGAGGGCGACCTGCGCGATGGCGGCTCGCTGGAAGAGCGCGCCGGCAATGTCGCCTACTGGCATCAGTGGCCGGATGAATACGACCACCTGATCCAGAAGTGGGACGAGTTCCTGAGCGCATAACGGGTTGACTGCCCCTCATCTGCCGTGTGGCGCGGTGAGGGGCAATACGGCATGAATGAGAACGGAGCAATGCGATGATCTTCGACCTTGAACTGGTCAATGTCGGCAAGGTGTATGACAACGGCACCATGGCTGTCGACGCCTTCAACCTGGCCGTCACCAAGGGCGAGTTCATCGCATTTCTCGGCCCGTCGGGCTGCGGCAAGACGACGACGCTCCGGATGATCGCCGGTTTCGAGGACATCTCCTCGGGCGACATGATGATCAAGGGCGTGCGCATGAACCATGTGCCGCCGCAACGCCGGCCGACCTCGATGATCTTCCAGAGCTATGCCCTGTTCCCGCATATGACGGTGCGGCGCAATGTCGGCTACGGGCTGGAGGTCAAGGGCCTGCCGAAGACCGAACGCGATGCCAAGGTGGACAGGATTCTCGCGACGCTCGGCCTCGAGGATATCGCCGAACGCAAGACGGACAAGCTGTCGGGCGGCCAGCGCCAGCGGATCGCGCTGGCGCGCGGCCTGGTCGTCGAGCCTGATATCCTGCTGCTCGACGAACCACTCGGCGCGCTCGACGCCAACCTGCGCAAGGCGATCCAGAATGAATTGAAGCTTCTCCAGAAGACGCTGGGCGTGACCTTCGTCTTCGTGACGCATGCCCAGTCAGAGGCGCTCGCGCTCTCCGACCGCATCGTCGTGATGAATCAGGGCCGGGTCGAGCAGATCAGCCCGCCGCACCAGCTCTATACGCGGCCGAACACGCCCTTCGTGGCGCAGTTCATCGGTCGCAACACCATCTTCCACGGCGAGGTGCGCGGCACGAGCGGCTCCGTCGCGACCATCGATACGCCTGCCGGCACGCTGTCCGGACAGGCCAACACGCCTTTCGTCGAGAAGTCGAAGGTGAGCCTCGTCATCCCCGCCGAGGCAATCGAGGTTCATGCGGCCCAGGGCGGCCAGCGGGATCGCATCGCGCGTGATTTCGGCGGCAATCTCATCGATGCCACGATCACCCAGTTCGACGTCGTCGGCCATGTCTCGCAGCTCGGCGCGACGCTGCCGGATGGCCGCATAGTCGCCCTCGAGGCACATATCGACAAATATCCGCCGGACGCCTTTCCCGTAGGCTCCGGCATCATCCTCTCCTGGAAGCCGACGGAAGCCACCGTCATTCCGGCGCACTAAAATCTACAGGAAACAACGAAGGAGACACTACACATGGCGAAGGAAATCTTTTGCAGTTTCGGCATCGACGTCGATGCCGTTGCCGGATGGCTCGGTTCCTATGGCGGCGAGGACTCCCCCGATGACATTTCCCGCGGCCTGTTTGCCGGCGAAGTCGGCAGCCCGCGCCTGCTGAAGCTGTTCGAGCGCTTCGGTATCAAGACCACCTGGTTCATCCCCGGTCACTCGATCGAGACCTTTCCCGAGCAGATGAAGGCGGTGGCGGAAGCTGGCCACGAAATCGGCATCCACGGCTACACTCACGAGAACCCGATCGCCATGACACGCGAGCAGGAGACCGCGGTGCTCGACAAGTGCATCGATCTCGTCACCAAGCTGTCGGGCAAGCGGCCAACCGGTTATGTCGCGCCATGGTGGGAATTCTCCAACGTCACCAACGAGCTGCTGCTCGAGCGCGGCATCAAGTACGACCATTCGCTGATGCACAACGACTTCACGCCCTATTATGTGCGCGTTGGCGACAAGTGGACGAAGATCGACTATTCCAAGAAGCCGTCCGACTGGATGGTGCCGCTGACCCGCGGAAAAGAGACCGACCTCATCGAGATCCCGGCCTCCTGGTATCTCGACGACCTGCCGCCGATGATGTTCATCAAGAAGTCACCGAACAGCCACGGCTTCGTCAACCCGCATGACATCGAGCAGATATGGCGCGACCAGTTCGACTGGGTCTATCGCGAAATGGACTACGCCGTGTTCCCAATCACCATCCATCCCGACGTGGCGGGCCGCCCGCAGGTGCTGATGATGCTGGAACGGCTCTATGCCCATATGATCAAGCACCCCGGCGTCAAGTTCGTCACCATGAACGAGATCGCCGACGACTTCGCCAAGCGCTTCCCGCGCAAGAAGTAGGGAAGAAAGACCGCTCCCAAACCCTCGCCACAAGGGGGAGGGCTTAACATGCCTCTCCCTCTGTATTCGTCTGTGGCGGCTCCGGAACGAGCGACTTGCTCTGTCGGAAGCGGTGCCGCAGATTAAGCCCTCCCCTTTGTCGGGAGGGTTGGGGAGGGGTGACCTAGTTCGGAGTCAAATCATGTGCTCGCTCTGCGGCATTCTCGGCAGCAATGAACACTGGGCTGATGCGGTCGCGCGGCCCGGCGTCTATACGCGCAATGTCGAAAGGATCGACCGTCGCCGCGAACGCGTCAACCGCGTCCGTGAGGCCAATCGCATCCTCGCTGCCTATGCGCTGACCCTGTCCGATTGGCAGGGCTCGTCCTATGTGATCGCCAATCGAACCGGCAAGAGCGAGGTAATCGAGGATCTCGGCCATCTCTGGCCGGCGGCTGAGCGTATGATCGGGCGCCCCTGCGACCCGCTCGACCCTGATATCATCACCCGGCTCGAGACGATGCGCGATGGATGATATTCCTCAGTTCACCACCATTAACCTGCTGACGGGCTTTCTCGGCTCCGGCAAGACCACGCTGCTCAAGCGCATGCTGGAGGATCCGGCACTGGCCGACACCGCGGTGCTGATCAACGAATTCGGGGAAGTCGGCCTCGACCATCAACTTGTCGAGCGGATCGACGACAACATGGTGCTGCTGCAGTCCGGCTGCCTGTGCTGTACGGTGCGTGGCGAACTCGCTGATGCCCTTCGCGACCTGCATTCACGACGCGAACGCGGCCTGGTTCCCGCCTTCTCGCGCGTGGTGATCGAGAGCACCGGCCTCGCCGATCCGTTTCCCGTACTTTCCACCATCAAGGCTGATCCTGTACTGCGCCACCACTTCCGGCCCGGCAATGTCATCACGACGGTCGACGCCGTCAATGGATTGAGCCAGCTCGACACCTATGTCGAATCCAACCGGCAGGCGGCAATCGCCGATCATCTGGTGATCACGAAGACGGATATCGGATTGCCGGATCAACTGTCGGGCCTGCGCCAACGCCTGGAGGGGATCAATCCTGATGCAGCCATCTGCGACGTCCATGCGGATGGCCTCAACGTGGGTGACCTGCTGGACGCGAATGCCGTCCCGCGCGGTGCCCGCATCCAGTCGGCAACCGGCTTCTATTGCGAGGACATCCGGGACCTGGTCACTTCCGACGGCGCTGCCCACAGCGCTGCCTTCAAGTCCTTCGTCATCTCGGTCGACCATCCGGTCGACTGGACCGCATTCGGCATCTGGCTGACCATGCTTCTCAACCGGCATGGCGACCGTGTCTTGCGGGTCAAGGGCATTCTCAATCTCGCCGGCGAGGCACGGCCTGTGGCCATTCATGGCGTGCAGCATCTCGTCCATACGCCGGTTCACATGGAGGCCTGGCCGTCCGACGACCGGCGCTCGCATGTCGTGTTTATAGTTGACGGATTGGACGCAGCATTGTTGAAGCGGTCTTTCGAAGCTTTTGCGGTGACCGGCAAAGATGCCGAGATGCCGGCCCACCCGACATACAAGCAGAACTGACCGCTGGACATGAACAGACACCAAGCACCGCCGGCAAGTCTCGCAGCGCCGGCTATTCATGTCGCCGGGCGGCCGACGCTCAGGGTGCTCGGAACGGCGATATCACTGCTCGAGGAACTCCGGATCGGCGCCGAGAAGGATCTCGGCATCAACATCGTCTTCGACAATAACGACTTTCTCACGACGCAGCACAAGGCGGCGCAGGAGCCTGATAGTTACGACATCTACGACCAGTGTTTCCACAATCTCGACATCGTGTGGTACTGGCGGGCGATCCAGCCAATCGCCATCGAGCGGATCAAGCTCTGGGACGAGATCAACGACCTGACCAAGACCGGCCATATCGGCCCGAACGCACGGTTGGGACAGGGCGACGCGCCTGTGAAGAAGCTGTTCGTGCAACCCAATCTCGAACTGGGCGACCGGCCGACGCGGCACATTTCCATGTTGCCGACGACGCATAATTTCGACAGCTTCGCCTACCGCACCGACCAGATCGCCAACCGCGCCGAAGTCGAGAGCTGGGCCGCATTGCTCGCCGACAAATGGTCGGGACGGGCAGCGCTGGTCGACGAACCGGCGATCGGCATATTCGACGCTGCATTGGCTGCGCAGGCCGCGGGGCTGATGAGCTTCCGCAACATCGGCAACATGACCGTGGCCGAAATCGACGAGCTCATCGCTATCCTGGAAGAGAGGAAGCGCGACGGCTTCTTCCAGGGCTTCTGGCGCACGGCCGAAGATGCGGCCCGGCTGATGGTGGAAAACCGCACCAGCATCCAGAGCATGTGGTCGACCGGCATCACCATCCTCAACGGACAAGGCGTGCCTGTCGAACAGGCCGTGCCGGCCGAGGGGTACCGCGCATGGCATGGCGGGCTGTGCCTGTCGCGCAACCTCGACAGCCGGATGCTCGATGTCGCCTACGACTATCTGAACTGGTGGGTATCGGGCTGGCCGGGATCGGTCGTGGCGCGGCAGGGCTATTACATTTCCACGCCGGAGCGCTCGCGCGAGCACATGACACCGGCCGAGTGGGACTACTGGTATGCCGGTTTGCCGGCGGTCGAGGACCTGCCGGGGCCCGACGGCAAGATCCACATCAGGGCCGGCTCGGTCCGTTCGGGCGGTTCCTATTGGCAGCGGGCCAATTGCATCGCGGTCTGGAACACGACGATGGACGAGCACAACTACCTCGTCCGCCGCTGGATGCAACTGGTCGGAAGAAATTAGCGGAGGGCTCATGGCCATCGACATCAGGGGAAAATCGATCGCGCAGCTTGCCATGCTCATTCAGGGCGGCGCGCTCAATCCGGTCGAGGTTGCCGAACAGACGCTCGCTCAGATCTCGGGCCACCCCGATAAGTCGATCTTCGTCATGCTGACACCGGAGCGTGCCCGCGTCGAGGCCGAGGCATCATCGCGCCGGCTGCGGGAAGGCCGTTCACTCGGCATGCTCGACGGCATTCCGATCGCCTGGAAGGATCTGTTCGATCTCGAAGGCGAGGTGACCACAGCCGGGTCGAAGGTGCTGGCCGGCGGATTGACCGCTCTGACCGATGCGACTGTCGTGACCAATCTCAAGTCGGCCGGCATGGTCGCGGTCGGCCGCACCAATATGAGCGAGTTCGCCTTTTCCGGGCTTGGCCTCAATCCGCATTACGGCACCCCGGCCAACCCGCATTCGACCGACGGCCACCGCATTCCAGGGGGCTCCTCCTCCGGTGCCGGCGTCGCGGTCGCATCCGGCCTGGTGCCGGTCGCCATGGGCACGGACACCGGCGGCTCGATCCGCATTCCGGCAGCGTACAATGGCACGGTGGGCTACAAGGCTACTCGCGGGCGCTACCCGATGTCGGGCGTCTATCCGCTCGCCAAGAGCCTCGACTCGCTTGGCCCGCTGACCCGCACGGTGCAGGATGCCGTCTGGGTGGACGCCGCGATGCGCGGTCTGAGTGCGCCTGATGTGAAGCCTGCCGATATGCTGGACCTGCGGCTGGTCGTGCCGGAAACGGTGTTCTTCGACGATATCGAGGACGGGGTCGCGACGGCATTCGAGGCGGCGCTACGCCGCCTGGAGGACCGGGGCGCCATCGTCCGGAGGCAGTCCTTCCCCGCCTTCAAGGCGTTGTTTGACCTGATGGCTGAACATGGGCCGCTGGTGGCTGCCGAGGCCTTCGCGTTGCACCGCCAGCGCATCTTCGGTGTTGAGGCCGCCGACATGGATCGCCGGGTCGTCGCCCGCGTCAAGCTCGGCGAAAAGACCTCGATGAGCGACTACATCGCCATCCTGGCGGCCCGCGAGCGAATGATCGCCGAACTGCGGACCGTCGTGGCGCAAGACGAGGTGCTGGTGTCGCCAACCCTGCCGCTTGTCGCGCCGCATGTGGCGCCGCTCGAGGCCGACGACGACCTTTTCGTGAAGATCAATGGCCGGGTGCTGCGCAACACGCTGATCGGCAACTTTTTCGACTGGTGCGGCGTCTCGATTCCCTGTGGAACGGGTGATGCCGGCATGCCGGTCGGCCTGTTGCTGTCCGGCCTGCCGAACACGGATGAACATCTCCTGAGCGTGGCGCTCGCAACTGACAGCGTGGTCCGCAGCTGACTTTCAGTGAGCTTGATAGCTGCCTATTTTGCGCTGAACAGCAGGCTGGCTCTGAAACCCGATGGAACAAGTGTTTCGAAAGTCAGGATAATCCCGTAGACCTCGGCAATTTCGTTGACGATGGCCAGTCCCAGGCCTGTGCCTGGAGTTCTGAGATCGAGCCGCGTTCCGCGCCGGATGAGATCGGGCAGCTTTTCCTCCGGCACGCCGGGGCCGTCGTCCTCGATCGTTACCAGCCATTGTGAACCTGTCCGGATCGCTTTGACGGATACGGAGGATTTTGCCCATTTGCAGGCATTTTCGAGCAGATTGCCGAGGAGTTCCCTCAGATCGTTCGGATCGATCGGAAGCATCAGCGTCTCGGGAACGGCCAGGGCAAATTCCAGCCGTTCGCCCCATTCCGTATGCTTCAGCGTTCTGATGACCTCGCTGGCAATTTGCGCGCAATCGGCATCGGATCGGCGAAGATCGGGGTTCTGGGCGATGCGCGTGCGGGCAAGTTCGTGGTTGATATGCGCAAGCATCGCCGAGCTGACCATATCGAGTTCCTCGGCGATCTGACTTTCACCCTTCTCTTCGAGCTTCAGGATGTTGTTCGATATGATGGTGAGCGGTGTCTTCAGGCCATGAGCCAGGTCCGAGGCCCGAGCGCGGGCTTTCTGCATCGCCTTTTCCTGTGCCTCGAGCAAGCTGTTCAGTTGGCGGACGATACTCGATAATTCGCTGGGAAACCGGCCGGCAAGGTGCGTTTCGCGCCGCTGGCGCAAGGCTTCCAGGGCCTTGGCCATGGCGGTGAGCGGCTGGAGCCCGATATAGAGCTGGACGGCGGACATGATCACCAGAAAGACGCCGAGCGCGGCCACATAAGGCAGTATGGTCCAGCCAAATCCCGCCGCAGTTTCATCCAGTTCGCTGGCATTGATCGCCACCGCAAGCCGAACCTCCTGGCTGCCCGAGGGCGAGGCCAGCAGGACGAGACGCTCCTGGACAATGACATCGCGTTCTTCCGGCCCCTTGAGCCGATAGCGATGGACCGTGCCGGCTACGTGGACGTCGTCGGGCAACGGCAGCGCGTAGTCGAACAGCGATTCCGACCGCAATGCCAAGCCCGTTGCGGGGTCGATGATTTGCCAGTAGAGGCCGCCATACGCTTGGTAGAATCGATTGTCCCTCGGGCCGTCGGGACGTTGCAGCTTTCCGTCAGGACCGAAACTGAGCATGCCGGCCAGCATGTTGATATGGCCAGTCAATTCGCGATCGATCCGTTCGGCCAGATTGGTAGAGAACAGTCCGATGAAGAACCATGTTGCCAGTGACAGGCTGAGGGGCACCGACACGATCGAGACGAGCAGGAAGCGAGTCCGGATCGACAGCATCAGGTCTCGTCCGCGGCGATTTGATAGCCGAAGCCCCGCCGGGTCACGATCGCACCGTGCCCGAGCTTGCGGCGCAAGCGGTTGATCAGGACCTCGATGGCGTTGCTCTCGCGCTCGTGGTCCTGGGCGTAAAGCTGTTCGGTCAGTTCCAGCTGGCTGACCGGGCGGTTGCGGTTCAACATCAGGATCGAAAGGCACCGATACTCGAGGGCCGTCAGGTCGACGGGAAGGCCGTCGAGCTCGACCTGCCTGCTGCGGGTATCGATTGTCACCGAACCGCTGGACATGACCGGACTGGATTGGCCGGCAGTCCGTCGGATGATGGCCCGGAGGCGGGCGATGAGCTCGGCCATGCGGAACGGTTTGGCAAGATAGTCGTCGGCGCCGGCATCGATCCCTTCGACCCTTTCTTCCCAGTTGCCTCGGGCCGTCAGGATAATGACCGGCATCTGCCGACCGCCCGCGCGCCAGCGCTTGAGGATGGCCAGTCCATCCATGTCGGGCAAACCGAGATCAAGCACAACAGCGGCAAAGTCTTCGGTATCGCCACGATGCCAGCCGTCCTCGCCATTTCTCGCATGTTCGACGAAATAGCCCGCTTTGGAGAGATGGGCGATAACGTCCCGGCTGATGAGCGGATCGTCCTCGATCAGAAGCAATCGCATCATTCGTTCTCGATTTCCAGGATGCGCCCGCTGGCGGCATCGACCTCTGCTTCGACCAGCTTTCCGTCCGCCTTGAGGACCCGTACCTCATAGACCAGGCGGCCGTGCTCCCGTTTGACGGTAACGCGGACGATTTCACCGTCTAGCCGGTCGGAGATCCGAGCGCGAATTTCGGCCAGAGGCAGGCTATGGCCTGATCTGACCGATTTCATCACCTCGTCCATGCTGACATCATCGTCATCGGCATGCACCGGCGCGCCAATCGCCCACAGGAGACAGGACAATATCACGGACGCGGTCAGTGTGCGGAACATCATGGCAGGACAATAGAGCGCTCGAGCTTACGGATAGCTGACGGAAGCCCTCAGGTGGATATCAGCGCACCTCAGCTAGACCTGTCGCCATCGGAAACGGCAATCCCGCCGGCCGCAGATAGGACGAAATCATGAAATTCATTTTCCTCGCAACCGTCATCGCCACGACGTTGGTCGCCGGAACGGCCATGGCCGAAGACAACCGCTCTTGCACCAAGGTTTCCAACGACAAGTGGCTGACCGAAAACGCAGTAAAGGCAAAGGCCACGGAAGCCGGCTATGACGTTCGCAAGATCAAGGTCGAAGGCAGCTGCTACGAGGTCTATGCGATCGACGCCAAGGGCAACAAGGTTGAGGCGCTGTTCGATCCGGCAACGGGCCTCCAAGTCGGCAACGAGAATGAAGGGGACGACTGATGACCGACACGGGCAGCACTGCCCGGCTTGCGGACGGCGTCTCGCCGCCCGCAACGGTCCGGGTTTGGGACCCGCTGGTCCGAATTTTCCACTGGTCGCTGGTGGGCCTCTTCGCGTTTTCCTACTTCACGGGCGATGAGTGGAAATCGGCTCATATCTGGTCCGGCTATGCGATCGCTGGCCTGATTGCGTTCCGGATCGTCTGGGGGCTGATTGGCAGTCGCCATGCGCGATTTGCGGACTTTGTGAGATCGCCGGGGACCATCGCGGCCTACATCGTCGATACCGTCCGCTTCAGAGCCAAGCGCTATATCGGCCACAACCCCGCTGGCGGTGCCATGGTGGTCGCGTTGCTCCTGATGCTCTCCGTTATTGCAGCGAGTGGCTACATGATGACGACGAATGCATTCTGGGGCGTCGAGTGGGTCTCCGAGGTCCATGAGGCTGCAGTCTATCTCACCATCGGGCTTATCGGCTTTCATGTTCTCGGCGTGGTGTTGGCGAGCCTCGAACATCGAGAGAATCTGGTTCTGTCCATGATGACCGGGCGCAAGCGCGCTCCGTAGATACGCGCTCCATATTCGGACGCCGCGTGGCTGACCCTCGCGGCGGCTTTGGAGACCTGAAATCCAGTTCAGCTGTAGCCGTCGGGGCCTGTATTCAATCGACAAATTGCTCGATCCACGCATTGCCCTGGCACGCTTGCGGCCAATTGACATAAGTCACATAGGTTTATGCTGAAACCCGTTATGAGTGCTTGGGCCTTGATGCGGTGGGTCGTGATCAATCAACAATGAGGCCCCTATGGATTTCGTCGAAAGACACTCTGCAAATGTACTCGTTGCCATCGCAGGCACGGGGCTCCTGATCGGCACCATCTTCTGGTGGATATCGCTTCCATTCTACGCCGACATTGCATGGACGATGGCGACAGCGCCGGTTCTCCTCGGTCTCTTTGCTCAGATTTTCAGGTCACTCCGACAAGGGGATGTCGGTCTTGACGTTGTTGCCGCCCTGTCCATGTCTGCGGCCCTGGCATTCGGCGAACCGCTGGCGGGCAATGTGGTGGCGATGATGTATGCCGGCGGACAGGTGCTGGAGGCGTTTGCGCAGGGTCGGGCGCGACGGGAAATGACGGCACTGATGGGTCGCGTTGCCCATACCGCCATGCGCTACGGTGAAAGCGGATTGGAGGAGGTATCGATCGGCTCGGTCCGGCCGGCCGATCGGCTGCTCATCCGTCAGGGCGAAGTTCTTCCGGTCGACGGCCGGGTCGCCAGCCCAGTGGCCGTTCTCGACCTCTCGGCGCTGACCGGCGAGTCAATGCCTCGCAAGGTGCTCAGCGGCGAGGAGGCGTTAAGTGGATCGACATCGGCCGGCGCAGCTTTCGATCTTGTCGCCATTCGAACTGCCGAGGAAAGCACCTATTCAGGTATTGTCCGTCTCGTCGAAGCAGCGCAGGCCAGCAAGGCTCCGATGGTCCGTATCGCGGATCGCTATGCAATCGGCTTTCTGTTGCTGACCCTCGCGATCGCCTCGATTACCTGGCTCCTGACGCAGGATACGATTCGCGTGCTGGCGGTTCTGGTCGTTGCCACGCCCTGTCCACTCATCCTGGCGGTTCCGGTGGCCCTTATGGCCGGCATGTCGCGAACGGCCGGAATGGGAGTATTGGTCAAAGGCGGCGCCATGCTCGAAGCGCTCGCGAAGGTCCGTACCGTCATCCTCGACAAGACCGGCACCCTGACGCACGGGCAGGCCGAGGTCAGCGAGATCATCGTGGCGGGGACGACGTCCGAAGCGGAAATCCTGCGTTTGGCCGCCAGTCTCGACCAGGCGTCGGGACATGTCGTAGCCACTGCGCTGATCCGCGCGGCGGAAGCGCGTGGTCTGGCACTGTCCCCGCCGCTCGATGTCACCGAGTTGCCTGGCACGGGTATTGAGGGAATGGTCGATGGCAAGCGGGTCGTGGTCGGCGGCAATTCCTTCGTGCGGCAACGCAGTGACGGTCGTGACCCCGATGCTCTTCTCGCCAGGAAGCAGACCGCCGCCATGACCGTTGCGGTGGCAATCGACGGCACGCTGTCAGGACTTATTGTCCTGGCTGACCGCCTGCGGGGTGATGCTGCAACCCTGCTCACGGACTTGCGAGGAGCGGGCGTCGGCAGGATAGTTCTTGCTTCCGGCGACCGACTGGAGATTGCCGCGGCGGTCGGCAAGACGCTTGGTGTGGACCTGGTGTTGGGCGATCTCTCACCCGACGCAAAGGTTAAAGCCATTCACGCGGAACGGGCCAATGGCCCGGTGATGATGGTCGGGGATGGGGTCAATGACGCTCCGGCGCTGGCGGCGGCCGACATCGGCGTTGCCATGGGGGCGCGTGGAACGGCGTCTTCGTCCGAGGTCGCGGGTGTGGTCCTGCTCGTCGATGAACTGGCGCCATTGGTCAGAGCCATGGGTGTTGCGCGCCACAGCCGCACCATTGCGCTTCAAAGCGTCTTTGCGGGACTGGGACTGTCGCTGGGTGCGATGGCTGCTGCTGCCTTTGGCTATCTGCCGCCTGTCCAAGGCGCCCTGTTTCAGGAAGTGATCGACGTGGCCGTGATTCTCAACGCTTTGCGCGCGCTGCGGTAGGATTGTTCACAGGTTGCCGATGGCCAGCAGGACGTCGAAAGAGAAATTCTCGGATCGGGCGCGGTCATCCGACTCTGGTTCAGCCAACAGATCTGATTCCGTTTGGCAATGAAGCGCGCTAGACATAGCGAACCTCCACCTTCAGCTTCTCCAGTCGATTGCGCAGGCTGTGAGGCATGCCGGTATCGGTAATGATGAGGTCGACGCGGGAGAGGGAAAATGCCTTCGACGACGCCCCGATGTCCCATTTGCTCGAATCCGCGACGAGAATGACCCGCCGGGCCATGCGGACCAGATTGCGTTTCGTGCGCGCAATATCCTCCGAGACATCGACCACGTCGAAGGACGGGTCGATGGCATGGGCACTCACGAATGCCTGATGGGCGACCATGCCGCCAAGCGCCTTGTCGGAATCCGACACGATCGTGCTGACCGTGCTGGGAAAGACCCGGCCGCCAATCATGTGGACGTCCAGGCCGGGGCGATACATCAGATGTTGCGCGATGTTCATGGCATTGGTCGCCACCACGACATTCTGAACCGGCGGCATCTGCATGGCGACCTGCAGCAATGTCGAGCCGCTGTCGAACACCAGGGATTGATTGTCGGTGATCTGGCGTGCCGCCATCTGTGCGATACGTCGCTTGGCATCGAAATTGCGGCGCATCCGCTCCTCGAACATGGCAGCGGGGGAGTCCGACGGCAAAGCGATCGCGCCGCCATGTGTCTTGATCAGTTGCTTCTTTGCCTCGAGAGTCTCCAGATCCGACCGGATCGTCACCTCTGAAACCTCGAAAGCCTCCGCCAGATCACGCGTCTTGGCCTGACCGGTGCGATGGAGCTCCAGCATGATCTGGTGTCGCCGTTGTTCTGCAAGCATCTGCGCTCCAGGGTGCGTTTGAAAAGTGGACTACTTTCGAAAGTCGAAACACATCGGCCAACTGCGAGGCCGATCTTGGCGCCATCTCGGTCTCAACGTCAGCTTCAAGTATGCTCATATCTCAAAATGAAAGAATTCGAAAGATTGAGAATTGGTTTGTTTTCGATGTAGGGTCCTAGCCGGAGTTCATTGAAACGCAATTGAGGATTATCGATATGGGCCTTGGAACCGACGTACGTCTGTCCCGTCTGTTTTCACATGCGTCGGGCCGGCTGTTCGGTGGCGCGGTCGACCATTTTGTCGGCTATGGCAATGTTCGCGAGGGTGGTCTTGCAGACCTACCTGGTGCGCTGAACCGGATCATGGCGGGCAAGCCGGATTACATCAGCATCCAGCCCGGCGCGGCACGTCATTTGTGGTCGACTTATGCCGGCAAGGCCGCGCTGGTCATCCAGGCAGGCTGCTTCACGCCGGACGACAGGATTCGCCAGTTGATCGCTACCCCCGAAGACGCCGTGCGTTACGGCGCCGACGCGCTGGCGGTGGCGATCCCCGTACGGGGCAGCACGGAAGGCGAGTATATTCGTTGGCTTACCGATACGGTCAATGCCGCTGCGCGCTTCGAAATGCCTGTGATCGCTCATGTCTATCCCCGCGATTTCGCGAATGGGGGAAAGATCGTCTTCACGCCGGATGAGATCGCCTATGCTGTGCGGATCGGTTTTGAAACCGGAGTCGACGTGATCAAGGTCGGGTATACCGGCGACTTCGACTCGTTCCGTGATACCGTGGCGACATGCCCCGTGCCGATCGTCATTGCTGGAGGCCCGAAGACCGACGATCTCCTGGGTGCCCTGACGCAGACATCCGAGGCGCTGCGCGCCGGCGCGAGGGGGGCCGTCGTCGGGCGTAATCTGTGGGGTCATGGCGATACCGCAATGGCCGCGCGGGCCTTCAGGTTCGTCATCCATGACGGCCTGGCGCCCGAAGCGGCTCTGGCAGCTGCGGCCGCGTGACGGTGGCCGGCGATCTTCAGGTGCTGGGCTTCGGCGCGCTGGCGATTGACGACATTATTTATGTCGACCGACCTTTCAGTGCCGGAAAGGGAAGGGTGACAAGCCGTACCAAGGACCACGGCGGCAATGTTGCGACGGCGCTCGTTGCCGTGGCCAAACTCGGCGGACGTGCCGGTTTCATCGGATGGCTCGGCGATCAGCCAGTCGCGGATGTCACCGCACAGGAACTGCAGCGGCACGGCGTCGACATATCCTTCGCACCCCGCCGCCCGGACGCAGGGCCGATCCGGTCGGTGATCACGGTGGGGCCGGATGGTGAACGGTTCATCGCCTATGATGACGATGTCCCGCATGGAACCTCCGAAGAGATCGCCGACGATGTCCTGACCCAGGCCCGGGTCCTGTTGATCGATGGTTATGCCACGCATGCGCATTCCGTCGTGGCGCGGGCGCGCCAGCTCGGCCTGGCGGTGGTGGCCGACATCGAATGGACGATCGGATCCGAGACCGAGCGGCTGATCGATCTGTGCGATCATCTGGTATTGCCGCTTGGTTTCGCGCAGGCTTTTGCAGGCGAGGGCGATCCGAAGGCTATCCTGGATATACTATTGTCCCCGGACCGTTCCGCGGTGGTCCTGACCGACGGTGACCAAGGTGCCTATGTTCGACAGGCGGGCGACGCCGTCTCGTGGCACGTTCCCGCCTACAAGGTGAAGGCGGTGGATACGACCGGCGCCGGAGATTGCTTTCATGGCGCCTATGCCCTGGCCTTGGCGGAGGGCAAGTCGCCGCTGGCCTGCGTTCTTTTCGCGACGGCCGCGGCTGCGATTTCGGTGACTGGGCAGGGGGGACGCATGGCCCTGCCGACACGAGAGGCCTGCCTCGCCTATATGGCTGGCGACGGTGGGAGGGAACCGGCGCCGCTTATGGGGCTGTCGCAGGCCGAAGACTAGACGAGCCGCCGGGCAGGCGGCCGCAACGGGAGGAAGACACGTGGCTGTTGTAGTGCTGGACAAGATTTGCAAGACATACGGGACGAAATTCCACGCCATCCAGGATCTCAGTCTCACGATCAATGACGGGGAGTTCCTGATACTCGTGGGTCCATCCGGATGCGGAAAATCCACCGCCTTGCGGATGATCGCCGGGCTTGAGGAGATCAGTAGCGGAACCCTGACCATCGGCGGCGAGGATGTCGTCGATCTCGCGCCCAAGGATCGCGATATCGCGATGGTCTTCCAGAATTACGCGCTCTATCCGCACATGACGGTGTTCGACAACATCGCCTTCTCGATGAAGCTTGCAGGAAAGAGCAAGGCGGAGCAGGCGAAACGGGTCAACGAAATCGCGAAAACGCTGCAGCTGACGGCTTTGCTGGATCGAAAGCCGGCGGCTTTGTCCGGTGGACAGCGCCAGCGCGTCGCGATGGGACGTGCCATGGTTCGGGAGCCCGCGGCCTTCCTGATGGACGAGCCGCTGTCGAACCTCGATGCCAAGCTTCGTGTGCAGATGCGTGCGGAAATCGTGAGCCTGCAAAGACAGCTCGGCGTGACGACGATCTATGTCACGCATGATCAGACCGAAGCGCTGACGATGGGCGACCGGGTGGCCGTCTTGAAAAGTGGAGTCCTGCAGCAGGTCGATACGCCGAAAAATCTCTACCATCGGCCGGTCAATGCCTTCGTGGCCGGGTTCATCGGCTCGCCGTCCATGAACCTGTTCGAAGGCCGTCTTGAGGATGGCGTGATCAAACTGGCGAGTTGCGCGATACCGGTACCGGCAAGCGCATTTGAGCGCGCTCCGGCTCTCGCCGCCTACGAAGGAAAAGTGGTCGTCTTCGGCATCCGCCCGGAAGATCTCCATGACGGCAATCTCGCAGGCGGCGCGCAATTTGCGACAATTCCGGCGGCCGTAAGATCGACCGAAGAGTTGGGTGCCGAGCTGATCGTTCACTTGAATATTGACGCCGTGCGCGTTGATTCCGGCGATCCGGATGCGGTGGAAGACTTGAGCGGCGCTGCAAACGCGGTGGCGCGGTTTGAGGCCGCGAGCGCTGTACAGCCAGGCGAGCGAATCAAGCTGGCCGTGGATGCGACCAAACTGCATTTCTTCGATCCCCAGACCCATCTTGTCATCTGAGGCTGCAGGTTTTTTGCAGGCCATACCCGTCGGTCATGCGACAGCTTCTGAAAGAGCGGAGGTTTCATTTGTTTACGAAAGTAAAGAAAAAATGCGCCGCGGGGAACGAAATTTGCAAAAAAATATCGACGCTGGTTCAGATGATTATGATTTTATATCAATGTCTTGCACGGACCAACAGCGCATTTTCGGGCAAGCTGAAGGTCGCCAAGACAGTTCTTCGTTGACAGCAATACCGGTGAAGGCCCCTACTTCGATCACGGTCGTGGGAGGATCGGATCAGCAATCGTCGAAATGGGAGGAATCTATGAAGGTAGGAAAATTCTTGGCCGCGATGAAGTCGGCCGTCGCCGTCTGGGCGGTGTGCGCGACTTGCGCCTTTGCCGACACGCAAATCGAATTCATCCAATGGTGGGAACCCGAAATGCCCGCCGGCGCCCTGCGCGCCATCATGGACGACTTCGAGGCTGCGAACCCTGGTATCAAGGTTACGCTGGTCAGCGGTCCCTATTCCGCGACGCGCGATCAGATCGTGGTCGGCGCGGCCTCCGGTACGCTCAGCGATGTCGTCGGTCTTGACGGCGCATGGGTCAACGGCCTTGCCAAACAGGGCGCGATCGCTTCGATGGACAGCCTGATGGCTGACGCCAAATATGATCAGACCCAGATCGCCGACATCATCAAGGTCAATGGGCAAAGCGTCATGTTCCCGCTCGCCTCGTTCGTCTATCCGGTCTTTGTGAATCTCGATCTGGCCAAGGCCGCAGGCGTCGACACGCTGCCGTCGAACCGGACCGAATTCGCCGAAGCGGCAAAGAAAATGACCAATGCCGGCAACAACCAGTATGGCTGGGTGCTGCCGCTGTCGCTGCAGAATCCCGGCGGCATCCAGAACGATGTCATGTCCTGGGTATGGGCGTCCGGGGCGTCGATGCTCAAGGACGGCAAGCCCGATCTCGAGAACGACGCGGTTGTCGGCACGCTCGAATATATCAAGTCCCTGCAGGATGCCGGCGTCATTTCACCCGGCATCTTCGCCAAGAAGGAACAGGACAAGGTCGAGGAATTCGTCAACGGCCGCGTGGCGATGATGGTCGACTCGCTCGCCCATATCAACCTGATCCGCGAGCGCAATCCGAAGCTAAATTTCGGCATCTCGGCTCTGCCGGCGGTAGATGGCTATGACGGTAAGCGTGGACTGCCCTATGCCTCCTGGGGCATCGGCATCTCCAACAGCAGCGAGCACAAGGCCGAAGCCTGGAAGCTTGTCGAATATCTGATGAGCCCTGACGTGAACAGCCGGCTGGTCTCGATCGCCAATGCCTTCCCCGGCAACGTCCATGCCAAGCCTGACTTCTCCAAGTCCGATCCGCTGTTCGAGGAAGCCTTCAAGATCTTCCAGAGCGGGCGTCTGGCCAATGAGTTCGTCGGACTGCCGGTGGCAGAGGACCTGATGCGCGACATGAACGTGGAAGTGCAGAAGATGTTCGACGGTCAACAGTCCGCGAAAGAGGCGGCAGCCAACACGCAGAAGCAGTGGCTGGTCGAATTCGCCAAGTGAAGGCTTGAAGAAATGGCGGCAGCGCGGGACACTCTCCCGCGCTGACGTCCTAGCTTTGTGATGGTCGAAAGCGATTGGAAAACCAAGCCTCATGACCCTCGTCGCTGCAAATCCGGTCGGAAGGGCCGCACGCATCCGTAAGCCCGGTTTGGTTTCCTACCGGTGGAAGAAGAGGCTGGCGCCTTATCTCTATGTCCTTCCGGCCACAGTGCTGTTCCTCGTCCTGATGCTGTTTCCCATGCTCACGGTCCTCAGATATTCGCTGATGGACGGCGCGATCATGAAGAAGGATACCGCTTTCGTCGGGTTGCAGAATTACGGCACGGTGCTGAGCGATTCCGTGTTCTGGCAGTCGGTCGGACACACGCTCTATTTCACCGTGATGAGCGTCATCTTCCATCTCGCGATCGGCCTTGCCTTTGCTCTCCTGCTAAATTCCGAGCGGATCGACCCGATCGTCAGGAGTATACTGCGCGTCCTCTTCATTTTGCCCTGGCTGTTCACCGCTGTGATCATTGCGATCATCTGGCGGCTGCTGCTCGATCCCAATGGCGTGATCAACAGCATTCTCCTGGAACTGCATATCATCGGCTACAAGGTCGAATGGTTCTCTTCGACCAGGACGGCGATCCATGCGCTTACCTTCGCCAATATCTGGGCGGGCTATCCGCTCTACATGGTGAGCCTGCTCGCCGGCCTGCAGGGCATCTCGAAGGAACTCTACGAAGCGGCGGGCATCGACGGGGCCAATGCGTGGCAGAAATTCCGCTACGTCACGATTCCGCAACTGATGCCGATCATCATCAGCATCGCTCTTCTGGATTTCATCTGGACGATGCAGGTCTTTCCCCTGGTCTGGATGACCACGGGCGGCGGCCCGATCTATGCCACCGAGATGCTGAGCACATTCACCTACAAGCTTGCATTCTCGAGCTACGAATTCTCATTGGCATCGGCCAGCGCCATCATCGTTCTCGTGATGTCGATGAGCGTCACATATTTCTACATCAAGCATCAGAAAGCCAGGTGAGCGGTCATGGCAAAGCGTTCATCCAAGAAATCCGTCCTGCCGACTTTGCTGACCTATCTCGGTCTTGCCGCGGGCCTGACCTTCGCCTGCTTTCCGATCCTGTGGATGTTCTTCACCTCGCTGAAGTCCAATACGGAAATCTTCGCCCTGCCGCCCAGGCTGCTGCCTGACGAGTTCACGCTTGTCGCCTATCGCTCGATCTTCAGCGACCCGACCAAGGTGCGCTTCTTCATCAACAGTTATCTCGTGGCCGGGGTGGTGACGCTGCTGACCCTGCTGATCGCCATCCTGACCGCCTATGCGTTCAGCCGGTATACGTTCCGGCTCAAGGGTACGCTCAACATCTTCATCATCAGCACCCAGACCGTGCCGCCGATCACGCTCCTCATTCCCTATTTCGGCATGGTGGTCGCCTTCGGCATATTCAACACCTATTTCGCGCTGATCCTGACCTATATGGTTTTCACCCTGCCCTATGCGATCCTGCTGATGACCGGATATCTGAACACCCTGCCCAGGGAGCTGGATGAGGCCGTGCTGGTGGATGGCGGGTCGAGCTGGACGGCACTCTGGCGGGTGATCGTTCCGTTGTCCGTGCCCGGCATCGTCGCGACCGCGGTCTACACGTTCCTGCTCGCGTGGAACGAATTCCTCTTCGCGCTGACACTGACCAAATCGATGGACATGCGAACCGTTCCGATCGGGATCGAGATGCTCATGGGCCAACATGCCTTCGAATGGAACGAGATGATGGCGATGAGCGTCCTGGGTTCGGCCCCGTTGCTGCTTCTCTACCTGTTCGCGCAGCGCTATTTCCTCGCAGGCATGACGGCAGGTTCGGTGAAGAGTTAAGCGATTGAGCGGAAGACGGAAATTGCTTTGCGCACATGATGGTGGCACGCTAGAGAAGCAGTTTACGAAGACCGATTAAGGCCGGGATTGCTCTTGTGAACTTGTCTGTGCAGGGGGCTTGAGGGTCGATAAACCGTTGCGCCACGGAAATAGAATTGCCGATGGAGAAGATGACCTTTAAAACCATGGACGAGTTTGCGCAGTCGTGCGGCGTTTCTCGTCCGACGCTCTCCCGGTATTTCCACGATCCGAACAGCGTCAAGCCGGCAACGCGCAAGCGCATCGAGGTGGCGCTCGCCGCGTCGGACTACCGTCCGAACCTCTATGCCCGCAATCTCAACCGCAAGCGAACCCGCAATATCGGCATTCTCGTCCCGGTCCTAACCGATCCGTTCTATGCCGAAATGGTCAATCGCCTGGAGTTGCTGCTGCGCGACGAAGGCTATTGGCCGATCGTCATCTCGTCCCATGGCTTGCCGGAGCTTGAGGCCGAGGCCGTGAACACGATTTTGTCCTTGAAGGCCGCTGGCGCGCTCATCGCGCCTCTCGGCCTGACATCCGACCCGGCCCTCTTCGAGAAGCTCGCGGCGAGCATCCCCATCGTCTATTTCGACACCTATATCGAGGGGAACACGCCCTTCATCGGCAACAACAACAGCCAGAGCGTCGCCACGATCGTCGACTATCTTTGCCGAACGGGTGAGCCGCCGGCCTTTTTCGATATTCCGCATGTCAATCACAATTCCGGAGAGAGATTGGCGAGCTATATCGCGGCCACGGAGTCGCACGGTTTCGAACCGATCGTGGTCGGCGACACCAGCAATTACAACTGGGACTTCGAACGCCTGGGCTATGAGCAGATCGATGCGATGATCACAGCGCGCAAGCTGCCCGGCAAGACCATCCTCTGCGCCAATGACCGACTGGCCTTCGGCGCCATGGCGGCTGCCTATTCGCATGGCCTGCGCATCGGCCGCAGACGCGGCTCCGACATCAGGTTTGCCGCCCATGACGACCATCCGCTCAGCCGCTACACCTGTCCGCCTTTGACCACCATGGCGCAGGACTTCGCAGCAATGGCAGGGAGCAGCGTCGAGACATTGCTTTCCATGCTCGACGAATCCGGCGTTTCATCGGACGTGACCCCACGAAAAATCAGCTTTGACGGCACTCTGGTCATGCGTCAGTCGGCCTGACCCTTGGCATGACGCCGAGATGAAAAAAGTCAGACTGGCCCCTCAGGCAAGCAGGCTGCGAGCCTCATGTTCGCCGAGCAAGGGCGGTTGCGTCACGGCACCTGCAATCGCCACAGCGCTGCGGCTTTCGCCGGAGACCAGGATCGCCTCCATGATTTCGAGAACATGCAAGGCGAGATCGCCGGAGGCACGTGGGGCCCTGCCGGTTTCGAGCGCACTGGCGAGGTCAGCAACGCCAAGCATGCGGTAGTTGGCGCGGTCGGGTGCGGCGTAAGGCCAGTTGTGGGCGCCGTAAAGCTCGCTCTCACTTTCGAAGTGCTTCCACTCGGCGCCCCGTTCGGAGAGCGAAACCGTTCCGCCGAATGTGTCGGGATCGGGCAGCCGTATCGAACCTTCCGTGCCGTGCAATTCGATCGGATGATTGGAGTGGCGGAAAACATCCCAAGAGGCACCGAAATTGACCGTTGCACCTGACTGGAATTCGAGAAGCGAGAGCACGTTGGTCGGCGTTCCGACCTTGAACCAGCTGTCTTTGAACGGTCCATCCGCGGTGATCTGCCGCTCTTCCTGACCTTTGGTCGCCATCGCCATGACGCTTTTCACCGGGCCGAGCAGATTGACCAGCATCGTCAGATAGTAGGGGCCCATGTCGAACACGGGGCCGCCGCCCGGCTGGTAGTAGAATTGCGGATTCGGGTGCCAATGTTCCATGCCGCGGCCGAACATGAACGCGGTACCGCCGACCGGCTCGCCGATAGCCCCTTCATCCATCAGCCGTCGCGCCCGCCGTCCGGCGGCGCCGAGGAATGTATCCGGCGCGGAGCCGATAAGAAGGCCGCGGCTTTTCGCTTCCTCGACCAGCCTGAGGCCTTCATTCGCCGACGTCGCAAGCGGCTTTTCGGTGAAGACATGCTTGCCGGCGGTAAGCGCCGACATCGACACGTCGTAGTGCACGGCCGGCACCGTGAGGTTCAGGACCAGCCCGACCTCGGGGTCAGCCAACAGCGCGTCGACGTCGAGCGCACGGATACCATATTCCTTTGCCCGGAGCGCTGACATGTCAGGCGAAATGTCGGCGCAGGCTCGCAATTCCACGCCATGAAACAGTGCTGCGTTTTGCAGATATGTCATCGAGATATTGCCGCAGCCTATGATCCCTATGCCGAGCTTCGCCTTCGTCGCCGTGCCCATATGTCGCCCTCCTCCCACAGATCACCATAAGTCGCCGGGCGCTCCTCTAGCGCGCCGGCACTCTTACCCGATGGCATAGAATATTTCTTGACGCGCGACAATTTTTTATGAAGCATGCGGAATAGAATGCTCAGCTCGCTTTGCAAGAGTTCGCTTGGCATGATCGACATTGCGACCTCTCAGAATCATCCTCGCGCGGCGTTCGCTCGTCGCGGGGGTTATGGGGGCCGGATCAAGGAATAGCGGATGCGCGTGCAAGACTTGAAAGTAGGCTGCCAGACATTCACGTGGGAAATGCTGGGACAATCCTGGAGCGGCGGCCCGGACGATCTTCTGAAGGCGATCTCCGACGGCGGCTACAAGGGCATCGAGATCACCGACACGATGATCGGCCACTATGCGGACAAGCCCGATGCTTTCGCCGCCAGCCTCGAAAAATGCGGCCTCGCGCTGGTGGCCTTCGCGATGGGCTCGAAAAGCGGCTTTACGGTGAAGGAAGAGCTTGCGAACGATCTGGAGAGCGTTCGGCGCTGGGTCGGCTTTGCCGGCGCTTTTCCCGGCGCTCTGGTTTCCATCGGGTCGGCAACGGTGGTTTCCGATGGGCCGCGCGACGCCAAATTCGAGATTGCTGCAGAGTTCTACAATCGGGCTGGCGAACTCGGCAGGGCCTCAGGCGTCGATATCGCCGTCCATCCAAGTTCGCACCACAATACGCTGCTCTACGATCGCGCGGACTATGACCGGATCTTCTCGCTTCTCGACAAGGATCTTATCGGCTGGGTGCCGGATACCGGCCATATCCTGCGCGGCCATCGCGATAGTCTCGACACGCTACGGACCTATCAGGACCGCATCCGCTACCTGCATCTCAAGGATGTCGATGCCCGCGGCGAATGGGCCATGCTGGGCGAGGGCGTCTGCGACACGGCTGCCGTAATCGAGATCGTGGCCGCCGCGCCGCGCTTCAACGGCTGGCTGGTGCTGGAGGAGGAATCGGACATTGCCGCCGCCGATCCCGTCACAGCCGTCAAGACGAACCGGGAAACGATGCGCCGCTACGGCGTTTGAGGACATGAGATGATCCGCAAGGAAGACCGACGGCTGCGTGTGGGCGTGCTTGGCTGCGGGCCGATCGCCCAGTTTGCGCATCTGGAATCCTGTGTGAAGGCCAGGAATGCAGACCTCTACGCGATCTGCGACGCAGCACCCGACCTGCTCGCGCGTATGGGCGCGACTTATGAGCCTGAGAAGATGTATGCCGATTATGACGCGATGCTTGCCGACCCCGCGCTCGATGCCGTCATCGTTGCCACGTCCGACGCCTATCACGTGCCGATGTCGATCAGGGCGCTCGACGCCGGCAAGCATGTGCTTTGCGAGAAACCCATCGGTGTGACGATAGAGGAGGGCAGGGCCCTGGCCGATGCGGTCAAGCGCTCCGGCAAGGTGCTGCAGGTCGGCCACATGAAGCGCTTCGATCCGGCGCTCGAGGCGGCGCGGGACTTCGTCCGCGACGACATCGGCGAGATTTTCGCGCTGAAGGCCTGGTATTGCGACTCCACCCACCGCTACACCAATACCGATGCGGTCCAGCCGCTGCCCATCACCAGCAAATTCGCCAGGAAACCGGACGGCAATCCCAAGGCCGACCTCAGGCAATATTTCATGCTCGCGCATGGCTCCCACCTCGTCGATACTGCGCGCTTCATGTGCGGCGAGATCACGGCCGTCCGCGCACGGCTGCTGGAACGCGCCGGTGCCTATTGCTGGTTCGTCGAAACGGAATTCGCCAATGGTGCGCTCGGCCATCTCGACCTCACCGTCGCCGTGCGCATGGACTGGCATGAGGGGTTCCAGCTCTATGGCGAAAACGGCTCAGTGCTCGCCAAGACCTTCAATCCCTGGTACCTGCGGGCGAGCGAGGTCGAGATCTTCCACGAGAAGGACGCGACGACCCGCAAGCCGCTCGGCGCCGACGGGCACTTCTTCCGCCGGCAGCTGGAGGGCTTCGCCGACACGGTGCTGACCGGTGCGCCGATGCGTGGCGCCGACGTCGAGGACGGCATCGCCTCCATCCGCGCCATGGTGGCCATCGCCCGCTCGGTCGAGACGGGCGGGCGCGTCGAACTCGCTTCCGTCACGGGCGCGGTCTGATGCAGCTCGGTATTTTTGCAAAGACATTCGCAGGCTCGGATGCGCTCCCGGTGCTCACCGCCGTACGCGAGAGCGGATTTGCGACGACGCAGTTCAACCTTGCCTGCGTCGGCCTGCCGTCGATGCCGGATGCCGTGCCGCCGGAGGCGATTGCGGCGATCCGGGCCGCGTCGCGCGAGACCGGCATTTCGCTTGCCGCACTGTCGGGCACCTACAATATGGCGCATCCGGACAAGTCGGTGCGCGATAAGGGGTTGAGGCAGCTTCGGTTGGTGATCGAAACCGCGGCTGAGTTGAAGATTCCCCTAGTCACGCTTTGCACCGGCACCCGCAATGCCGAGGACCAATGGGCCTATCACCCCGACAATGCCGATCCATCGGCCTGGCGCGACATGGCGGCCGAGATGGAAAAGGCGCTGGAGCTTGCAGAACAGAATGGTGTCGGTCTTGGCATCGAACCGGAGCAGGCGAACATCGTCACCTCAGCGGCCGACGCCATACGGCTGATTGGCGAGATGGGATCGAAACACTTGCGCATCGTTCTCGACCCGGCGAACCTTTTCGAGCGGGCCACGCCGGCGGAAGCATCCGATATCGTTGCCAGCGCGGTCGATATCTCCGCGGGAAACGTGGTCATGGCCCATGCGAAGGACCGTCATGCCGACGGTCGTTTTGCAACCGCCGGCCAGGGCATTGTCGATTTCCCGCGGTTCATCGCCGGCCTCCGCGCGACCGGTTTCGACGGCCCACTGGTGACGCACGGCCTCGCGGCCGAGGAGGCGCCCGGCGTCGCCAGGTTTCTCGCGGACCTGATCAGATGAACTCGATTTGGCGTATTCAACGGGACGATGCCCAACTCGCAGTCCACGATAGTGGGGCCGGCGAGCCTGTGCTCTTTCAGCATGGGTTGGGCGGGAGCGACGCGCAGGTCGCCCAGGTTTTCCCCGACAGTCCGGATTGGCGGCGCATCACTGTCGAGTGCCGGGGACACGGCGCATCGACGCTTGGCCAGCGGCGCCCGTTCTCGATCGCCATGTTTGCGGCCGATGTGATTGCGGCCGCGGATGAACGAGGCATCGATCGGTTCGTCGCAGGCGGCATCTCCATGGGCGCGGCCATCGCGCTCCATCTTGCCAAGGCATACCCGGCTCGCATCACGGGCCTGATCCTGGTCCGTCCGGCCTGGACCTTCGCCGCCGCACCCGAGAACCTCGCCCCGGTTCGCGAGGTCGCCGCACTTCTGCGCTCCCACTTGCCCGGAGAAGCCCGATCGCTCTTCGCCATCTCAGCCACAGCGGAACGGCTGCGCCACGAGGCACCGGATAATCTCGCTTCCCTGCTCGGCTATTTCGATCGCCCGGATGCGCCCGCCTTTGCCGAGGTTCTCGCCGATATCGCCGCCGACGGAACCGGTGTCACGTCGGCCGATGCGGCCGGCCTCGCGCTTCCTGCGCTGGTGATCGGCAACCGCCACGATGCTCTCCACCCGATCGCCGTTGCGGAAGTCACGGCAGAGGCGCTCGCTGACGCAGCGTTCCTGGAAGCGCCCGCCAAGGCGACGGATGCGGAGAAGCATTTTTCGGCGGTCCGCACCGCCATCGCCGAATTCCTTGCCACGAACTCAAACGATCGGAGCCCTGCCCAATCATGACACCGAAACCCCTTTCCGGTGCCGCCGCCATTGCCGCCCTGCCGCGCCACAGGCTGCTGGGCGAATTCTCGCTGTGGTCGGCGGATCTTGCCAATATGGAGCGCGATCTCGCGCGTATCGAACCCTATGTCGATCTTCATCACATCGACGTTGCCGATGCACGCTTCACGCCCGGCTTCCTGTTCTTTCCCGACTTCGTCGCGCGCATCGCCAAGCTGACGGCAAAGCCGATCCATGTGCATCTGATGGTCGAGGCCGAGATCGTCGAGGAACAGACGCGGCAATTCATCGAGGCCGGCGCGGATCTGATCAGCGTCCATGCCGAGAATGGAGAGGCCGGCTTGCGTGCGGTGCGGATTGCAAAGCAGCTCGGCGCCGCAGCCGGGGTCGTTCTGCGGTTGGAAACTCCGGTGGGAAAGGCCGAACCCTTTCTCGCTGAGGTCTCTTTCTTCACACTCCTGGGCACGTCGATCGGCGTCAAGGGACAGAGCCTGTCGAACAAGGCCTGCGACCGGCTGCATGAGGCGCGCGCGGTGCTGAGAAAGACGGGTCGGGAAGCGGCGGTCGTCCTCGCGGCGGATGGCGGCATCCGTGAGGAAACGGTACCGCTGCTGCGAGGTGCGAGTGCAGAAACCGTCGTCTTGGGATCGCTGGCCTTTGGTGCTCCCGATCTGGCAGGCCGTATCGCATGGCTCCATGCGCTGGAGAGCGGTGGCTGATGACCAAAGCTGCGCTGGCCTTCGACCTCGGCGGAACGGAATTGCGTGCTGCGCTCGTCGACAGCGAGGGTCAGGTCCTGGCATCCGATTCGATGCCAACCCTCGCGCAAGCCGGCCCGCAATCCGTGATCAGCCAGATCGAAGAGCTCGCAGCCAATGTGCGTTCCCGGGTTCCTGATGTCGTGCCTGTTGGCATCGGCTTTGGCGCCCCTGGCCCACTTGATCCTGTCGCCGGTGTCGTTATCGCTCCGCCGACTCTCGCGGGATGGAGCGAGGTGCCGCTGGCCCGAATCCTTGAAGACCGCTTCGATCTTCCGGTTCTGCTGGAAAACGACGCCAACGCGGCCGCCCTCGGTGAATGGCGCTTCGGCGCCGGCCGCGGCGCCACGTCGCTGGTCTTCGTCACTGTTTCAACCGGAATCGGCGGCGGCGTTATCGCTGACGGCCGGGTGCTGCATGGGCGGCGCGGTCTGGCAGGCGAGATCGGCCATATGACCATCACAGATCGGAGCGAACGCTGCTTTTGCGGCGCAGTCGGATGTTTTGAAGCCGTTGCATCAGGCACCGCGCTGGGGCGACGTGCATCGGCCATCACGAAACGCGGCGACGGTTCGACCCTTCGGACACTTTCTCGCGACGACGATGTAACAAGCCGTCATGTCGTGGAAGCGGCGCGTGGCGGAGATGCGATGGCGCTGGAGCTGATCGCCGAGGAGGGCCGCTGGCTTGGGATCGGCTTTACCAATTTACTGCATCTCTATTCGCCGGATAGGATCGTCATGGGCGGCGGGGTGTCCGACGGCTACGATCTCCTGCACGGCCACATCGGAAACACCATTCGCGAACGGGCGATGTCCGCTTATCGCGACGTTCCCGTCGTGCGGGCGCGTCTCGGACAGCATGCCGGGCTTGTCGGGGCCGCGAGTCTGATATTTTTCCGGCCTGGTTCTGGTGAAGAGGCTCGGGGGAGCCCTGTTTCGGACGAGGCGATGCAATAGGAACGAAGATCGGCGGTGATCGGCCTCTATCGCTCTCGCGGCACGTCTGGTGTCGCGGCATCATTCTGCGGACAATGTTCCCATCACCCATGCCATGACGACATTATCGGCAACCGGCCGGCTGGTGTCGATATCGAGGACAGGGCCGAGTTGGGTGGGCGCTGCGCGTTTTGCTAGCTCCACCAGCTCTGGAATGTATTCCGCTCCGGGATGCCCCGGAAGCCGGTCCTCAAGCCGCGCGGCATAGCGCTCTGCCAGAACCTCGCCAGGAGCATGGCACCAGATTTCCGCGATATCGGTCACGCCCGAGGAGGCGATATGCTCCTCGAGAAGCGACAGGGGCTGGAAGCCGAACCAGGCGTCGACGATGAAGGTGGACCCGCGTGGTGCGTCTCGGATGATCGAAAATATCGCCTGGTAGCTCGCCTTGCCGAGTGTCCGGTTGAACAGCCGGTCGACGCTTTCGATATGCTCGAGGAACGGGTTCTTGACCGTGTCCAGCGCCAGAATCGGCCAGCCCGTGCGTTGCGAGATCGTGTGCGAAAGGCGGCTCTTGCCGGACGCGGGAATGCCATTGACCAGCAGCACGCGTTTGCGGTCGCGCGCGCCCGACAGGTTACCGTCCGCCTCAAGAGCGGCTGCACTTGCAGCGAGACCCGCGCCGATCATACCCGCATCGTCGCCCAGCGCCGCTGCGCACACATCACAGTCGTACCAGCCTTCCAGTTTCGGCAGAAAGCCGAGGGCTTGGATCGCCGCCTGCCCCATGCCGCCGCCGAGCAACAGCACCGCAGGGTCGAAAGCGGCGGACAGCGTCCCGATCGCTGCTCTTAGCGGGGTCGCCCAGCGCGTCATGACCGAGAGCGCCCGCTCGTCCCCGGCGTGCGCGAGCGGAAGGATATCTTCGAAGCGGGTTTCGGCCGGATAGCCCACCTCGTCGAGATGACGGCGGAGCGAGGTTCCGGAGGATTCCGTTTCAAGGCAACCGCGCTGCCCGCACAGGCATTGGCGGCCCGCGTGATTGACGACCAGATGGCCGAGCTGGCCCGCGCTTCGCTGGCCATTGACGATGCGGCCGCCTTCCATCGCCGCGCCACCGATGCCGGTGCCGATCGTGAGCATCACGGCGTTTTTGACGCCACGCGCCGCGCCGACGCCGGTTTCGCCGATCAGCGCCATGCTGCAATCGTTGGCAAGGGTCACCGGCTTGCCGAAGGTCTGTTCGAGCTGCTGCTTGAAGTCGCAGCCGGACAGGTCGAGATAGCCGCCGGACAGCACCTCGCCTCGGGTCGCATCCACGCGACCGGGAACGCCGACGCCGATCGCGATGGTGTCAGGGTCGTCCATTTCGCGGATCAGGTCGGTGATCAGCCTGATCGCCGTTTCGCGGTCGCGGCTGCCGGCCACGATCTTCTTTTGCAGGATGGCTCCTGACGGCGAGATCCTTGCGGCACGAATGTTCGTGCCGCCGATATCGACGCCTATCGTGTAGTGCTGCGTAACCATGTCTGCCGCCGGGTCTCAGGCCGCCTTGCTGTGGCTCGCCCGATAATAGCGTGCAATCAGCGCCTGGATATCCCGTAATCTCGAAACGGCCGTCGTCGACAACTTCGCCTTGGAGGTCTCGCGGTCGAGCGAGATGCAATCCTTCCACAGCGACCGGCCGGCAATGACGCCCGAGGCACCGTTTTTCATCGCGGCCTCGACCTGGCCGAGGAAAGTCTGGTGATCGACGCCCGCCGACAGCACGGCCCACGGCACGTCGTCGGCCATTCGGGTGATCGCGGCGCAGGATTCCTCCGAACCGGGATAGGGTATCTTCAAGACTTTGGCGCCGAGCTCCAGGCAGGCGCGCGATCCTTCCTGGATCAGCATGGGGAGCTTCGCCTCGTAGTCTTCGGCGCTCTCGCCATCGAGGCGGTAGGTGAGAAACTCGACCACGAGGAGCAGGTCTTCGCGGGCAAAGTCCTCGATGCTCGCCTTCAGCGTCGCGAGGTTCGTGGTATTGGCTTCCGGCACGTCCATGCGCAGATAGACCATGATCTTGCCGCCGGTGCCGCCCAGTGCGCGCACGCGCCGCGCATCCACGCCCTCGACCATCTTCGAGATGCGGTAGCCTTCCGGAGACGTATCCCAGCCCGAGGCGTCGATACCGATCAGCAAGGCCGTATCGCGGGGCAATGTGCCGTCATCGACCAGTTTGGGCACGGCGCACATCGGATCGACCAGCACGCAGCCGGCATGCGAGGCGAGATGCAACGTAATGTCGGCCTTGGTGTCGCCCAATGTCTCGTTGCTGATCTTCGCCTGCTCTTCGGGTGTGGCGGCAAGCAGCGTGCGCATTCCGCCACGCTGGTCGCAGGCAATCACCATCATGGCTCCGTCGGCGCCACAGATCTGCTGGTATCCGCGCCGTTCCGCTGTTGTCATTGCTGCCATTGTACACTCCTGCTCAGGTCGAAAATCGCGGCGGCTTTTGCAAAGAAGGTGTGAAGGCGCCGGAAAAAGCCCACGCAACGTGGCGGTATTCTAGAACAGTTCCAAGCCAGGCTTTCCGACGCATTGCGATTCTGCTGTATTTCAGCGATAACTCCTTCAAGTCGCGTTCGTGTAACACGTTTCAGAAAGGAATTGCAAGCTGCCTCCGCTACCGTCCCAGGAAACTCCCGAATCGCGGGCTATGCTGCACATGGTCGCCAAGCTGCACTATGAGGCAGACATGACGCAGGTCGACATTGCCCGCAAACTTGGCGTTTCCACCGCGACGGTCTCGCGCCTGCTGCAAAAGGCCCGTACAGCCGGCATCGTCCGGATCGAGGTGCTCGATCTCGCTTCTCCCGAGGAGGTGACGCTGGAGCTGGTAGAAATCTTGGGCTTGAAGCGCGCGGCGGTAATCGACAAGCCGGCGACCGGCGTCCTCGGCGCGCTCGCGGCACCTCTGGGTAACCTGCTCAAGGAGGAGGGGCTGGGCTCGGGTTCGGTGGTCGGGATCGGATGGGGGCGCGCAATCAGGGAAGTCGTGAGCGCGGGCCTGCCGCGCATTCCGGGTGCCTTGATCGTGCCACTGAACGGCGGCATGCAGCAAGCGGCCGCGCATTTCCAGATCAACGAATTCGTGCGCCGGGCGGCCGAACAAACCGGTGGAACACCGAACTTCCTCCATGCACCCTATATTTCGTCGGCGGAATTGCGGGAGGCCTTCATGAGCGATCCGTCCGTCAGCGAGACCACCGATCTCTGGAACCGCTTGGACTGCTGCATCGTCGGCATCGGGCTCCCGCATGCCATCAACCCGCCGGAAGCGAGTGCCGCGACGTTGAACGAGCAGTCGCTCAGGGCGGTGGGGGACGTCATCCGCCATTATGTCGATTTCGAAGGTCGGATCCTCACTTGGGAGGGTGAAGACCGCATGATCGCGGCGACCCCCGCCCAATTGCGAGGTGCAGGTCTTTCGATCGGCGTGGCCGCGACGGTCGAGAAAGCGGCCGGTATTGTCGGCGCAGCGCGCTCGGGCATGATCAATGCCGTAGTGACCGACACTGCAACGGCACAGGCAATACTGAGTATCGTCCGCGACCGCTAAAGGGCGGCGATTTTCCGCAGGGCAGACAAGCGCGAAATGAAAGAAATTCGTTTCAGGAAGAAATTTCACTTGACGCAAACGAAAACCCGGGCATGACTAGAGGCGTCGCCGGTCTTCTGGAGGAGGAGGTCGGATCAAGCTTTTCGAACTCGCTTACATCAGGAGGAGACTATGGAGCGTCGTTCATTTATCAAGACCACTGCAGCCATGATGATTGCCGCGCCGGCCGGACTTGCCGCCGGTTCCGCCAGCGCTCAGGACAAGAAATTCACCATCGCCCTCATACCGGGCCTGACCACGGACGCCTTCTACATCACCATGCGCAAGGGCGCCGAGGCGGCCGCCAAGGCGGTGGGCGCTGAACTCGTCTTCCAGGGTGCGCCGGACTTCAATCCCGTCACCCAGGTTCCGGTTCTGGACGCGGTCATCGCCAAGCAGCCGAGCGCTATTCTTATCGCGCCGACCGACAAGACCCAGCTCGTACAGCCGCTCAAGAAGGCCTTTGATGCCGGCATCCCGGTCTTCACGGTCGATACCTTCATCGGAACCGGCGTCTACCAGACCGGCGCCGGCGACGCGGATTTCCCGATTTCCTACATCGCGTCCGATAACATTCTCGGCGGTGAAATCGCGGCGCGTGCTTTGGCGACGGCGATTGGCGACAAGGGCAAGGTCTACGTGTCCAACGTCAAGCCGGGCATTTCGACGACCGACCAGCGCGAGGAAGGTTTCAAGCGCGAAATGGCCAAGCATTCGGGCATCGAGGTTCTTGAAACCCAGTTCAACGACAATGACGCCAACAAGGCCGCCTCGCAGCTGCAGGCCGTCTTCGCCCGCAATCCGGATCTGGCCGGCGTCTTCGGCGCCAACCTGTTCTCCGCACTGGGTGCAGCAAACGGCGTGCAGCAAGCCGGTCAGGCCGGCAAGGTGCGTGTCGTTGCCTTCGATGCGCCCGGCAGCATTGTCGATAATCTCAATACCGGCCTCGTGGATATGGCGATTGCCCAGCATCCGGCCGAGATCGGTTATTTCGGGGTCATGGCGGCCTATGCCCACCTGACCGGAAATTCGGTGCCGACCGCCATCGGCACCGGATTTACGGTCATCGACAAGTCGAATGTCGGCGACCCCAACGTCGCCAAGTTCATCTATTCCGAATAAGCATCCTCCCGACGACTGGGCACCCGGCGGCGCGCCGGGTGCCGATTTTTTGAGGCCTTCGACAGACGGCGCGCCGAGCGTTATGCGACGGACACCGTCGTCCGGGAACCGTGATGGCAGAACAACAAGCATCTCTCGATGATGCCACCAAGCATGTGGCACCCCAGGCAGACCATGGTGAGGTCGCCAAAACGATCGTCCAGCGCATTGCCCAGTTGCGGGCATGGCTTTTCCTCGCTGCCCTGCTCCTGACCTTCGAAATCTGGGCCCGATTGGATTTCGGGGGCACCTTCGTTTTCTCGTCCTACAATTGGCAGTCGGTGGCCGTATTCGCCGTGGCGCCTCTGTTGATCGCCATTGGGCAGACATTTGTCATCATTTCGGGAGGCATCGACCTGTCGACCGGCTTCATCATGGGTCTGGCCGCGGTGGTTGCCGCTCACCTGACCAATGTTGCCGGGCTCTATATGCCGCTGCCCCTGGCAATGCTGGTCGGCATCTTGTGTGCAATCCTCGTGGCGGCGATCCCCGGCCTGGTCAACGGCCTGATGATCTCGCGGCTCAAGGTTCCGCCCTTCATCGGCACGCTCGGAATGTTCGGCGTGGCACGCGGGGCTGCCTTTCTGCTTGCCGGCGGCACCACCGTGCCCGTGTCCAACTCCTACTTCGCCGCCCTTGGCAATGGACGCATTTTCGGCATTCCCTTTCTGGTCATCGTCACAGCGGTCTTCGTGCTTCTCATGCACTATCTGCTCAGCCAGACGCGTTTCGGCCAGCATAACTATGCGATCGGCGCGAATGTCCAGGCAGCCCGGCGCGCCGGCATCGACATCAAAGCGCACATCCTGCGCCTCTACGTCCTGTCCGCCATGTGTGCCGGACTCGGTGGCGCTCTCTATGCCGCTCGCTTCACGGCGGGTGCTGCGCAGGCCGGGGAACCGCTGTTGCTCGACAGCGTCGCGGCAGTCGTGATTGGTGGAGCAAGCCTGTTCGGCGGCTCGGGTTCCATCATCGGCACCGTTGCCGGCGCCCTCGTCATCGCCGTCATCCAGTATGGTCTGGTCTTCCTCGACGTCGAACCCTTCTGGCAATTCATCGCCGTCGGCGTCGTCATCATCATATCGGTTCTGATCGACCAGGCGCAGCGGCGGTTCAGCGGAGGCAAGCAAGATGAATAGTCAGACCCCGCTGCTGGAAGTCCGCAATCTGTCGCGGCATTTCGGCGCCGTCCGCGCGCTCGATGATTGTTCCTTGGTCGTGCGGCCGGGCGAGGTGGTGGCGCTCGCGGGCGACAACGGCGCCGGCAAGACGACAATGATCAAGGCGATCTCAGGTGTCTATCGTCCGACCTCGGGCGAAATCCTGATCGAGGGACAGCCGGTGACCTTCTCGTCGCCGCAGGAGGCGCGGGCGCTTGGCATCGAGACGATCTACCAGGATCTCGCGCTCGCCGACAATCTGACGATCGGCGCAAACATTTTCCTGGGGCGCGAGCCGATGCGCAAGGCCTTCGGCTTCCTGCCGGTCATCGATCGCAAGGCGATGGCCAAGGCGGCCGCCGAGACGATGGCGCTTCTGGATTTCCATGTGAAGCGGCTCGACGCGCCGGTGAGCAACTTTTCCGGCGGTCAACGCCAGGCGGTGGCGATCGGGCGCGCGGTCTACTGGAACGCCAAGATCCTGATCATGGATGAACCGACCGCGGCATTGGGTGTGCCCGAGCAGCGCAAGGTTGTTGCGCTGATAAAGTCGCTCAAGGCACAGGGCAGGGGCGTCATCTTCATTTCCCATAATCTCCAGGACATTTTCGCCGTCTCGGATCGGATCGTGGTGCTGAGGCGCGGGATCGTTGCGGGCGAGCGAAACATCGCCGAGACCAACCACGACGAAGTCGTCAGGCTCATGATCGGCGGATAGGCGGGGCGCAACTCGATCGCGTCGAGTGCGCCCGACGCTCTATTGCACACCCAGCGCTGCAAGCAGCCCGCCATCGATCCTGTAGTCTGCGCCGGTGATGAAGCCTGCCTGGTCGGAGGCGAGGAAGGCGACGAGGCGGGCAACTTCCTCGGGTTCGCCGATGCGCCCGATGGGGTGGGCGGCGCCAAATCGGTGAAAGGCGCCCTCGATATCGGCATCATCGCCATCGAGGGTGCGTGCGGCGAGTTCCAGGATCGGGGTGCGAACGGAGCCGGGGCTGATCGAATTGACCCGGATCTTCTCCGCGGCATGATCCAGCGCCATCGCGCGCGTCAACGCATGGATTGCGCCTTTGGTGGCGACATAGGCGGCCACATTCTTCTGGCAGGCATGGCCCTGCACGGAAGCGATATTGATGATCGCGCCACCCCGGCGCATCAAGGGAATCCCATAGCGCGCCGTGAGCTGGATGGAGCCGACATTCACCGCATAGGCGCGAAGGAATATTTCCGGATCCGTGTCGACGACCGTGCCATAGGGATGGATAGCGGCCGAATTCACAATGACGTCGAGCCCGCCGAACTTCTCTTCAAGTGCGGCCATTGCGGCCTTGACCTCATCGGGCTGCGAAACATCCGTCTTTCGCACGGTGAGATCGAGTTGGTCGGTCAGCGCTATCGTTTCGAGTTCGGCATTGGCACGATCATCGATACCGAGGCATAGGACGCGGGCACCCGAGCGTGCCAGTTCCAGTGCCGAAGCGCGACCGATACCCGACGTTCCAGTGACGAGCGCGGCCTTGCCGCCAAAGTCAGCCATTGATGCTTCCCCCATTTGGATTGTCATTGATCGGGCTGACAAGCGGTCTGGTAATCGTCGAGGACGACCTGCACCGCATCGATGAGCAATTCCTGTGCGCGGAGTGGCCGACCGGCATGCTTCGCCAAACGGGGCAGATGCTGCCGGAAAAGAGGGGCTGGGATGATCTGGCGGTCGAGCGCACTCGTGAGCCGCGACACAGCTGCCTTCGCCTCCGGATGATTCCAGTAATAGCGAATGCGGTCGGAATAGGAATAGTGCCGCTGGACGCGCTGATCGGCCTCCGACCCGTGATAGTGACCCTGCCAATGGCCGGGGTTTCCCCTCATTAGTGCTTCCATGGCGGTCATGAGGCTTCGGCGCGGATAATCGGCGACGAGGTCGCTGGCGATCAGGTCAAGCCCATAAAGCGCCTCGCGGAGCACGAAGGTCAGCTCCGGCCCGACCTTCAGGATCGCAAATCCGTCTTCGACCAGTTGCCGGAGGGGCTGCTCGCCCTGGTAATCTGTCGAATGCGCTTCGTAGACAAGGCTCGGCTCGCGCTTGAGCAACTGGCTCAGATTCCGCGCCTTGGCCCGATCATAGGCGATCACATTCTCGTTGCCGAATTCGACGCCGGGCTGGACGACGAGGGCGATGACGCGCGAGAAGGCATCCGCCATGCCGGCCTTGAGAAATGTCTCGCGATGAATGTCGATGGTCCGCCGGGCCGCCTCCACGCTGGTCGGTTCGAGGTCGGCAATCACATGGTGGGCGCCGCCAGGTGGCGGCACTTCCGTGCCGATGATGTAGAGGGGCATTTCACCGCCGGTGCGTGCCGCGGCCGCGTCCGCCGCCTGAGCGAGCCGCAGTGCCCGCCCGGCCGTCGTGGCATCGTCGAGTCCTGCGGGCTCCCCCGCGCAGCCCATCGACGCATCGAGATGGATCTTGCGAAAGCCGGCACTGACATAGGCGGCTGTCATCTCTTCCGCCTTGGCCATCGCGGCTTCGGCGCTTTCGCTTCGCCAGGGGTTCGGGCCGAGATGGTCGCCGCCGAGGATGATATTGTCCTGTGACAGCTGCTCCTCCGCTGCGATGCGATGGACGAGCTGGACGAAATCCTGCGGCTGCATGCCGGTATAGCCGCCGAACTGGTTGACCTGGTTGCAGGTGGCTTCGATCAGCAGCGTGCCGGACACTAGGGCAGCGTTTCGCGCGGCAGCCCTGATGACCAGCGGGTGCGCCGAACATACCGAGGTGATGCCGGCCGGCTTGCCATCACGGCGCGACTGGGCGAGTTGTCTCAGAAACCCCGTCACAGTGCGTGCCTCCCCGTTGCCGCTATGAAATCATCAAGCTCCCGGCGGGTGCCCGCGCCTTCCATCGGCCCTCTGACGGTGACGTTGCGGGCGCCGGCGGCGTTGGCGTAGTCCAGTGCTGTGCCCGCCGGCATGCCGAGCCTGCGGCAAGCCACATAGGCGCCGCCGAAGCAATCACCCGCACCGGTCGGATCGATCTCCTCGACCTTGAAGGCTGGGCAATCGATGCGGGCGCCATCGGCGCCGAAGAAAGTCGAGCCATGCTCGCCACGCTTGAGTGCGATCTCGGTCGCATGGCCGGCGAGCAGCGAGCGGACCGCCGTGTCTTCGCCATCCATGCCGGCAGCGACGAAGAGTTCGTCGCCAGAGGGCAGGAGGAGATTGGCGATTTCGACCAACCTCGCGAACCGTTCCTGCATATCCGGCCGGCCGAGCAGCTCCTTGCGGAGGTTAGGATCGAAGGAAATGCTGCCGCCGCGGCCCTTGATGGTGCCGATGGCGTGCTCCATGATGTCCCAGGCGCCCGGAATGGCGAAGGCCGTGCCCATGACATGCAGGTGACCGGCTCGCGCGATGAGCGCTTTGGCCTCCGATGTGAGCGAGAGTTGGGCGGCTGCCGACTTTGCGATGTTGAAAACGAAATCGCGGGAGCCGTCGTCGCGGTAACGCACGAAGGCACTGCCGGTCGGATAGTCGTCGCTCACTGAAATAGCGGAGACGTCTGCGCCATCGGCGCGAAGCCTTTCGATGTTGAGCTGCCCGAAGTCATCGTTGCCGACAGAAGCAACAATGCCGGCTGCGCCGCCCATCCGTGCGCACTGGTCAATGAAGATCGCGGGCGCTCCGCTGGGATAGGGACCCGTCAGCTCGATCGGTTCAAGGAAGCCGTTGCCCCGGCTGTCGGCCATGATCTCCACCAGGATCTCGCCAATGGTGATTGTTGGGCCGAGAGCGTCCGGCGCAAGTGCGGAATGGTTTGCTGTCTGATCTAAGGGCATGGTCGCGTACTCGGCGCTGGCATCTCGGCTTTTCGGGAAGGAGACTGCGTGATCCCCAGGGCGCAGGTGCCATCTCCTTCAGACGGCGAGACAAATTGTTTTGTAGTTTCCTGCAACATATCAAGACATTGTGGAGCGGTCATCAACCCGTGTCTTCGGAAAACCGCTGGCTTTCGAGTGAAAGATAGCGCTGGTGCAGCATGCAGGCGGCGCCGAAGGCCGGACCTATCGTCTCGTTGTCATTCATGACAATGGCGGGCATCGGAAAGCTTGCCTCCTGCATCGACTGGATATGATGGGCGACGCGCGCGGCCATCAGGGGGTAGAGTGCCGCCACCGATCCGCCGAGCACGATACGGTCGGCATCGACGACGCGGCAGGCCTGGATGAGACCGATGGCGAGCGCGCGGGCCCACTCCTCGGCGATCGTGACGGCACCCGGGACACGGTCGCGGACATCGGATAGGAGCGCCTGGAACGATGGCTCCGGTTCGCGCGAAACGCCGCGATAGGCCTGCATGATGCTCTCGAGGCCAATGATCTGCTCGAGATTCCGGTCCGGCCCCGAGGCGCTGCTGATGCGGAGATGACCGACTTCGCCGGCCAGGCCGTTGGCGCCGCGAAAAAGATTGCCATTGACGACGATGCCGCCGCCCAGACCGCTTTCCATGACCAGGAAAAGGGTGACGCCGGGATGCAGTTCGTTGCGGCCATAGGTGGCGCCGATCGCGAAGGCGTTGGCATCGTTCTCTGCGGCGACCGGGACGGAAAGGGGGAGGGCTTCCCGCATCAGATCGGTGAGGGCCACATTTTCCCAACCGAGCAGCGGGGCCAGCCGGACGAAGCCGTGGCGATCCATCTGGGCTGGCGTGGCGATGCCGAACCCCTCGCAGCGATCCCGCCTCGTGGCTGGGATGGCTTCGAACGCCATCTCGATAGCGCGCCGGACGGCGGGGCCGACATCGGTCGAAGCGCCGTCGAAGGGTTCCACTTTGCTGGAAATGATGTTAGTCGCGAGGTCGATTTCCACCGTCGAGATATGCTCGACGCCGATTTCGACGCCGATGAAGAACACGGCTTCGGGGACCAGTTCGAGCATGATGCCGGGGCGCCCGGCATGTGCGTTCGCCCTGACGGACTGGCTTTCGCTGACTTCGCGCACCAGACCGTCTGCCGTCAGGCCCGCGATGATATGGCCCGACGAGGAGCGATTGAGCCCGAGCTTCCGCGCCAGGCCGGCGCGGCTGAGCGCTCCGAACTGATGAAGCGCCCTCAGCGCCGCCACTTCGTTACGCTGCCGGATGCCGCGCGGCGAATTGGTGATCGACACCGTTTCGTTCAATCAAAAGCCCCCCAATGGCGTTGTCCGACGGCCGTTAACAACAGGCCCCTGTCTTGCTTTTCTGAGGTGTAACATAGAGCCATCGTCGCCGCGTATTGCCAATCGATGGTTGGCCGTCGCGTCAGGGCCGGCCATTCGTCAGCCGCCGGCGCTTGGCTTCGTCCATCTTGAGGTCGATGAAAGCCTTGGCGTGCTGTGCAAGCGGAATATTGTCGGTCCAGGTGTCGCGCCAGATGGCGCAGGCGAGCGACAGGCCTTCGTCGACGACGGCGCTGGAGAAGGATTCGAAGGTGATATCCCTCACGTAGCCGATATCGAGCAGGGCATCGAACGTCCGGTCGAAATCGATCACACCGTCGCCGAGATAGCCGCGATTGCTCTCGCCGATATGGAAATAGCCGATCTTGTCGCCGGCAAGCCGGATCGCGGCAGCCGGGTTCGCCTCCTCGATATTCATGTGAAAGGTGTCGAGATGCAACCGGACATGGTCCGAGCCGGTGGCCGCGATGAAATCGAGTCCCTGCGCGGTCGTGTTCAGAAGATTGGTCTCGAACCGGTTGACGATTTCGAGAACGAGGTCGACGCCTGCCGCCTTTGCGACATCGCCGGTTCTCGCGATGGCTTCGATGCTGTTCTTGCGGCCACCCTCCGTCGGCATCCGGGAATATTTGGTATGGGCGGAATAGAGGATGCCGCCGAGCTTGGTGCCGCCAATGTCACGGACGGCCTTCACCGCATCCGCCAGCAGTTTTTCGCCGGCCTTTACCGTTTCGCGATCTTCGTTCGAGACGTCGGCATTCAGCGGCAGGCCCATCGTGACGGCGATGTCGAGATCGAGCGCCTTGGCTCGTTTGGCGAGGCTGTCGAGGTCGAATTTCTCCGGTCGGAGATAGGCAAACTCGATCAGCCGGTATCCGCAGGCGGCGGACTTCTCCATTGCGTCCTCGAGCATCGCCTGGGTGGCGCCGCCGGTCCAGACGAAAGAATGTATGCCCAATCGTCCCATAGTCTCCTCCTTGGGATGATTTATGTTGTTGTTTGCAACAAAATAACCGTTTTCCTTCGAAGTCAAGGGACGATTGCACCAAGTGTTTGTCCCTGCGGCACTTGCCGTTTATCGAGCAGCCTTGATGACCCCGTCAACAAGGCACCGGACTGAGCCAAAACTCTGAATAACCGATCGATTTCTTACCCCTGTGGCTTTGAATGGGAATCTTCTTGACTAATCCGCAAAGGCTACTAATTTGTCTTTTCAAGCAACATATATGCCGGCCAGGCCGGAGACGGGTAGCATAAGCGCTCGATGTGTGCGAGCAATCATTTCCCGTCTTGAATTTCTGCCCGCTTGGCGTTCTCCTTGTGTGCGTATGCATGAGGGACCGACAGAACAGACGTCGCGTGCATGCCCGCCGCGGGGAGGAGGAACCTCGATGGCAATTGGGCACGCAGAAAGACATCAGTGAGCAAGGCGTTGCGGCGCCATCCTGGGGAGGAGGAGTCATTCAATGAAGCCCGATCTGAAGATCGTTCCCGACTTCGAGATGATCATTTGTCCGCCTGCGGAATCCTTCCGCTGGAACATGCACGACTATCCCTATTTCGGCGCCAAGTGGCACTATCACCCCGAATACGAGTTGCACCTGACGCGCACGACATCGGGCGTCATGATGGTCGGCGACTATATCGGCGAGTTCGAGCCCGGCTGCCTGGTGCTGACCGGCCCCAACGTGCCGCACAATTGGGTCAGCGACATCGAGCCCGGCAAGCTGATCCGCAATCGGGACATGCTGATCCAGTTCACACCCGAATGGGCCGATCGGGTCGTCTCCTTCTGCCCCGAGCTCGCAACGATCAACCCGCTCTACGAGGACGCCGTCTACGGCGTGGAGTTTTGCGGCGCCACTGCACTTGCTGGCCAGCGGCTTCTTGCCCAAATGGGGTCCGCTCATGGCGCCGAACGTGTGGTGCTCTTCCTCGAGCTGATGATCGCACTGGCGCGCAATCCCGCCGAACGGCGCAGGCTCTCGCGGCTTGCGCCTGCCACCGCGCAGGTGGAGCTGCCGCCGGAGCTCGACATTGCGATGCGCTATGTGATGGAACATTACAGCGAGGATTTCGACCTTGCTTCGGTTGCCAGGGTTTGCGGCCTTGAGCCACAGGCCTTCTCGCGTCTCTTCAAGCGCCAGACCGGTCACACTTTCGCACGCTATGTGATCCTGGCGCGCGTCTATGCAGCCTGCTCGCTGTTGACCCAGACCTATCGTCCGATCACTGAAATCTGCTTCGAGGTCGGGTTCAACAACATCGCCAATTTCAACAGACAGTTCTTCAAGATCTGCGGGCGGACGCCCTCCGACTATCGGCGCAACGCGCACAAGATCGGTACGGAGGCACGCGCCGATCCGTTCCGCGAAATCCGCGCTTTCTCGGCCGGCATGGCGGTCGGCGAAAAAGTATAGGTCGCTGGCAAAGCACGCGTGGCAGAGCCAAAGACCGCGCACTAAGCTCCTTTCACGCCAATAGGAAAGGGGCCGGCAAACAAGCCAGAGGTCGCAATTCTACGGAGGCGAGCCGTATCCGAAAGCCGGGAGGAGCCGTGCTTCGGAGTTCGGGAGGAACCGACACGTGTCGGGCGTGGGAACATGCCTGCAGATTCAAATCTGTGGGCTGTGCAGAGGCACAGGAGGAGGAACTATGATCAGGAAAAGTGGAATTGGACTTGCCGCGCTTGCGATCAGCCTGTTGGCAGGCGTGATGCCCGCACAGGCCGACTTCTGGTCGGATGCCGGCGCGAAATACAAGGGCGTCGTGCTGCACGGCGTGACCGAAAGCACGCCGCCGTCCAACTACATCAAGGACGTGCTGGCGCCGGAATTCGAAAAGAAGACCGGCATCAAGGTCGAGATCGAGACGACCTCCTGGGACCAGATGTACGACAAGGCGATCAAGGACATGGAAGCCAAGACCGGCATCTATGACATGATCTATATCGAGCAGGACATCATCTACGCCTATCTCGCCCGCAACTTCCTCGTCGACATTACGAAGACCCTTAACGATGACGCTTCGCTGAAGTCTCCGGATTTCAACGAGGCAGGATTCACGACCTTCGCCGACTATTTCAAGAAGGACGGTGACCTCTACGGCATCCCGATGGAGGCCTTCGTCAAGGTCTATCTCTATCGCACCGATCTCTTCAACGATCCCAAGATCCAGGAAGCTTTCAAGGCGGCCACGGGCAAGGACCTGAAACCTGCGACCACGCATGCGGAATACACCGAGATCGCGGAATTCTTCACCAAGTACGGCAAGGACAACGGCCTCGAGCTCTGGGGCACGACGGCCCAGGCACATACCGGCCATCCGGCATCCTGGTACGAGTTCTTCGAGTCGATCGCGCCGACATTCGGTATCTATAACTGGGGTATCGACGCCAACAACAATTATGCCGCGTCGGTCGAGAATGGCGGCCAGATGAACAGCGACAAGGCCAAGGCCGCCATGAAATACTGGCTGCACCTGCGTGACATCGCGCCACCTGAATCGGCAGCCTCGACCTGGACCGAAGTCGGCACGACCTTCGCAGCCGGCCGCGTCGCACAGGGCCTGGTCTATGGCGAGAATGCCGCCTGGATCGCTTCCGATGCAGAAAAATCGAAGGTGGTGGGCAATGTCGGCGTGGCTCTGCCGCCGACAGATCCAGCGGTTCTCGCGGAGGTCGAGGCCGGCAAGGGCTATCTTGGCTATTATGATGGAGGGGCCTTCGGCCTGCCGGTCACCTCGAAGAACAAGGAAGCGGCACTGCTCTTCCTGCAGTTCATCGGCCAGGACTCGGTCCAGCCCGACTGGGCGGTGGCGGCACCCCGCATCACCAACACGGCGACCTATGACGACCCGAAGGTCATTGACATGGATAAGAAGCTGAACGGCTACTACACCATGCTCAAGGACCAGGGAAAGCTGTTCGCCGGTGCGCCTCCCTATCCGTTCCATGCGCAGGTTCGCGAAGCCACGGCACCGATCTTCTACAAGATCCTGCTCGGCGAAGTCGGACCTGACGAAGGCCTCGATCAGATGGCGGCGGCCGCTGAAGCGGAGCTGAAGAACCTCGGCTACCGGAAGTAAGACCGACACGAGCCTGCGTCCGGGTGGTATCTCCCAAGACCGCCATCCGGGCGCAGTGTCAGATATTGCGGGCCTCCGGCCTGCGCGAATATCTTCGGGAGCAGGAATTCATGCGTTCAAACACGGTCGGTTGGCTGATGCTTGCCCCGACGATTGCGATCCTCGGCATCTTCGGAATCATCCCTTTTATCTACGTGCTTTATGTGGCGTTCCATCAGTGGAACCCGTTCGGCGCCACCCCGGATATGATCTACAACGGCGCCAACAATTTCCGCCGCCTGGTCTTCGACGCCGAATTCCTGACCTCCATCGCCGTCACCATGAAGTTCGCCTTCTTTGTCGTCGCCAGCGAAATCGCGCTCGGCTATCTGCTGGCGCAGCTCTTCATGCGGGAATTTCCCGGACGTGGCTTCTTTCGCACCATCCATACGCTGCCGCTGATCGTGGCCCCCATCGTCGTCGGCTCGGTCTGGCGGCTGATGACCACGCCGAGCATCGGCATCATTCCCTATCTGCTCAAGAGCTGGTTCGGCTACGACCTCAATATCGGCCGCGATGCGACCACCGCCTTCATCCTGACCGTGATCATGGACATCTGGCACTGGACGCCGCTGGTGACGCTGACGCTGCTCGCGGCACTGCTCGCCCTGCCAAAGGAACCATTCGAACAGGCCCAGATCGATGGCGCCAACCGCCGCCAGATCTTCTGGCACATCACCCTGCCGATGATCCGCCCAGCCATTCTCGCCACCGTCTTCATCCGCATGATGGATGCGCTCAGGACCGTCGACGAGGTCTGGATGCTGACATCGGGTGGGCCGGGGGCCGCCACCCGCTATCTCGGCCTGCATATCTGGAAGATCGTCTTCCCGAAGACCGACTATGGCTATGGCGCGGCGATCTCGGTCATCGTGCTCTATATGACGCTGGTCATGTGCTGGATACTTTATGTCGCCCTCGTCGCGCGGCGCGAACGGAAGAGGACATTCTGATGCGCGAGAGCAATCCCATCCTCAATGTCCTGCTCTGGGTGCTTCTGAGCGTCCTGACACTGTTTCCGATCTACTGGCTCTTCGTGATATCGGTGAAGCCCGCGGTCGATCTCTTCACCACGCCGAGCCTGTTCATCGATACCTTTTACTGGAAGAATTACGTCAACGTGATCGGCAACGAGACGCTGCGCGGCTACATGATCAATTCGATCATCATCTCCAGCGGCAATGCGTTGCTGGTGACCACCCTGGCATTCATGGCCTGCTACGCGCTTTCGCGCTTCGACCTCCCCGGCAAGGAGAACATCTTCTTCTGGACCATCACCAATCGCATGGCACCGGCGGCGGTGTTCCTGCTGCCCTTCTTCCTGCTCTTCACCCAGGTCTTCACGATCGGCGACTGGAAACTCTACGACACCAAGATCGGCATGATCCTGCTCTATTGCACCTTCAACCTGCCCTTCGCTATCTGGACGCTGCGGCCGACCATCGACGGCATCCCGAAGGAGCTCGATGAGGCCGCCACCGTCGATGGTGCCTCGACCTGGCAGGTGATCTACGAAGTCATCTTCCCGCTGGCGCGGCCGGGGCTGGCGGTGACGCTGATCCTCACCTGGGTCTTCGCCTGGAACGAATTCCTGCTCGCCGCGACGCTCACCAGCTTCAACGCGCGCACGATCACGACCGGTCTGTCGGAATATGTGACGACGACAGGCACTGAATGGGGTGCGATGGCGGCAATCGCGGTCATCACCCTTATCCCCGCGCTTATCATCTTCGCCGTCGTTCAGCGCCACATCGTGGCCGGCCTCACCTTCGGCGCGGTCAAGGAGTAGAGTCATGCAAGAGCCTTTCGATCCCGGACAGGTCGGCGCCGAAACGCAAGCTGCCGAGGGCAAGGCCGAGCGGACAGGCTTCCTTCCGATCGTCACGAACTGGTTCGACCGCGTCTTCGTCGGCATCTACCTGTTCGTCGCGCTCGAACTCTTCTGGATGCGGTTCCTCGAACAATCGATCCCGCTCACGGTATGCCATGTGCTGGCCGTGGCACTCGGGGTGCTGATCGTATGGCGCGGCTGACGCCCGCCGGAAAAATGGGACAGAGACAATGAAATCGCTGGTACTGGAAGAAAAGATGAGGCTCACGCTCCGGGATTTTCCGATCGAGCGCCAAGAGGTGCTGGGCCCGCGCGATGTGCGGATCAAGCTGCATACGGTTGGCATCTGCGGTTCCGACGTGCACTACTACACCCACGGCGGCACCGGCGTGTTCCAGGTGAAGGCGCCGATGATCCTGGGCCACGAGGCATCGGGCACGATCATCGAGACGGGCGCCGACGTCACTTCGCTGAAACTGGGCGACCGCGTCTGCATGGAGCCGGGCATTCCCGACCCCAACAGCCGCGCGACCCGCCTTGGAATGTACAATGTCGATCCGGCCGTGCGCTTCTGGGCGACGCCGCCGATCCATGGCGTGCTGCGGCCGACCGTCGTCCATCCAGCCGATTTCACCTTCAAGCTGCCCGACAATGTCTCCTTCGCCGAGGCTGCCATGGTCGAGCCCTTGGCCGTCGGCGTCCATGCCGCCACCAAGGCGCAGGTGAAGCCCGGCGACATCGCGCTGGTGATTGGTGCCGGCCCGATCGGGCTGGTAACGGCGCTTTCGGCACTCGCTGCCGGTTGCGCCCGGGTCTTTGTCAGCGATATCGACGATGCCAAGCTCGAACTCGCGGCCAAGCTCGGGCCGATCACGCCGGTCAATGTCGCCAAACAGGATCTCGTCCAGACGATCCTCGCCGCCACCGATGGCTGGGGCGTCGAGATCGTCTTCGAATGCTCCGGCCATCCCAAGGGCGCCGAGGGAGTCTTCGATCCCCTGTCGCCCGGCGGCCGGGTGGTCTTCATCGGCTCGCAGGTCCATCCCATCCACTACGATGTCGGCAAGGCCATGGTGCGCGAGGCGCGCGTGGAGCATGTCTTCCGCTACGCCCATGTCTTTCCGCGCTGCGTGGAGATGCTGTCATCCGGTTCCATCGACGTGAAGCCGCTCATCACCCGCACTTTCGATTTCGACGAGAGCGTCCGTGCCTTCGAGATCGCCGCCTCCGCCCCCAAGGGCGAGGTGAAAATGCAAATCGCGTTGCCGCAGTAAGGGAGTTCCAATGGCTCACGTCACCGTCAAGGACGTCACCAAGAAATACGGCGCGCTGCAGGTCATCCATGGCGTCGGCATCGATATTGCCGATGGCGAATTCGTCGTGCTGGTCGGTCCGTCCGGCTGCGGCAAGTCCACGCTTCTCAGGATGATCGCCGGGCTCGAGACGATCTCCGGCGGCACGGTGGCTATCGGCGGCAGGGTGGTCAACGACGTGCTCCCCAAGGACCGCGATATTGCCATGGTGTTCCAGAACTACGCACTCTATCCGCACAAGACGGTGGCCGACAATATGGGCTTTCCGCTCAAGCTCAAGGGCGCGCCGAGGAGCGAGATCGAGGCCAAGGTCCGCAAGGCGGCCGAGATTCTCGACCTCGGAAAGCTGCTCGACCGCTATCCCAAGCAGCTTTCGGGCGGCCAGCGCCAGCGCGTCGCCATGGGCCGCGCTATCGTCCGCGATCCGCAGGTCTTCCTGTTCGACGAACCACTCTCCAATCTCGATGCTAAACTCCGCGTCACCATGCGCGTCGAGATCAAGGAACTGCACCAGCGGCTTAAGACCACGACCATCTATGTGACGCATGACCAGATCGAGGCCATGACCATGGCCGACAAGATCGTCGTCATGCGCGACGGGCGCGTGGAGCAGATCGGCGCGCCGCTCGATCTCTACGACCGTCCGGCCAATGTCTTTGTCGCGGGTTTCATCGGGTCGCCATCGATGAATTTCGTCGCCGGCAAGCTGACGAACGAGGGGGGACGGCAGAGCTTCGTCAGTGACAAGGGAACCGTGCTGCCCGTGCCCGAAGGCACGGCCAATCATAGCGAACCTGTCATCTATGGCATCCGCCCCGAGCATATCGACGTCCGGCCGGATGGATTGCCGGCAACGATTTCGGTTCTCGAACCGACCGGCTCGGAAACGCAGATCTTTGCGCATTTCGGCGGCGATGCCATCATGGCGGCGGTTCGCGACCGTATCGTGGCCCGTCCGGGCGAGGTCATCTCGCTTCGCGTCGATGTGGCAAGGGTGCATCTCTTCGATGCGAAGAGCGGCCGGCGCCTCTAGCCCGCATGAAAATGGGAGTGACAGATGTTCTTTGAGAAGTTCCGGATGGACGGCCAGATCGCCGTGGTGACCGGCGGCGGACGCGGCATCGGCCTTGCCTGCGCCGAAGCGCTCGCCGAAGCGGGCGCGCGGATTGTGATCATCGATCGGGATGAAGCTGTTGCCGAGTCAGGCAAACAGGCGCTGTCGAGCAAAGGCGTCGCGGCCGATACATTTGTTCTCGACGTGACGGATTCGGCGGCAGTCGATAGAGCCGCGGCGGACATCTTCGCCAGGCATGGCCGGATCGACGCGTTGGTCGCCAATGCCGGCATCGCCCGCACCGGCACGGCAGCGGAGGACACGCCGGACGAGCTCTGGCTCAATGTCAACGACGTCAACTACAACGGCGTCTTCTGGTGCAACCGCACGGTCGGCCGCTACATGTTGAAGGCTGGACGCGGCTCGATCGTCAATATTGGTTCGATGTCCGGCTTCATCGTCAACCGGCCGCAGCTCCAGACCTATTACAATGCCTCCAAGGCAGCCGTGCATCACTTGACAGCGTCGCTGGCCGCCGAATGGGCGCCGCGCGGCGTGCGGGTCAACGCGGTGGCGCCGACCTATATCGAGACGGAGATGACGAAAGACATCGTCGACAGGTCGATGATGGACATCTGGGTCCGCGACACGCCGATGGGCCGGATGGGCCAGCCGCATGAGATCGCGTCGGTCGTGCATTTTCTCGCCTGCGACGCGTCGAGCCTGATCACCGGTGCCACCGTCAAGGCAGATGCCGGCTTCACCTGCTGGTAAGAGGAGAGCACTCATGGACTTCACGGGCAAACATGTCGTGCTGACTGGTGCCGGCAAAGGCATTGGCCGCGCGACGGCGCTGATGCTGGCGCGGCGCGGTGCCAAGGTCACAGCGCTCTCGCGCTCGGCCGCAGATCTCGAAGAGCTTCAGAAAGAGATCGGCTGCATTCCGATCCCGGTCGATCTCGCCGATCCCGAAGCAACAAGGGCCGCGGCGCGCAAGGCACTGCCCGCCGATTATCTTATCAACTGCGCCGGCACGACCGAGCTCGAATCCTTCCTCGACCTCAAGGTGGAAAATTTCGACCTTCTGATCGCCGTCAATGCGCGGGCGCCGATGATCGTCTCGCAGGAATACGCCCGCGAGCGCATTGCCAGTGGCAGGAAGGGCGCGATCGTCAATGTGTCGAGCATTTCCTCTTTCATCGGCTTCGCAGATCATGCCGCCTATTGCGCCTCGAAAGGCGCGCTCGATGCTATGAGCCGGGTCATGGCCAACGAACTCGGCCGGCAGGGTATCCGCGTCAACTGCATCAATCCGACCGTGACGCTGACGCCGATGGCGATCAAGGCCTGGAGCGATCCCGCCAAATCCGCCGGCATGTTGTCGCGCATTCCGCTCGGGCGATTTGCGGAGACCGATGAGGTGGCCGAGGTCATCCTCTTCCTACTCTCGGATGAGGCATCGATGCTGCACGGCCTGACGATGCCTGTCGATGGCGGCTTCATGGTGAACTAGGCTCGACCGGCGGGACCTTCCATGGTCCCACCCGGAAATTCCGGCGGCGCGTGAAGCGGCCGTCCCGCATTCGAAGGATTCCCGCATGACACGTTTCGACGCCAAGCTCGCCAGGATCAGGGCCGGTAACTACAAACGGACCGATTTCATCATCGCCGACGCCAAGGATGGCGACATGGGGCCGAGCATCCCCTCTTGCGGTCCGAAGCTCGAGAAGGATTGCACCCATACGCGCTTTCGCACGCGAGCCGAGTTTCTCGACCAGATCCGGGCAGTGATCGCCCAGGACGTCGTCGATATCATGCTGACCTCGGCCTCCAATCTAGAGCTGCTGATGGAAAGCGGCGCCTATGCCGGCAGCAGCGTGAAACCCGCCATTCGCGCCAATGATACGACCGATATCTGGGTCGGGCGCGGTGCGGGCTACAGCAAGCAGCCCTCGCGGCCCTATCGCACGGCATCGCTCTCGATCAACCGGCGACACACCGATCTCGGCCTCTACTCGATCACCTTCAACAACAACCTCGAAGCCGACTACAATTCGCTGCTCGCTTTCCTCGATTTCGTTGAGGATGCCGACGACAACGGCTTCAACTACTTCCTTGAAGTGTTCAATCCCAATGTCGATACCGGCCTCGCGCCCGATCTCGTTCCGCACTACGTCAACGATAGCATTTGCCGTGCGCTGGCCGGGCTGACGCGGGCGCAACGGCCGCAGTTCCTCAAGATCGCCTACAATGGGCCGAAGGCGCTGGAAGAGCTCAGTTCCTACGATCCGGGCCTGGTGGTCGGCGTTCTCGGCGGTGGCGCCGGCACAGCGCGCGACACGTTCGAGCTCATCCATCAGGCGGAGAAATACGGTGCCCGCGTCGCGCTTTTTGGCCGCAAGATCAATCTTGCCGAAGATCCGCTTGCCATGGTGAGTTTGATGCGCGCCGTGGCCGACGGCGATGTCGGGCCAGAGGAAGCGGTCAAAGCCTATCATGGGGCGCTGCAAGCCGCCGGGCAGACGTCGTTCCGCTCGCTCGCCGACGACTTGGTCGTCACCGAAAAAGTCCTCATGAATTGAGTCCGGCGGAGGAGGAGATCATGGCCGGAGCGAGCAGGCGCGGCTTCATCGCCGGAGGGACATGGTGCCTCGACCGCAACCGCAGGATTGACGCCTGGCCGCGGGAGGACAGTGTCGGTATCGCCTGGGGGCTGGAAGAGCGTGGCGGCGGGCCGGCGTGCAATCTCGCGATCGACATCAGGCAGCTCGACCCGTCCATTCCGGTCGAAACCATCGGCCTGATCGGCGATGACGAGGCGGGCCGAAAACTGGTTGCCGAAGCCGAGAAGGCCGGGCTCGATCACCGGCAGATGCAAATCAGTCTGGAAGCACCGACGCATATGACGGAGGCCTTCATTTCGCAGGCAAGCGGGCTGCGCACCCATATTTCCGATCTTGGCGTATCGGCCCTCCTGAGCCCTGAGCATTTCGACTTCTCGACGACATCAGCCCGCTACCTGCATCTCGGCCTCCCCGGTATCCATCCCAGGATGGATGCGCCATGGCAGGACGATGCCAATGGCTGGGTGGCGGTTCTCAAGTCGGCGCAGCGGGTCGGGCTGCAAACCAATCTGGAACTCTGCACCGTCACCCCGGAACGCTTGCGCGGCCTGATCCTGCCCTGCCTGGCGCATCTCGATACGCTCATCGTCAATGACAGTGAGATCGGGGCGCTAGCGGAAATGACGACGGTAAAGGACGGGCGGACCGACATTGATGCTTGCGCGGCAGCATCCTCCGCCATGCTTGAGCAGGGCGCGATGCAACTGGTCACCATCCACTTTCCCGAGGGCGCGATTACGGTCATGCGGTCGGGCGAGACGATCTTTGTGCCCTCCGTGAAGGTGCCCCACGATGCGATCGTCGGCCCCAACGGGGCAGGCGACGCCTTTGCGGCCGGCTTCATGTACGCGCTGCATGAGGACTGGGCGATCAAGGACTGCCTCTGGCTCGGCCATGCCGCCGCCGCCTGCTCGCTAAGGAGTGCCGGCACGACCGATGGCGTCGTCGGCTGGAAGGAATGCCTCGACATTGCAGGCCAATGGGGCAGCCGCTGAAGCCAGGGCTGCCGCAAGACTTTCACGGACACAGAGGAGATGACTATGGGTAAATATCTGGAAGGCAAGGTGGCGGCGATCACGGGCGCGGCCTCCGGGATCGGGCTCGCGAGCACGCGGGCTATGATTGCCGAGGGCGCGCGCGTGGTGCTCGTCGATCGCGACCGCAAAGCCCTGGATACGGTCTGCGCCGAGCTCGGCAGCGCCGCGATACCGCTGGAGATCGACCTTCTCGATTCGGTCAGCTGCGCGACCCTGATGCCGTCGATCGAGAAACTCACCGGCCAGCTCGACATCTTTCACGCCAATGCGGGCACCTATATCGGCGGCGACCTGATCGAGGCGGATACTGCAGTCATTGACCGCATGCTCAATCTCAATGTCAACGCGGTGATGAAGAACGTCCATGACGTGCTGCCGCATATGATCGCGCGCGGCTCGGGCGACATCATCGTCACGAGCTCGGTCGCGGGGCACTATCCCGTGCCGTGGGAGCCTGTCTATTCGGCCTCCAAATGGGCGATGACCTGCTTTGTCCAGACGGTGCGACGGCAGGTCAACAAGAAAGGCATTCGCGTCGGCTCGGTCTCGCCGGGACCGGTGATCAGCGCGCTGCTCGCCGACTGGCCGGAAGAAAACCTCAGGAAGGCCAAGGAATCGGGCAGCCTGATCGAGCCGAGCGAAGTCGCCGACGCGATCATTTTCATGCTAACGCGGCCGCGCAATGTCACGATCCGCGATGTCGTCGTGCTGCCGACCAATTTCGATATCTGAGATCGCCGGGTTGCGCCGCAACACGGGCGGCGTCGCGGGCCCAACCGTACTGCCGCGCCAGTTACTGCATGCGTCAATGGCGGAGCCTGGTTGGCTCCGCCATCGTAAACAACGTCATGACCTGAGCGCGCCAGTAGAGGCGGTTCAGTTCTTCACGGTGTCTTCCAGAAAGAACCGGCCGAGCGGGTTCTGGTAGAAGTTCGCGATATTCTTGCGCGAAACGTTGATGTAGGGGCTGTAATAGAGATCGATCCAGTTGACATCCTCCTTGGCCATCTTCTGGATCTCGACATACATCTGCTCACGCTTGGCCGGGTCGAGTTCCAGGCGGGCGGCCGCCACGAGGTCCTTGACCTTGTCGTTCTTGTAACGCGTCATGTAGTTCATGTTGCTGTCGTGGCCGACGACGAAGGTGGTCTTCTGGTCCGGGTCGAGAATGTCGTTGGTCCAGTAGTTGACGCCGACATCATAATCGCCCGCTACCAGCATGTCCCATTCCTGGCTCGGATCGACCTTGTTGATGTTGACGGTAACGCCGGCCTTGGCGAGCTGCTGCTGCAGCAGCACTGCCGTCTGCTCCACCACTTCATCGCCCGCGCGGACGACGTAGTTGAGTGTAAGGTCTGACGCGCCCGCCTCGGCCAGCATCGCCTTGGCCTTCTCGGGATCATAGGGCCGCTGCAGGTTGTCGGCGTAGTAGTAGAGCGCGCCTTTAGGGACATAGGAGTTGGCGATGGTGCCGAGCCCGAAGGTCACGGTGTCGACCAGTGCTTTCTTGTCGATCGCCATGTCGAGCGCCTGGCGGACTTCCTTCTTTGCGAGCGCGCCATGTTCGTGGTTGATCAGCAGGTGGTCCTCGCGGGTCGATGTCTCGATATGAACCTCGAGATTGGGATCCTTCTTGAGTTCCTCGACGCGCGAGAAGGGCACGAAGATCGCCGTGTCGAGCTGACCGGCCTGCACGTTGAGCATGCGGGTATTGTCGTCAGGCACCGAGATCCACTCGACACCGTCGAGCTTCACCCGGTCCGCCTGCCAGAAATTCGGGTTCTTTTCGAGGATGACGCGATCGCCGCGCCGCCATTCCTTGACGATGAAGGCGCCCGACGCTGCGGTCGGCAGTTCGGCAAAGGCGTCCTCGCCCGCTTCAACCGCCTTCTGCGACAGGACGGACACATTCGGCAGTGCCAGCGTGGCGAGGAACGGTGCCGAGGGGTTCTTGAGCTTGACCACCAGCGTCCTGTCATCCGCGGCGGTTGCAGTATCGACGACCTTGTAGCTGTCGGCCCAGAGCGAACCCTTGTTGTCGCGGATGCGGAGCAGGCTGAAGGCCGCGTCGCCGGCCGTGATCGGCGAGCCGTCGGAGAACTTGGCGTCACGGATCTTGAAGGTGTAGGTCAGGCCGTCCTCCGAAATCGTCCAGCTCTCGGCGAGACCGGGCTCGAGCTTGGTGCCCGTCTTGTCGACGCGGATCAGCACGTCGAAGACGTTGGAAAACACCCAGTTGTCGACATTCTGCGCCGACTTGATCGGGTCGAAGGTGGTGGAATCCTCGCGGCGGCCGATGGAAAGGACACCGGCAGCCTCGGCGATCGTGGCACCCAGTGTCAGCAGGGCGAGCACTGTGGCGACACCCATGTTCAACCATTTTTTCTTCATGTCATTCGTTCCCTTTGTTGTTGTCAGGCGGTTATCAGTCTTGGCTGGCTGCCACGCATGGCAGCCAGGAGCGGCTTGTCGGGATTGATGTCGGGAATGGCGCGGATCAGGGCAGCCGTGTAAGGGTCGCGCGGATTGGCGAAGACTGCGTCCGAGCGGCCCTCCTCGACGATCCGCCCGCGATGCATGACAACGACCCGCTCGCAAAGGCTGCGGACCACGGCGAGGTCATGGGCGATGAAGATGAGAGTCAGTTTCATCCGCGTCTTGAGATTACGAAAGAGATCGACGATCTGCGCCTGGATCGTGACGTCGAGCGCGGCGATGCATTCGTCGGCGATGATCAGCTTCGGGTCGACTGCCAGGGCACGCGCGATGCCGGCCCGCTGGCACTGGCCGCCACTCATGCTGCGCGGCAGGCGGGCGGCGAATTCCCGCTCGAGGCCGACGAGATCGAGAAGTTCGCTGACCCGTGCCGGAATCTGTGACGTGGCGGCCTTGCGCTGAACCTGCAGCACCTCCGCCAGCATTTCGCCGATCGTGAGCCGAGGGTTGAGTGCGCCATAGGGATCCTGGAAGACCATCGCCGCCTGGCTTCGGATCGCCGCCAGCGCCGTCCGCTTCTGCCCGGCGAGATCGAGCCCGGCGAAGCTCACATGGCCCGAACTGAGCGGTGTGAGGCCAAGGATGGCGCGCGCCAGCGTGCTCTTGCCCGAGCCGCTTTCGCCGACGATGCCGACGCTCTCGCCGGGCATGACCTGCAGGCTGACACCATCGACCGCTGCGACCTTTCGGCCGCCACCGAGGATGCCGAGCCCTGGTGTCGGGAAGCGGACGACGAGATCGTCGATTTCAAGCAAGGGTCTTGAGATCGATGCCGCCTGATGCGGTGCTGATGTAGGCGAGACAGACTCCGGCATCGACGGATGGCTGCTTAGCAGGCTCCTTGTGTAGGCGTGTTTCGGCGATGCAAGCACAGTGCGCTTCGGCCCCTGTTCGAGCAGGCGTCCACCGCGCAAGACGGCAATGCGGTCGCAGACCTGAGCGACGATGCCGAGATCGTGGGTGACCAGGATGATCGACAGGCCGCGGCGGTCGCGAAGATCGAGCAGCAGGCCAAGGATCTGCGCCTGGATCGTAACGTCGAGCGCGGTGGTCGGCTCGTCGGCGATCAGGATTTCGGGATTGCATGAAAGGGCAATGGCGATCATCGCGCGCTGGCGCATGCCGCCGGAGAATTCGTGGGGGTAATTGTTGTACTGGCGTGCCGGATCCGGAAACCCGACCTGGGCGAGGATTTCGAGCGCCGCTGGCCTGGCTTCGCTGCGAGATTTGCCTTGATGAAAGCGGATGCCCTCGCAGATCTGGTCCCCGATGCGCATGACCGGGTCGAGATGGCTGGTCGGGTTCTGGAAGATCATGCCGATCCGCGCGCCGCGGATACCCAGCATGTCCTTCTCGTCCAGCGCGGTCAGGTCGCGTCCATCCAGCATGACCGAGCCGCCGGCAATCGCGAGCGATCTGGACGGCAGGAGCCGCATGATCGCCCGGCAGATCATGCTCTTGCCCGAGCCGCTCTCGCCGACGAGGCCGAGCACCTCGCCGCGTTCGAGATCGAACGATACGCCATCCATCAGCCTGCGGGTCTCGCCGTCGAGGTCTGCCTCGACCGTCAGTTCGCGAATGGAGAGGATGGGGTCGCTCATTCCGCGACCCCCAGATATTCGCCGAGACCGTCGCCGAACAGGCTGAAGCCGAAGGCGAGGACCACGATCGAAAGGCCGGGGAAGAGCGTGATCCACCATGCGGTGGTGATGAAGCTCTGTCCTTCGGCCACCATCACGCCCCATTCGGCCAGCGGTGGTTGCACGCCGAGCCCGAGATAGCTGATCGCGGCACCGTTCAGCAGCACGAGGACGGCATCGGACATCGAGAACACGATCGATCCTGCAATGGCGTTCGGCAGAAGATGGCGGAACATGATGCGCATACGGCCGAAGCCGAGGCTGGTCGCCGCGACGGCGTAGTCCGTGGTTTTGAGCACGAGCATCTGCGCGCGGATCAGCCTTGCATAGGAAACCCAGCCGACCAGTGCCATGGCGATATAGAAGCTGGAGAGGCCAGGCCCCAGAATGGCGATGATCGAGAGCATCAGAACCAGGAAGGGGAAGGCTAGGATGATGTCGATCAGCCGCATGAAAACGATATCCACCACGCCGCCGAAGAAGCCGGCGCCGGTGCCGACCAGCGTGCCGATCAGGAACGGGAAGACAACGCCGATGACGGCGATCTGCAGGTCGATGCGGGTTCCCCAGATAACCCGCGACAGGATATCGCGGCCGAAATTGTCGGTGCCGAACGGGTAGGCGAACGATGGCGCCAGCAGCCGCGCATCGCCGTTCTGGAGTATCGGGTCATAGGGCGCGATCCAAGGCGCCAGGAGTGCGATCGCGACGAAGGACAGCAGTACGCCTGCCCCGATCGACAGGGTTAGATGCCGGCTGACCCAACGCAGCCACGGCGCGTTCTTTCGCATCGCGACCGCCGTCATATCTTCACCCTGGGATCGAGGGCGACGGTCAGGATATCGGCAATGAAACTGACCAGCACGGTGGCGCAGGCGAAGACCATCGCGACGCCCTGCACGACCATGTAGTCGCGCGAGAAGATCGCGCGCACGAGCAATTGCCCCATCCCGGGAATCGCAAAGACGCTTTCGACCACGACCGTTCCGCCGATCAGCCAGCCGATGTTCACGGCGAGCAGGTTGATGGTCGGCACGATGGCATTGGGCAGGACGTGTCGCCAGAGGACGATGTGTTCCGGCATGCCCCTGGCGCGCGCGGCGGTCGCCATGTCCGACTGCAGCTCGACGATCATGGCGGCGCGGAGGCTGCGCAGCAGCACCGCCGAGAGCGAAAGCGCGATGGTGAGGCTCGGAAGAACGAGATGCGCCGCCTTGTCGGCAAACGTGCTGCCATATCCGGAGACGGGGAAGATGCCGAGCTTCACGGAGAACAGGATGATGAGCATCAGTGCCAGCCAGAAGGGCGGAAAGCCGATGCCGAGGGTCGAGACGATCCGGACCATATGGTCGGCGAGCCGTCCTCTAGACCGCGCCGACAGCGCGGCCAGCGGCACGGCGATCAGGATGGAAAGGACAACGCTTGTCAGCACCAGGGCCAGCGTCGGTTCCAGGCGCGTGGCGACCAGTTTCAGAACGTCGATCTTGTAGAGGATCGACTTGCCCATCTCCCCGCTGCCGAGATTCTTGAGGAAATAGAAATATTGCTGCCAGATCGGCAGGTCGAGACCGTATTGGGCGCGAATATTGGCGATGGCTTCCGGCGTCGAGCGGGTGCCGAGCAGCACGCGCGCCGGGTCACCGGGAATAAGACGCACCAGGATGAACGTGATCACGCTGATGCCGAACAGCACCGGCAGGAACTGCAAGGGACGAAACAGGACGAACCGGTAGCGGTGCATCAACAACACCCTTCAGGTCGTAGTGCCGTAATCGCCCATCGCGATTTCATCGGGTGGTCCTGTGGCGCGAGAGGAAATCGAGGAGCGCCGGATAGTAGGCGCCGGGATTCTCGTAGAACGGCATGTGGCTCGCATTGTCGAAGACCTGCATCTCGGCATCCGGCAGGTTGAGCTTCATCCTGAGCGCGCAGGCCGGCGTCAGTTCATCATGGGCGCCGCAGGTGATCAAGACAGGCATGGTGAGTTTCGGCAGGTCGGGGATGCGGTTCCAGTCCTTGAGGTTGCCGATGTAGAGGAATTCGTTCGGCCCCTGCATCGTGCCGTATGGTCCCATGTTCCAGTCTTCCAGCGACCGGTTGACCGGGGCAGGCCATTCGGGCAGCCGGCAGACATGGCGATAATTGAGGATCGTGATCGCGGCCAGGTATTCGGGGTGATTGATCGTGCCACGGGCCTCGTGCTTCTGCATCATGGCGACCGTCTCCGATCCGAGGGCCGCGCGCAGCCGCTCGAGTTCGCTGACGAGATGCGGCATGTCGGCGACGGTGTCCTCGAGGATCAGCGTCTTGAGATGTTCCGGATAGGTCAACGCATAGTCGATGCCGAGCCAGCCACCCCAGGAATGGCCGAGCAGATGCACCTTGCCGAGGCCAAGCGCCTTGCGGACCGTCTCGGTCTCCTCGACATAGCGGCCGATGGTCCAAAGTGCTGAATCGGTCGGCCGGTCCGACGCGCCGGTTCCGAGCTGGTCGAAGGCCACAACGCGGTAACCCTCGTCGACCAGGCAAGAATGCGCCTCGCGCAGATAATCACATGGCAGGCCAGGGCCGCCATTGAGGCAGAACACGACCTCGTCGCCGCCGCCGAACGAGTAGGCGACGACCTTGAAGCCGTCCACGTCCACCTCGATCCGGTCGTCGGGTTCGATTTCACGCCACATGCCGGCCTCCGGCCACAGATTCAGCTTGCTCATCTTTTGAGCATGGCTAATTTTTAGCGGAACGCCAATTCCGCGCCAGCTATAAGAAGTGATAGGGTATGCGTTTGGAAACCGGGAGCCGCAGATGCTCGACACCATTGCGGAGCTGAGACACCGCTTTTCGACCGCCTCGACACTGGACGGGCGGATCGACCAGGCATTCGAAGCAATGAAAGCATTCGGCTTCGATGCGCTCATCTATGACTATACGCCCGTTCCTTTCGATCTTGCCGGCGACCTGATGATCCCGTCGCTGCTGAAGCTGCGCAACATCGCCGACGACATGCATGAATACTGGTGCGACCGCGGCTATTTCCGCATCGACCCCGTGCAGCAGGTCGCGCTGAGAACCACGACGCCCTTCTTCTGGAACTACGACCGCGACGCCTGTACGCTGATCAACCGCTTCATGAGCGAGGCGACCGCGCCGGTGACCCATTATCTGCGCGAACGTGACATGTCGTGCGGCGTCACCGTGCCTGTGCATATGCCGCGCGGCGACTATGCCACCGTGACCGGCCTGCGGCTCGGCGCCAAACAGGATTTCGAGCGTGCCGCTGGGGCGGCGCTGGCCGACTTCGGGCTGCTCGCGCATGTCTTCCACGAGAGCGCATATCCGGTTTTCGACCGCGATGCCCGAAGCTGCACCGCACTCCGACTCACCGAACGCGAGCGGGAATGCCTGCGCTATGCCGCCGAAGGGCTTTCCGCCAAGGAGATTTCACGAAGCATCAAGCGGTCGGTGCCGACGGTCGTCATGCATCTGAACGCCGCAGCACGAAAGCTCGGCGCCAAGAACCGCACGCAGGCGGTGGTGCGCGCCACGCATTATCGCCTGCTCGACGACGCACCCTATTACTTATGATAGCTGCCCGCCCTGCCGGCGCGACGCTATGTTTCCGTCACATTTCGAGGTGAATGGAGACGGACCGTGGGATTGCTGCCGACAGAAGAAGGTTATGTGCCCTTTGGCGAATACCGCACCTGGTATCGCATCACGGGCTCCCTCGACTCGCCGCTTCTGCCGCTCGTGGTGGCCCATGGCGGTCCCGGCTGCACGCATGACTATGTCGATTCCTTCAAGGACATCCACGCGCTCGATGGCCGCCCTGTCATCCACTATGACCAGCTCGGCAACGGCAACTCCACCCGCCTGCCGGAAAAGGGTCCCGATTTCTGGACGGTCGAGCTCTTCCTGAACGAGCTGGATCGCCTGCTCGTCCATCTCGGCATCCAGCACCGCTATGCCTATCTCGGCCAGTCCTGGGGCGGCATGCTCGGCGCCGAACATGCGGTGCGGCGGCCCGCCGGTCTGAAGGCGCTGGTGATCGCCAATTCGCCCGCCAACATGCAGACCTGGGTCGCGGAGGCCAACCGGCTGCGCCGGGGCCTGCCGGAGGACGTGCAGGCAACATTGGCCAGGCATGAAGACGCGGGAACGATCACGGACCCGGACTATATCGCGGCATCTCGCGTCTTCTACGACAGGCATGTCTGCCGGGTCGTGCCCTGGCCCGAGGAAGTGGCACGCACATTCGCGATCATGGACGAGGACAACACGGTCTACCGCAACATGAATGGTCCGACCGAGTTCCATGTCATCGGCACGATGAAAGACTGGACGATCGAGGATCGACTGCCTGATATCGCCGCGCCGACGCTGTTGATATCCGGGCGTCACGACGAGGCAACGCCAGAAGTCGTCCGCCCCTATGTCGAGCGTGTGCCGAACATCCGCTGGATGCTCTTTGAAGACTCAAGCCATATGCCGCATGTCGAGGAAAAGGCGCTCTGCCTCGCCACAGTTTCCGGCTTCCTGAAGGAGCACGATGAGGCAAATCGGATATGATGATTTGTCGCCTCATGTCACGAAATAGACGCCGCTGAAGAGCTCGGGCGGACGCCTGAATATGGCCATCCCAGGGGTAATGACTGACTTAAATTGTACCGGCCCTGGAAGTCGCGCGAATCCGCGGGCCTGAAGTTCATTTAGGGTTCGTTCGTTCGGGTCAGCAAATCAACCTTCTTCAGCCTGTATTCCAGCTTGGCGCGGGTCAATCCGAGCTGGCGCGCGGCGGCTGACACGTTGCCACCTGCAGCCTCGAGTGCCGATCGATACAGCTCGGTTTCGGCGCGCTTGAGCGCTTCGGGCGCGGTTATCATCCGGCGTTCGCCGGTCAGGTCCATGCCATCGCGGGGTGCCACGCCGATGCGGCCCTCTCCTGTCAGTTTCAGCGACAAGGACGGAACCTTCTCGAAGCCGGTGAAGAGATGCTGCATGTCGATCAGCGATCCGCTTTCGGCATAGATGACGCCGCGCTCGACGAGGTTCTGGAGTTCGCGGATATTGCCGGGGAACTCGTAGGCGAGCAGCGCATCCATCGCCCGCCGGGTGAAGCCTGCGACGTCGCGACGATGCCGGTCGCGGAACAGTTTCAGGAAATGCGCTGCGAGCAGAGGGATGTCGTCGCGCCGGTCACGCAGAGGCGGAATCACGATCGGGAAGACGCAGAGGCGGAAATAGAGGTCCTGCCGGAAACGTCCGGCGCGGACCTCTTCCGCGAGGTCGACATTCGAGGCGGCGACGACGCGCACATCGACGGGAATCGTCTTTGCGCCGCCGACGCGTTCGATCTTCCGCTCCTGGACCGCCCTGAGCACCTTGCCCTGTGCCGAATAGGTGAGCGAGGCGATTTCGTCGAGGAAGAGCGTGCCGCCATGCGCGCGCTCGAAATAGCCGGCACGAGACTGGATCGCGCCGGTGAACGCACCTTTCTCGACGCCGAACAGTTCGGACTCGACCAGGGTCTCGGGGATGGCGGCGCAATTGATCGGCACGAAGGGACCTTGCACGCGCGGGCTCAGCTTGTGGAGTTCGTTGGAGAAGAGCTCCTTGCCGACACCGGACTCGCCCATGAACAACACCGTCGCGTCGGTATCGGCCACCTTCTCCAGCATCAACCGGGTGCGGAGGAAGCTTGCCGAGACGCCGACGACCTGGCCCTCGACCGCCTCCGTCGGCTCCCGGCCCGACGATTTTGGCGCCGGCGCAGGGCGGTCCACCGCCACGTAGCGCCGGCTCTTCCAGTCGAGACCGAGATAATGCCGTTCCGGTGCGTCCTTGCCCCAGGCATCGACATGCTGGCCGACGACGAAGCATCGCGGCGCGCCCATGCCGGCGCATTCGATCTCGCGGAAGATCACCGGCCGGCCGAATAGCGTGCTGGTATAGCCCGAAGGATAACCCGTCTGCATCCAGCACACGGGCTCGCTGGAAATGCCGTAGCTCGAAATGTGCTCCGCGGCTTCCGAAGAGTCGTCCCAGTAGAACTCGCCGAAATAGGTGCCCTTGCGGAGGTCGAACTGGAACTGCTTCGTCGTCACCTTGACGAAGCCTTCGAGCGTGTGGACGCGCGGACCGGCGGCGAGGGCATGGGTCAAATCTTCCTGCGGGAACCGCTTCTGGATCAGTTCGGCATCGCGCACGCCCTGCATATAGCCGACGCGCATGAACAAGCCCTTGGCGGTCTCCGTTCCGAAGGCGTCGATGATCTCCTGCCTGAGCCGTCCCAGCACCAGCGACTGGATCAGCACCATCCGCTGGTCGTTGAGCCAGATCCGGCCGTCGCCGAGCGCGAAGTGAAGCGCCTCGGTGAGATCGGTGAGGGTGGGCGCCGCGCCGGTATCGAGTTCGCTGAAAGCGCCGCGCGTGAGGATCTTGCCCGTCTTGCGAGAGGCTTCGGCGAGGGAGATCAGTCCGTCGAGATGCTGTGTGCCTGTCATGATGACATTAATAATTTGATGAATTTATCAACACTATTTCATTATTTGCGTAATCACAAGATCCCTGCCGCAGAAGCGGAAATACTTCCCGTACGCGACGGAAAAACAAGCGTCATCAATCGCTTGCAGACTCCTATCGGCAAGTGCCGCATGCCTTTCGAAATTCTGGCACGACCTTTGCAATGTTAGCTCCGACCGCTTGAGGAGGCGGCAGGAGGACATCGGCGGAAAGTCAAGCGACTGCAATTCAATGGACCCTGGCAAAAACGCCCGGGCTCGCAACGGCGAAGCCATGCCTGCGCCTCAGACGACAGACCGGCACTTTTTGGAGGAGGAACAAATGAACATCGAGAACCAAAATTTCCTGGACAGCGAACGCTGGCAAGGGCGCGCCTTCTTTGCTGATTGGCAGAAGACCGCCGCCGGCGTCATGGACGTGACCGATCCGGCGACCGGCGCAGTGATCGCCTCGGTCGGCGTCGGCGGTGCCGCAGATATCGCCCGTGCCGCCGCCGAAGCACGTGCCGCCCAGAAGGCCTGGGCCAAGACGTTGCCGACCGACCGGGCGCGCATTTTGTCCAAGGCCGCCGACCTGCTCGAACAGAACGGCGCCGAACTTATCCCCTGGATCATGCGGGAATCCGGCTCGATCTATCCCAAGGCCGGCATCGAGATCGAGCATGGCGCACTGTTCATCCGCCATGCGGCAACGCTCGCCACTTTGCCGATGGGGATGATGATCCCGTCGATGGACGGCCGGGCCAACTATGCCAAGCGGGTGCCGCATGGCGTCGTCGGCGTGATCTCACCGTTCAATTTCCCGCTCGTGCTTTCGGTCCGCTCGATCGCAGCGGCACTGGCATTCGGCAATGCCGTGGTCCACAAACCCGATCCGCGCACGCCGATTTCGGGCGGCATCATCATCGCCCGCATTTTCGAGGAAGCCGGCCTGCCGAAGGGCGTGCTGCAGGTGGTGCCGGGTGGTGCGGATGCCGGCGAGGCGATGTGCACCGATCCCAATATCGCGATGATCTCCTTCACCGGCTCTGCCCGGGGCGGTTCGAAGGTCGCCGAGATTGCCGGCAAGCATTTCAAGAAGGTGCAGCTGGAACTCGGCGGCAAGAACTCGCTGATCGTGCTCGACGATGCCGATCTCGACATCGCCGCCTCCAATTCCGCCTGGGGCGCCTTCCTGCACCAGGGCCAGATCTGCATGGCGACGGGGCTGATCCTCGCCCACGAAAAGATCGCCGATGCGCTGACGGAAAGGCTGGTCGCAAAGGCATCGCATCTGCCGGCCGGCGATCCCTCCACCAATCAGGTGGCGCTTGGCCCGATCATCTCGGACGCCCAGGTGGCAACCATCCAGGCCATCGTCGACGATGCCGTGGCCAAGGGCGCCGGCCTTCTCGCGGGCGGCACCCATGACGGGCGCTACTACGCGGCGACTGTGCTTGCGGATGTCGCGCCCGGCATGCGCGCCTTCGACGAGGAGATCTTCGGCCCGGTGGCTTGCGTCGCGACCTTCAAGACGGATGAGGAAGCGATCGCGCTGACCAATGGCAGTGACTATGGCCTCGCCGCCGGCGTGATCTCGGCCGATACCGGCCGCGCGATGCGGATTGCCGACGAACTCGATGTCGGCATGGTCCATGTCAATGATCAGACGGTCAATGGCGGGCCGTTCGCGCCTTTCGGAGGCCCGCGCAAATCCGGCAACGGCACCCGCATCGGCGGCCCGGCCGACATCGAGGAATTCACCACCTGGAAGTGGATTTCCGTCAAGGACGCCGCGACCCCCTATCCCTTCTGATCACTCCCAGGACCGGGATGCGGGCCGCGGCGCCCGCATCCCCCGCGTGACATTTCATTTCGGAGACCACCATGCAGATCAAAGCTGCCATCGCCCGCGCGCAGGGCGCGGACCTCAGCCTCGAGACCATCGATATCGAGGAGCCGAGGGACAATGAAATCCTCGTGAAGGTCGTCGCCACGGGCGTCTGCCATACCGACATTGTCGTGCGTGACGGCATGCTGCCGACGCCGCTGCCAGTGGTGCTCGGCCATGAAGGCGCCGGCATCGTCGAAAAGGTCGGCCGCTCCGTGTCGAAGGTGAAGGCCGGCGACAAGGTGGTCATGACCTTCAATTCCTGCGGTCATTGCCCGAGCTGCCAGGATCATCACATCAGCTATTGCCACGAATTCTTTCCGCGCAATTTCTTTGCGGCCCGCACGGATGGCTCGAGCGCGCTGTCGGCAGGCGACGAGCGCATCCATGGCAATTTCTTCGGCCAGTCGTCCTTCGCCACCCACGCCATCTGCCACGAGGTGAATGTCGTGAAGGTGCCGGATACGGCGCCGCTCGAACTGCTCGGACCGCTTGCCTGCGGTATCCAGACAGGCGCGGGCGCGGTGATGAACGCGCTTAAGGTTTCGGCGGGCAAATCCTTCGCCGTATTCGGATCGGGTTCGGTCGGCCTTTCCGCCCTGATGGCCGCCAAGGTCGTCGGCGCGACGACGATCATCGCGGTCGACATGAATGACGAGCGGCTGGCGATGGCGCGCGAACTCGGCGCCACGTATACGATCAATCCCGGCAAGGTCGATGCGACGGCCGAGATCATGGCCATTACCGGCTATGGGCTGAATTTCGCGCTCGACACGACGGGGATTTCGAGCGTCATCCGCGGCGCGGTGATGGCGCTGGCACCGATGGGCGCCTGCGGCATTCTTGGCGCCTCGGCCATGGGCACGGAGATCAATCTCGACGAAGTGCATTTCATGAGCGGCGGCCGCCGCCTGATCGGCATCGTCGAGGGCGAATCCAACCCGGACACCTTCATTCCCATGCTGGCCGAGCTCTACGCCCAAGGCCGTTTCCCCTTCGACAAGCTCGTGAAGTTCTACGACTTCGCCGAGATCAACCAGGCGATCCACGATTCCGAGAGCGGCAAGACGATCAAGCCGATCGTGCGCATGCAATAGCCGGGCGGAGGCCGCGCCGGCCTTTCCCCATCCGACATTTCAGGGAGGAAACCATGTCGAAAGCGCAACTCGATTTCATTCTCGATATCAGCAGCCAGAACCCGCCGCCCGAAAACGCCACGCCTGATATGATGCGAGCATGGTTCGAGGGCATCAACGCGCAGACGCCGATCGCCGATGGCTCTATGATCGAGCGGGTCCCCGCCGGACCCTGTGGCGGCGACCTGATCCGCCGGGAGGAGACCGACGAGCGCCGGCTGGTCATCTACTATCACGGCGGCGGCTTCTTCTTCGGTTCGAGCCGCTCGCACCGGGTGATCGCCACCCATCTCGCCCGGACTTCGGGTGCCGCGGTGCTGGCGGCGGACTATCGGCTGGCGCCTGAGCATCCGGCACCCGCCGCGCATGACGATGCCTTCGCCGTCTACAAATGGGCACTGGCGCAGGGCTATGATTCGTCGGCGATCGCGCTGACCGGGGACAGCGCCGGCGGCAATCTTGCGCTCTCGGTTGCCGTACGGGCGAAGAAGGAAGGCCTGCCGCAGCCCGGGGCGCTGGTGCTGATGTCGCCCGCACTCGATCTCGCAAGCGTGGGCGACTCGCATCACTCCGTGACCGATGCGCCGCTCCTGACGCCTGGCCTCATGCAGCTTTTCAACGCGGTCTATGTCGGCACCGGCGACCGCAAGTCGGAGCTGGTCACGCCCTTCTACAGTGATTTCACCGGGCTAGCGCCGACGCTCGTCCAGGTCGGCTCCTGGGAAATCCTGCGCGACGATTCGGTGACCGTCGTCGAGCGGCTAAAGGCTGTGGGCGTGTCGGCAGAACTCAAGGTCTTCGACGGCATGGTGCATTCCTGGCAGCTTTTCGCGCCGATGCTCGACGAGGGCATGCAGTCGATCGAGGAAGCCGGAAGCTTTCTCCGCGAGCATCTGCGATCCGGGATGGTGAGACGGGTCGCGGTCTGACGATTTTTCCAACGCTCTTGGTCTGGGAGGACAATATGGGCAAGCATTCTGATATCACGCGCCGCGGCCTGCTGCGCGCCACCGGCAGCGTCGCGGGAGGCGCCGCTGCCGCATTCGCCATGCCGGCGACCATCCGCAAGGCATTCGCCTCGGGTGGCGATACGATCAATATCGGCTGGGTCAATGCGCGCTCCGGCCCGCTCAGCCCCTTCTCGGAGGCGGACGAGTATGTGCTCGGCCTGGTCAACGAGGCGCTGAAGGGCGGGATCGAGATCGGCGGCAAGAAATATGCCGTCAACTTCATCCTCAAGGACACACAATCGGACCCGGTGAACGCCTCGAAAGTCTCGAAGGAGCTCATTTCCTCCGATGGCGTCGATATGGTGATGACATCCTCAACGCCGGAAACGGTCAATCCCGTCGCCGATACCTGCGAGGCGGCCGGCACGCCCTGCCTGTCGACTGTTGCCCCCTGGGAGGCGATCTATTACGGCCGCGGCGCTAAGCCGGGCGAGCCGTCGCCCTACAAATGGACCTTCCATTTCTCGTTCGGCGCCAACGACTTCGCTGCCCTCTATGCTGATCAGTGGTCAAAGATCGAAACCAACAAGAAGGTCGGCCTGTTGTTGCCGAACGACGCCGACGGCAATGCGATACGCGGCGTGATGATCCCGGCACTGCAGGAGGCCGGCTTCGAAGTGACCGATGCCGGACCCTATGAGAACGGCATCACCGATTTCTCGGCGCAGATCGCCACGCTCAAAGATGCCGGCATCGAGATCTTCAACACTTTCCCGTTCCCGCCGGATTTCCCGGTCTTCTGGCGCCAGGCGGCGCAGAAGGGGCTCGCCCAGCAGATCAAGATCGTGCAGGTCGCCAAGGCCGGGCTATTCGAGCCGGAAATGGAGGCGCTCGGGGATCTCGGCAACGGCGTTGCGTCGGGTGCCTATTGGCACAAGGCGTTTCCGTTCGTCTCCCCGGTGACGGGACGCACCTGCGCAGACCTCGCCGCCGGCTTCGAGATCGCAACCGGCAAGCCATGGAGCCAGCAGGTGGGCGCCCAGATGGCGCTGTTCGATGCGACGATCGCGGCGCTGAAGGCCTCGGGCAATCCCAAGGACAAGGCGGCCGTTGCCAAGGCGATCTCGACGCTGAATGTCGAAACCGCCACCGGCGTGGTCGATTTCACCAATGGTCCTGCACCCAGCATGGCGGCCACCGGGCTCGTCGGCACGCAATGGCTCAAGGACGAAGAAGGCAAATTCCCGTTCAAGCTCGAGGTGACCTCGAACATCCTGATCGACCGCGTGCCGATCACCGCGCCGCTCAAGGCCTACACACTGGGCTGATTGGAAGGGGCGGGCGTCGCGTGCCGGCGCCCGCTGTCGGGGGAAACATGGCGGAAATTCTTTCGGGCAGCGGCATCAACAAGACCTTCGGCTCGTTCCAGGTGCTGAAGGACGTGAACTTCACTCTCGCGGAAGGGGAAGCGCTCGGAATCGTCGGGCCCAATGGTGCCGGCAAGACGACACTGTTTTCGGTCGTTGCCGGCTCGCTGGTGCCGTCATCCGGTTCGGTCTTGTTCTCGGGGGCCGACGTCACCAGGGCGGATGCGGCGGCACGCTGTCGCGCCGGCATCGGCCGGACCCATCAGGTGCCGCGTCCGTTCCTCGGCATGAGCGTGTTCGAAAATGTCCTCGTGGCCGCCGAGCATGGTTCCGGACGACGGGGCGTTGAGGCAGGAGCCCTCGCCGCCGAGGCTCTCGAGCGAAGCGGTCTCCTGCCGCTCGCCAACCGGCCCGCCGCCACGCTCGGCCTGCTCGACCGCAAGCGGCTCGAGCTTGCCCGCGCTTTGGCGACCGGGCCGACGGTGCTGCTGCTCGACGAGATCGGCGGCGGGTTGACCGAGGCGGAGCTCGGCATTCTCGTCTCGCTGATATCAGGCCTCAAGGCATCCGGCGTCACCATCGTCTGGATCGAACACATCCTGCATGCATTGCTCAAGGTGATTGACCGGCTGATCTGCATGAGCGCGGGCCAGGTGATCGCGGAAGGAGACCCGCGCGAAGTGATGGCCGACCGCGCCGTGGTCGGCGCCTATCTCGGGGGAGTGCAATAATGTTCGAGGTCGAAAATGTGGTGGCATGTCATGGCCTGCTTACGGCTGTCAGGAATGTGTCGCTGAGCGTGCGCAAGGGTGAAGTGCTCGCCATCATCGGCGCGAACGGCGCTGGCAAGACAACGCTGTTCCGGTCGATGACCGGCGTTCACACGAAAATGGCTGGGCGGATCCGGCTGGGCGGGACCGATATCAGCACCTGGTCGCCGGCGAAACGCGTGGCGGCCGGGCTCGCCATGGTGCCCGAGGGACGCCGGCTCTTTCTCGACATGACCGTACGCGAAAACCTCCAGGTTGCCGGCGAGAACGGCCGCAAGGGGCGCTGGAACCTCGAACGGGTGCTGTCCGCACTGCCGGTCCTGCGCCAGATCCTCAATTCGGTGGCCGGCAATCTCTCGGGCGGCCAGCGTCAGGCCGTCGCCATCGGCCGGGCGCTGATGACAAGCCCGGATGTCATCCTGCTCGACGAAGTGTCGCTCGGACTTTCGCCGATCGCGATCGGCGGGCTCTATGAATCGCTTGAGGCGCTGAAGCAGGAAGGCGAGACCGCGATGATCGTCGTCGAACAGGATCTGGCGCGGGCAATCGCCTTTGCCGACCGCATCATCTGCCTTCTCGAAGGGCGTGTGGTGCTGGAAGGCAAGGCGGCCGAACTGAGCCATGACCAGATCACCAGCGCCTATTTCGGGCTTGAGACCATGTCCGGCGCGGAGGTGCATTGATGCTCGACGCGCTTGTTCAAGGTATCCTGCTCGGCGGCTACTATGCCATTCTCGCCGCCGGCCTGTCGCTGATGTTCGGCGTCATCCGCTTCATCAACCTCGCCCATGGCGATCTTGCGATCCTCGGCGCCTATATCGTCCTGCTGTTCGTCGAGCGGCTCCACATGCCCGTCGGATACGCCATCCTGCTGATGATCCCGGTGCTGGCTGTGCTGGGCTATCTGCTTCAGGCCTTGCTCTTCGCCCGGACCATGCGCGGCGGGTTTCTCCTGCCGCTGCTCACGACATTCGGCCTCGGCGCCGTGCTTCAGAACGGCATCTATGGTGCCTTCTCGTCGGATGCGAAGTCGCTCGGCAACTATATCGGCAACCTGTCCTGGGCCTCCTGGAACCTGCCGTTCGGGCTTACGGTCGGCAAGCTGCCGGTGCTGACCTTCGTCGCGGCTGTCCTCTTGCTGGCCGTACTGCAACTCGTCCTCAGCTATACCAGGCTCGGCCGCGCGATCCGCGCGACGTCTTCCGATCTCGAGGCCGCGGAGCTTTCAGGAATCGAGGCGAAACGCATCCAGCGCGCGGCGGTGGCAATCGCGGTGGCGCTTGCCGGCCTTGCCGGCGCGGCACTCGCCATGCGCTCGCTGATCAGTCCCTATGCCGGGCCGGCGCAGTTGATCTTCGCCTTCGAGGCGGTGGTGATCGGCGGGATCGGCTCGCTCTGGGGCACGTTGATCGGCGGCATCGTGCTCGGGGTCGCGCAGAGTTTTGGCGCCATCGTCTCGCCGCAGCTCTTCCAGCTTACCGGACATCTCGTGTTTTTCGCGGTTCTGGCGCTGCGTTTTCAGGGCGTCGGCCTGATCCGCCTTCGCACTCTTCTGACTGGGGGTCGGTGATGCATGGGAGTTTGAAGTCGGTTGGACGGTTTACCTTCGAGCGCTGGAACCGCTCCGGCAGGGCAACGGTCCTGCTCTCGGCGATCCTGCTTGTAGGACTGCTGGTCGCGCCGCTATTGCTGTCGGCCAGCGCCGTGGACAAGCTGACCACACTCTGGGTCTACGTCATCCTCGCCGTGGTGTGGAACCTGCTGGCGGGCTTTGCCGGCCTGGTGTCGGTCGGGCAACAAGGCTATTTCGGGGCCGGGGCCTATCTCACGCTGCGCTTCGTCGAGGCCGGCATGAACCCATGGATCGCCCTGATTGCCGGTGCAGCCGGCGCGGGTCTCATCGCGATCCCGCTTTCCTTCTATGTGCTGAAACTCCGCGATGGCGAATTCGCCATCGCCACCTGGGTGCTGGCGGAGGTGCTGCGCATCATCGTGATGTTCGATCCGCTGGTGCAGGGCGATACCGGCAATTCGCTGATCGCACTCAATGTCTACGATCCCGATTTCCGCCGGAACATGACCTATTGGCTCGGGCTTTCGGCCATGGCGGGCTTCCTCGTCCTGACCTTCTGGCTGCTGCGCAGCCGGACGGGCAGCGCCGCGCAGGCGATCCGCGACGACGAGGACGCGGCCCGTTCCGTCGGCATCGATATCACCAGGACCAAGCAGATCATCTATGTCGTCGCCGCCTTCGGCTCGGCGCTCGCCGGCGTGGTGTGGCTGGCAAGCGCCATCACATTCCTGCCGCGCACCAATTTCGGAGTGCAGTGGACGGTGTTCATGCTGTTCATGGTTCTGGTCGGCGGGCTCAAGACGTTCGAGGGGCCGATCCTCGGCGCTGTCGTCTTCTTCCTGCTGCAGGAGGTTTTTGGCGACTATGGCGCCTGGTACCTGTTCGGCCTGGGCGCAGTGGCGATAGCCTTTGCGCTGGCGCTGCCGGACGGGCTGTGGGGGCTGGTGCGGAAGCAGATCGACGGCGATCTGCTTCCCACGGGGACGGTTTTGCGCGAGGGGAAAGACGAAGAGGCGCGCCACTAACTGTTGACGGCCCTTCCGCCGAGCGGCCGGCCCAAACGGCCCGGCAAATGGTCTCACAGCCTGAGGCAAAGGGGATCATGATGTCGGAATTCTCAGCCGCGATCTTTGCCACTTCCTCATTCTCGTAGCGGCGAAAGCCGGTCTCGCGTTCGGCATCGACGGAGAAGATGACGCAGCGGCACGCTGACCCCGTTCCGGAACGCGCTGAAAGGCAGTCCGCTGGAGGGATACTACAGCGACAAGCGCGACGCGCCGCGCCAGGAGGCAAACGCCTGGATTCGGGAGAGCGGAGAATTCGAAGCGGTTGTAGATCTCGACACGCATTTCGCCGATCCGGACAATCCGCGCGACATCAAGGATGAGGTGTAGGCCGACCATCTGCTCTGTCGCCTGCGGATAACAAGCTCGTCGCCGATGCAATGACACCGGCCGCACTTTTCGGCGAACAAAACAGCGGTCGGACGAGGGTTTTGAACCGAAGGCTCCAATTGTCTGGCCGGTGAAGAGCCGACATGTGGGTCTGCTGTTCTCTCCTCGTCCGATGGCTGCTTCACTCCCCCATGGATAGCTCCGTCGACCACGGGAAGTGCCAACCAGCGATCCGGCTGTCGTCAGCCCTTGTGATGCACCGTCTGCAGCCCGTAGACCGGTGTCGGGATACCCTCCATCCGCGCCTTGAGCTGCAGCGACAGGAACTGCGAATAGTGGCGCGACTGGTGCAGGTTGCCGCCGTGGAACCAGAGGGCCTCCTGTTGGGTCGGCTTCCACATATTGCGCTCTTCGCCCTCCCACGGGCCGGGATCCTTTGGCGTGTCGGAGCCGAGGCCCCAGCATTTGCCGACCTTGTCGGCCGTCGCCTGGTCGACGATATCGGCCACCCAGCCGTTCATCGAACCATAGCCGGTCGCATAAACGATGACGTCGGCCGGGATCTCCGTGCCGTTGGTGAGCTTGACGGAATTCTCCGTAATTTCCTCGACCTGTCCGGCCGCGAGTCTGATCTTGCCGTCGATGATGAGCTGTGAGGCGCCGATGTCGATATAATAGCCGGAGCCGCGGCGGAGATACTTCATGAACAGACCGGAGCCGTCAGCACCCCAGTCGAGCTGGAAGCCGGCCTTTTCCAGCCCAGCATAGAAATCCGCATCGCGCTCCCGCATCTGCTCATAGAGCGGGATCTGGAATTCATGCAGGATCCGGTAGGGCAGGGAGGCGAAGATCAGGTCCGCCTTGGCCGTGGTCACGCCATTCGCCAGCGCCTGCTCGGAATAGAGCGAACCGAGGCCGATATCCATCAGCGTGTCGGACTTTACGATATGCGTCGTTGAGCGCTGGATCATGGTGACATCGACGCCGGCCTCGTAGAGCGCCGCGCAGATGTCATGCGCCGAATTGTTCGAGCCAATGACGACGACCTTCTTGCCCTTGTAGCCATCCGGTCCGGGATGCTGGGACGAATGGTGCTGGTCGCCCTTGAAGGTCTCGCGGCCCTTGAAATTGGGGACATTGGCCTTGGCCGACATGCCGGTGGCGAAGACCAGTTGCTTTGGCCGGAGTGTGACCTCCTGGCCGTCGCGATCGACGACGATGGTCCATTCCTTCTTGGCCTCATCCCATTTTGCGGATCTGGCGGTGGAGCGGGTCCAGTAGTTGAGCTCCATGACCTTGGTGTAGAATTCCAGCCAGTCGCCGATCTTGTCCTTCGGCGAGAAGATCGGCCAGTTCTTTGGGAAGTCGATATAGGGCAAGTGATCGTACCAGACCGGGTCGTGCAGGCAGAGCGACTTGTAACGCTTGCGCCAGGAATCGCCGGGACGGTCGTTCTTCTCCAATATGATGGCCGGCACGCCGAGCTGCCGCAGCCGCGCGCCAAGAGCGATGCCGCCCTGGCCGCCGCCGATGATGACAACATAGGGCTGCTTTTCGTAGCCAAGCGTGCGCGCTTCGTCCTCGCGCTCATCCTTCCAGGTCTTGGCGCCGGGATTCTGGCCGTGCTTGGCACCGAGCGGTCGGGTAAAGCCAGCCTTCTCCTCATGCCCCTTGAGTTCGGCGAGCGTGGTCAGCAGCGTCCAGATCAGGCCGTTCTTGAAGCGCACGAGGCCATAGCCGCGGCCGACCTCGGTCTCGAAGGTGATCCAGCTCTCCAGCACCCCGTCGGCTTCCGTCGCCTCTTCACCGGGTGCTACGCTCCAGTTTGACGGCTTCGTAGTGGCGAGCTGTGATTGCAGCATGTCGCGCACCTGATCGCGGCCTTCAACGGTCTTAATATTCCATGTGAAAGCCACGAGGTCGCGCCAGTAGCATTCGTCGGCAAACATCCCGTCCGCTTCGTCGATGCGGCCGCCTTCGAGTGCGGCGCCGAACTTGTCGAGAAGGGCCTGCATGCGGGTCGTCGGGGTTTTTTCGAGCATAAGTTTCTCCTCCTGGGCTTCCTGGGCGACGGTGGGATCGAGCCGGTAGCCGTCGGGCAGCGCAGCCAGGACCGGATGAGCGGCGCATCCCCGGCACTCGCATCGCCCAAGGCGGCGTGCTCGATCTCGCGGATATGCGAAAGCGTCGACGCCATCGAGCGCTCCTCCCGAAGCGATCGTCGCATATCCGCGGTTTGCTCACAATCCGCAGTTGCCTGGACTGTCGCATGCTTGCGCCTTATCAAGCTGTGGAATAAGTAGCCGACATTGAGCGACGGAGATCTTGAAACAAGGCTGATATTCCGATTCAAACCCTTCGAACCAATCGAGATTGTGTAGGTGACAGCCGATGTCCTTTGCTTACTTCCTGTCTTTTGAAAGTCCGCCCAACCGTGCGGTTGGTTTGCCGAAGCCCGCGCTGCCGGCCCTCAGGACGCTGCTTGCTGGCGTCGCCGGCCTCGAACGGGCGTTGATTTTCACGCCCGAAACGACAAGGGACCAATTCATCGATGACGGCACGCCTCCGCCCTTGTCGCTCCAGCTCTACTTCGCCGAATTGCCCGCGCTGGAGGCCGCAGCGTCGGCCGGGGGACCGCTCGCGCCTCTCGTTGGCACCGGTCTGCTCGGGGAGCTTGGCGATCTCGCGATCAGCCAGCAAGCCTTCTATGCGCGGCCATTTCCGGTCGACGATCCCGTCGTGCGGCCCGGTCCGTCCGGTCTGCCCTGCAGTTTCGTCGTGCATTATGCGGGACCTGCCGCCGATCTCAATCTCTGGCTCGCGAACTACATCGCCAGTCACCCTCCGGTCATGCGTCAGTTTCCGGGCATCCGTTCGATCGAGATTCTGTCGCGCGTCGACTGGTGTGGCAGCCTGCCCTGGCCGCGCGCCAACCATATGCAGCGCAACCGCGTGATGTTCGACAGCGCCGATGCGCTGACCGCAGCGCTGGCTTCGCCGGCCCGGCTTCAGCTCCGGCGGGATTTCGAGAAGTTCCCGCCCTATGAAGGCGGCACTTTCCACTATCCGATGGCAACCGAAGAGGCGTTGCCCGGCTGACTACATGGTCAGAACCAGCCGGCCACGCGTGACCTGGCCGGATTGGATGAGCCGATGCGCTTCCGCTGCTTCCGAGAGCGGCATTGTTGACGAGACCTGCGGCCGGAAGGCGCCGGACGCCATCATGTCGATGACCCTGGCGATCATGTCCGGTTCGTCGGCAGGCCCCCTGTAGCCGAGCGTGACGGTGACGCCGAATTCCGCGCCGCGATCGATGATTGGCTGGGCGTTCAGGTAGATCAGCCGGCCGCCACGCCGCATGATGGCATAGGAGCGGTCGTGGACGGCCCCGCCTATCAGGTCGAAGACGACGTCGATATCGCGGAGGGTGCCGAAATCTTCACCGTCGTGAGCCACGGCTCTATCGGCGCCGAGACCGGCAACATAGTCCTTGTTGGAGGCGCGGCAGGTGGTTGCGACATGGGCGCCGGCGGCGTGGCAAAGCTGCACCAGGATGCCGCCGACCGCGCCGGCGCCGCCATGGACAAGCACGCGCTGGCCGCGCTTCACGTCGGCCATGTCGAAGCATACCAAGGCATTGATGCCGGCGTTCAGTCCGGCCGCTGCGCGCACTGGTGGGAGGGAAGCGGCTATGAGCGCGACATTCCGGCGGGGCAGCGTGACCTTTTCCGCATAGATGCCGCCCCTTGCTGCGCCAGCAAGCACGCAGACACGATCGCCCAATTTGAGATCCGCAATATCAGTGCCGACCGCTTCGACGACGCCGGCGCCTTCGCGCCCCGGAACAAAGGGAAAAGCCGTCTTGAAATGGTCCTGCAACAGGCCTTGGCGCAGCTTCCAGTCGAACGGTGCAACGCAAGCCGCCTCCAGCCGCACCAGCACCTCGCCCTCTGCCGCAACCGGATCAGGCGCGTCCACATATTCAAGCACATCAGGCCCGCCGAACGATCTGTAGAGCGCTGCCTTCATGCTGATTGTCCCTATAGGCGAGATCGCCGCTGCCAGAATGAAGGATGCGGCATCGGCTGGGCTGAGAAGGTTTAGACATAAAATATGTCCTCTCGCAAGATGGGCTCCGCTGAACGAGCAGCGCCCCATCACGTGGCGCCCTAGTTGACCTGGAAGGTATTGGCCGCCGACCAGATTACGCTCACAGGATCGCCTTCCTGGAAGCGGATGTCGGCGGAATTCGTTACCACGACCCGGATCTCGCGGCCTGCAGTCTCGATATGATAGGTGGAATTGACACCCGAAAACATCTTACGGACGACGCGGCCGCCCAGTGTATTTTCGAAGGGCGGTGTGGTTGCCTGAGCGAATTGCATGCGCTCGGGACGGATCGCGCATTGCATCGGCTCGCCGGGTCTGTGGCGCTCCGCACCGGACACCAGGATCTTCGTTCCATCGGCCATGACCATAGCGTCGCCGGACCAGGTGCCGGACAGGATGTTTGCATCGCCCAGGAAGGTCGCGGCGAAGAGGCTTCGCGGACGGTTATAGATCTCCTCCGGCTCACCCTCTTCCACCAGTTGGCCATCTTTCAAGATGCCGACCCTGTCCGCCATGGTCAGCGCCTCTTCCTGGTCGTGGGTCACGAAGATCGTGGTGATGCCGATCTCGCGCTGGATCCGCTTGAGCTCCACCTGCATGTCGACGCGAAGCGATTTGTCCAGCGCGCCGAGCGGTTCGTCGAGAAGCAGCGCGCGCGGATTGATGACGAAGGCGCGGGCGAGCGCCACGCGCTGGCGCTGGCCGCCGGAGAGCTGATGCGGCTTGCGCTCGCCATAGGTGCCGAGCTTGACGAGGTCGAGCGCGGCCCGGACCTTGTCCCGGATCTCCGCTTTCGGCAGGCCGCGCACCTCGAGCCCGAAGGCGATGTTGTCGGCGACGTTCATGTTGGGAAACAGCGCATAGTTCTGAAACATCATGCCGATCTGGCGCTTCTCCAGCGGCACGCGCTCGACGCTCTCGCCGTCCATCTCGATCCGCCCGGCATTGGGGAAATCGAAGCCGGCAATCATCCGGAGCAGCGTCGTCTTGCCCGAGCCCGAGGGGCCGAGCAGCGCATAGAAGCCGCCATCATCGAAGCGCACCGAGACGTCGTCGAGCGCCTTGTGATTGCCGAATGTGCGGGAGAGATTCATGACCTCGACGCTTGCCACTATTGCTCTCCCCCGAATTTGTAGAAGCGTGCGGTGATCAGCATGATTGCCATCGACAGCAGGATGATGATGGTCGAGACCGCGTTGATCTCGGGCGTGAAGCCCTTGCGGATCGCAGCATAGATTTCCACCGGCAGGGTCGATTGTCCCGGCGTCGCCAGGAAATAAGAGACGACGAACTGGTCGAAGGACACGGCGAAGGCAAATAGCCCGCCGGCGATGATCCCCGGCGCGATCCACGGCAGCGTCACCCGCCGCGTCACCTGCCACTGGTTGGCGCCGAGCGACCGCGCCGCTTCCTCGAGTTCCGGCGCCAGCGTCTTGAGCCGCGCGTTGACGACGATGATCACGTAAGGCAGGGCGAGCGCGACGTGGCCGAGAATGATCGCATGCAGGCCGCGGCCGATGCCGACGCCGAAGAAGAAGATCAGCATCGCCGTGCCCGTGATCAGCCAGGGAATGGCGATCGGCGGCAACAGCGCCGCCTGCAGCACCGACTTACCGGGGAAATCGTAGCGATAGAGCGCGAGCGAGGCTGCCGTGCCGAGGATCGCGGAGACGATCGTGGTGATCACGGCGATCAACACGCTGTTCCAGGTCGCCGCGATCAGTTGGCTGTTGGCGAAGAAGGTCTCGTACCACACGGTCGACCACTCGATGGGCAGCATGTAGAAGGGTGAGGCGTTGAAGGACATCAGCGCCATGATGATGATCGGCAGATAGAGAAAGAGCAGCAGCAGGCCGACATAGAGCTTGCCGAGGCAGTTCAGCGTGCGCGTCAGCCCGTTCATTGCGCCCTCCGCATGATGGGGGAGGCAGCGGCCAGGATCACCAGCACGACGCCGAGCAGGATGAAGGATAGCGCCGCCCCAAGCGGCCAATTGAACACCGCCACGAACTGGTCCTCGATCACGGTTCCGTAGAAGGTACCCGTGCGGCCGCCCAAGATTCGCGGCTCCATGAAGGAGCCGACAACAGGCACGAAGATCAGCACTGCGCCGGCGACGATGCCTGGTACCGCGAGCGGCAGGATGATCTTTCTCAGCACCCGGAACCGCGAGGCGCCGAGCGACCGCGCGGCCTCGATCAGGCTGTCGTCGATCGCCTGCAGGGTGAGATAGCAGGTCAGCACCACATAGGGCACGTAGCTGTGCACGAGCCCGATGATCACAGCCGGGTAGGAATACATGAGGTCGATATTGATCTTGAACGGCAGCACGGCGTTGAGCATCGTGTCGAGAATGCCGCCCTCCCGCAGCACCATCGCCCACGAGAAGATGCGCACCAGCCCGTTGCTCCAGAAGGGCAGGATGACAAGCAGGAACACCGCTTCGCGGCTGCGGCCCTTCAGCACCTTGGCCAGCACATAGGCCGCAGGAAAGCCGACCAGCAGGCACCAGAAGGTCACCTCAAGTCCAAGCCGGAGCGAGGAGCCGAGCAGGGTAATGTAGATGCCGGTCGCGAAGAAGGCCTGGTAATTCTGTAGCGTAAACGACCAGTCGCGGCCGGTGAGCGGCATGTCGCTCATGAAGCTGAAGAAGACCATGGCCGACAGCGGCAGGAAGATGGCGATGACCAGCCAGACATAGGCGGGCAGGAGGAGTGGCATCGCCCTGCGGAGGGGGGAGTCATGCGGAATGTAAGCGATGTCTGCCAAGATCTATCCGCCAGTGAGAGTCACGACTTGAGAGTTTTACCCCTCACCAACTTCGGCCAAGGGTTCGCGTTGCTCACCCGGCCTTCGTATCCTCTCCCACAAGGGGAGAGGTAGGGTGCCGCGATCGCGGCCTAGCTTGGGGCACCGTGAGCGCCGCGGGTTTACCTCTCCCCTTGTGGGAGAGGATAGCAAGCCCGGCTGAGCCGAAGGCGAAGACTTGGGCGGGCTTGGTGAGGGGTGCACACCCAAGACAAGCACGCTCCGGCTACTTCACGTTGACCTTGATCTCCTGCCAGAGCGCCAGATAGGCCTCGCGCTGAGCATCGGTAATCGGCGCCTGGAACTTGATGCGCGAGGCGACCTTGGGATCGCCCATCACCACCCGGTTGAAAGCATCCGCGGGCAGGGCTTCGAGCGCCTTGTCATTCGCCGACACCGGGGCACCGACCTTGGCCACCCACTCAGTGTAGAAGCCCGGATCGATCATGTAGTTGATGAAGGCTTGGGCACCCTCGACATTCTTCGAACCCTTGGGGATCGAGAAGGCGTCGAGCCAGCCGACGCAGCCTTCTTCCGGGATCACCAGGCTCACCGGCAGCTTGAAGTTCTTCTTGGCGCGATCGGCCGAGCCGCTCCAATAGGTGCCGACATCGATCTGGTTGGCGGCGACCATCTGGTTGAAGTCGTTCTCGGCGCTCCAGAAGGTGCGGATCTGCGGCATGAGTGAGGTGAGCTTGGCCCTCACCGCATCCATGTCCTTGATGTCATTGATATCCTGGCCCGTCGCGATGGCGCCGAACTGGATCGCTTCGACGGCATCGTCGCGCAGCACGACGCGGCCCTTGTGTGCCTCGTCCCACATCACGCCGATCGAGGTCGGCGGAGTCGGAAAGCTCTTGTCGTTGATGGCGAGTGCCGTGACGCCCCAGACCCACGGCACGCCATAGACCTTGCCGTCGTGGTTCAGCATCGGCGACTGGGCCTTCTCGGCGCCGACATTGGCGTAGTTGGCGATCTTGGACGTATCGATCGGCTCGACCAGGCCTTCGCTGAACGCCTGGTCGTTGAAGGCGGCGTTGATCATCACGACGTCGTAGAGGCCGGGATTGGTCCTGAGCTTGGTGAGCATTTCCTGCTCGGAATTGAAGAAGTCGTTGATGACCTTGTGGCCGGTCGCCTTCTCGAAGGCTTCAATGGCCCAGGGTTCGTCGGCGCCGTAGCCCTTCCAGTTGAGCACGTGGAGTTCGGCAGCGAGCGCCGTTCCCGCCAGAAGTGCGGTCATGGCCACAGTCGTCATCGTCTTTGCAATCATGCGCGTCATGTTCATGACATTTCCTCTCCGTTTAGAGTGCCAATGTTCCCTTTGTCTCCGCATCAGCGGAATTCTCTTCCCGGGCACGTTTCAGGAATTCGTTGATTTCATCGGCATCGGGCGCCGCCGGCCCGCCATGGCGGGTGGTCGAGATGGCTGCCGCCGCATTGGCGTAGCGAAGTGCCTCGATCGGCGGCCGGCCCTGGCTCAGCGCGGCAATAAAGGCGCCGTCATGGGCGTCGCCCGCGCCGTTGGTATCGATTGTGTGGACGCGGAAGGCGGGCACAAAGACCGGTTCTTGGCCCGCCAGCGCAAGAAGCGCGCCAGCGGAACCAGAGCGCAGGACAATGCCTTTCGCCCGCCGACAGTGCCGCGCGAACAGGCGCGCCGCCATCTCGGCATCCTCGGTGCGACCGACGATATCAGCCGCCTCGTTGCGGTTGAGGCTGAGCCAGTCGGTGCGGCCGAGCACACGATGCAGCAGATCGACGGGGATCTCGCCGACAATGCCCGTCGGATCAAAGGCGAAGGTCGCATGGTCGGGCAGCGTTTCGATGAAGCGCGTCTGGCCCTGCTGGCTGCCGGGATAGGCGAGCGTGTAGCCCGTGGTGAACACCCAGTCGCCGGGTGAAGGCATCATGTAGGGAAAATCGTCAGGCGTGATAACGCCCTCGGCGCCGGGTCGGGATACAAATGTCCGCTCACCGTCGCCCTCGGTCACGAAGACCACGCAGGTGCCGCTGTCGATGCCGCGGCTGACCGGCTGGAGCCGCTCGATGCCCTCTGCGGCGAGCGCGTCGGAAATCAACATCCCGAACGGCCCGTCGCCGATCTTGCCGGCATAGGCCGTGCGCATGCCGCTCCGCTTCGCCGCGACCATCATGTTGAAACCCCCACCGGGAAGGGCGGAGAAGGATGAAGCGGTAAGGTCGTCGCCAGGACCGGGCAGACGGACGATGCGGTAGATGAAATCGACAACAGAACTGCCGATATGGATGAGACGGGGATCAGCCATGCTGCGCCTCCCGTGCGGCAAACCGTGCCCGAACCAGCGCGTGAGCCAGTTCCTTGACCGCGTCGAGATCGATGCCGACAAGGCCGCCGATCCTGTCGGCGGGCAGGCTGTCGTAGCCGGCGCAGGCGCCGGCCATGGATCCGGCGATGGCGCCGATCGTATCGGTATCACCACCGAGATTGGCGGCGATCACCGCAGCTTTCCAGGCATTTCCCTCGGCGAGCTTCAGCACGGCGAAGGCCGCCGGCACGGATTCCTGCGAGATGACACTGGTGCCGAGCCGGTCGAAGACACGCGAAATGCCTTCCTCGACCGAGCAGCCCTCGACCATCTCAAGCGCCCATTCGATGCGCGCAGCAATTGTGCCGCCCGGTACCCAATGACCCTGCTTCTCGCCCGCACGCGCCGCGGCGACCCCATGGCTGATCGCCTTGCGCCAATCGGCGCCGTCGATGCCATGACTGATAACGGTCGCCACGGCTGCGGCAGAGGATATCGCAATCGTCGTGTTGTGGGTGGCGCCGCAGGTCTCCGCGACCCGTGCAATCAGCGCGTCGCCCGGCGGGACAAGGATGCCGACGGGCGCGATCCGCATTGCCGCGCCATTGGTCTCGCCGTTGCGGCCTGCTTCCTCGGGCGGCGTGCCTGAATTGATCGCGTCGATCGCCCGCTTGGTCGAGGGGCCGAGCAGGTCGTAGCCGCCGCGCGCCTTGATGTCTTCCTCCCAGGCGATGAGAGCATTGACCCAGGCATGATGATCGAAGCTCTGGCCGGATTTCAGCAGCACCGATGCGAGCAGCAGCGTCTGTTCGGTATCGTCAGTGATCGTGCCCGCCTTGAGGCCCTTCGACACCGGATGATCCGGCGCGGGATCGACAAAGCGATCGACGAAACCGTAGTCGGCCCTGATCTCGGCGGGCGATAGAAGCTGGGTCGGCATGCCCATGGCGTCGCCGAGCGCGCCGCCGACGAGTGCCCCCAGAGCTCTGTTGAATGCGATCTCCTCCTGCACCGCCATCGTCAGAACTCCAGATGAAGCGCGAAATAGGCGGGGTTGAGCAAGCTGGTGACATATTCGATCGGCCGCCCCTCGGCCTCCCGCGTCAGTCGCCGAGTGCGGAGGAAGGCACTGCCAGGAGCGCAGCGGAGCAGTTCCGCATCGGCTGCGCCCAGCATTTCGATATCGGCCCATTCCTCGCCATGGTCGGGCACGAGGCCAGCCGCGCGCAGCGTCTGGGTAAGGGAGCCGTCGCGAAGACCGCGTAACGGCACGTCTTCGAGTTCCGGCAGGAACGGCACCCGGCTGCGTTCGATCGAGATGGGCGTCTGGTCCTTCGCCAAAAGGCGGAGACGATCGACCGCGATGAAGGCGTCGTCGTCGATCTTCATTTGCGCTGCGAGCGCCGCATCCCGCATCATTTCGATGCGCAGGACGCGTGTCGCCGTGTCGGCGCCGACATCTGCGAGCGCCTTCGACCAACCCATGACATCATTGATCGTCTGGCCGTTGAAGGTGACGAAGGAACCGATGCCGACTTTGGTTGTGATCAGGCCGCGGCTGTTCAGCTCCTCGAGACCCTTGCGCAACGTGTTGCGGCTGACGGCGAAGCGCTGGACAAGTTCGTTTTCGCTCTGCAGCCGGTCGCCGAAGGCGAGTACGCCCGAGCGGATCTCCTGTTCAAGAACAGAAGCGATCTGCTCCGGCTTCGGCGCGCCGGGCTTCAAGGGGGTCTTCAGACTGGAGCGCCGAGCCATGTCATGCCTGTGCAATGAACCTGTTTAATCCTGTTCACTAGCATGCCATGAAATTGCTGCCTGTCAACATCTGGCTTCCATGCACCGATAATGCCATAAATCGGCGTCATCGAGGCAGGTGTCATGAAGATGAAGAACGCGCCGGATTTCACCCTTGACGGCAAGGTGACGCTCGTGACCGGGGCGAGCCGCGGGATCGGTCGTGCTTGCGCGATCGCCTGTGCCGCCTCGGGGTCGGATATCGTTCTGGGGGTCCGAGATGTCGCGGCAGCTGCGGACCTCGTTGTCGAACTCGAGGGCATCGGGCGCAGGGTCCTCCTGGTCGAGCTCGACATCCCCAACAAGACACATATCGCAGGAGCAGTTGATGCGGCGCTGCGGACGTTTGGGCGGATCGACATCCTCGTGAACAATGTCGGGGTGGCTCCGGGCGATCTCGCCGAACGCGTCGAGGAGAAGGACCTCGACCAGATACTGGATGTCAACATCAAGGGCACCTTCCTGATGACCCAGGCGGTCGGCCGTCATATGATCGAGCGCAAAGAGGGGCGTATCATCAGCATCAGTTCGCAGGCCGGCACCGTGGCGCTCCGCGGCGAGGCGATCTACTGCATGAGCAAGGCGGCCATCAACCATCTGACGCGGTGCCTTGCAGCCGAGTGGGCGCGTTACAACGTGACTGTGAATACCGTGTCGCCGACTTTCATCCACACCGACGGCACTGCACCCTTTCTGTCCGATTCCGACAACCGCCAGGCGACGCTCGACCATATTCCACTCGGTCGGATCGGTGAAACCGACGATGTGGTGGGTGCCGTGGTCTTCCTTGCATCGCCGGCCGCGAGCCTGATCACCGGCGCGAACCTGTTGGTGGATGGCGGCTGGTCTGTCGCCTGAGGGTCCGACATGGCGGTCAGCGACGCCTCGCCGGTGGTAGCTCAGCTATTGAAATCTCGATGCATCGTCACGACCTGAGGGGTACAGGAGCCGATCATGTTCTACGTCCTCATCAGTTTGTCCGTCGCCTTCAGCATCTGTGTCGCTGTCAGTACGTTCTTCTTCGTTCGCTACCTGGCCGCAAAGACGCGCCTGGTTGAGAAAAACATTGACGATGTGATTGCGGGCAAGCTCAGCGGCAACAAACAGCTTGGGGAATTGAAGCGCCTCCGCGAGGAGACCACGGTGATGCGCAATCTCTTGCTCGACATGGTGGAGAACGAAGCTTCTCTCGTGGGAATGAATGAGCAGACGCCGTCGGATGTGAAGCAGCGTCGCCTCGACGCGCGCACGGCCCGGCGTCGGGAATTGTTCGGAGAGGCCATGGTCATCCTGCAGAAGGGGCCGCCTAGGCAGATCCGCATCCCGCATCCTGCCAAGTAGCACGATCCGCTGCCGGCATTCCGACGATGAGTTTCCAGCTCTGTCGCTCGTTGAATGCGTGTCACCTGCGCGCTCTCAATAGCTGACGTATTGTTGAAACAGGCGGGAGCGAAATAGATCGCGTTTTCCCCAGTAGAGAACGAGGACTTGGGCCCGGTCGCTTCGGCGGCCGGGCTTTTTCTTCGTCGTGTCGCCGCTTCTATCCTTTCGCGCGAAACTGGAGCTCATCCGGTATCAGCATCACCCGTGCCATCATTGTGGATTGGCGGGTTCAAGTGACCCGAAACTGACTGCCTTAGCCGTGCCGGCATCTTAGGAATTCGTTCACACAGGAACGATCGCCCCACATTTCCGTTACTGGGCGTCTCCAACAAAGGAAATTCCCGTGAAAACTCTCGCCGAATTGTTCGAGCACACGCTCAAAGACGTCTACTACGCCGAGAACGCAATCACCAAGTCGCTGCCAAAGATCGCCGTCGCGGTGAAGAATGCCAAGCTGAAGGCTGCGGTCGAAGCCCATCTCCAGGAGACCAAGGGGCAGATCGAAACGCTCAAGAAAGTGTTCAAGACGATCAATGTCAAACCCGAAGGCGTGAAATGCGATGCCGCCGATGGCCTCATCAAGGAAGCCGAGGGTTTGATGGAAGAGGCCGAAGGTGTCGCTCTCGATGCAGGCCTGATCGGTGCCTGCCAGGCCGTCGAGCACTACGAAATCTCGCGCTATGGCTCGCTGCGGGAATGGGCGAAGGTCCTGGGCAATGAGAAGGCGCATGTTCTCCTGACGGAAATCCTCGACGAGGAAAAGGGGGCGAACGCCAAGCTGACCACGCTAGCGATAACCGCCATCAATTCCAAATAGGCAGCGGGCATTGTAGATCGGCGGCCCCGTCGCATGAGCGTCGGGGTTTTTTCAATTCGACACCAATGAAGGAGCCACGCAGATGCCGACCGATTCCGAGGCCTACACGCCGACCGTGCCTGACGCGTCGCCCGGATCGACCCGGCTGCAGAAATATGTCGGGTGCATTCTGTTCCTGATGGTCATCTATAGCCTCTATATCGGACGTGAGTTCCTCACCCCGATCGTCCTGGCTTTCCTTCTCGCGCTCACGCTCACGCCGGTGGTGCGATTCCTATCCAAGCGCTCGGTGCCATCGGCGCTCTCCGCCACGCTGCTGATCGTTGTAACGGCGGCAGCGATTGCGGTGCTCGTCTACGTGACCAGCGGCCCCGTATCGGCGCTCGTGGCGGACGCGCCAGCCATAGGCGAAAAACTCCAGGCAAAGGTCCACACGCTGCAGATGACGGTGGAGAAGGCGATCAAGGCCACCGCACAGATCGACTCCGCGACGGAAGCCGTCTCCGACACGAATGTCCAGAAAGTCGTCGTCGCGCAGCCGGGCATCCTCTCCCGCGCCGCCGGCAACGCGGTGTCGATCGGCACCACGCTAGCCATTACTTTCGTGCTGTCGCTGTTCCTGCTCGCGTCCGGTACGATGTTCTACGAAAAGATCATCCAGAGCGTTCCCAAGCTGAGTGACAAGAAGAAGGTGCTCAGAGTGGTTTATAACGTCGAGCGGGAGATATCCCGCTATCTCTTCACGATCACCATCATCAATGCTGGCCTGGGCGTCGCCGTTGGCACGGGCCTGTGGCTGCTGGGAATTCCCGACGCGCTCGTCTGGGGCGTGGCCGCCGCGATCCTGAACTTCCTTCCCTATATCGGGGCCCTGGTGACCGTGCTGCTCGTCGCGGTGATATCGCTTGCCACCTTCGACGGGATCGTGATCGGCCTCGCCGCCCCCGCTTTCGTCCTCGCCTGCAACATCATCGAGGGGCAGCTCGTCACGCCGCTGATGCTGGGTCGGCGGCTGGAACTCAATACGGTCGCCGTCTTCATCTCGATCTCGTTCTGGTCATGGATTTGGGGCTTCATCGGCGCGCTCCTCGCGGTCCCTATTCTTGTTGTGATCAAAGTGATCTGCGATCATTTCGACCCGCTCCAGGCGTTTGGAAACTTCCTCTCGGCGCAGCAATCAATGTCGAAGCCGGAGGAGTGATCCGTCTTCGCGCAACATTGTCACATCAATGGAACGGAGTGAGGCGCTGCCCGTTGTTTCCTGCGGTGAGACGATCACGTCTCTTACAAGGAGAATGAAATGGGTAGCACTTCAGACAAGGTCGTCGGCAAGGCAAACGAGTTGGTCGGCAAGGCGCGTCAGGGCGTGGGCAAGGCGATGGACGACAAGGAAATGCAGGCCAAGGGCATCGTCCAGGAAGCAAAGGGTGACGCCCAGCAGGTCAAGGGCAAGGCCAAGGAAGCCATCAAGGGCGTCGTCGATCGCGCCTGAACGAGAACCGACGACAAAAGGGCGCTCGCCACCGGCTGAGCGCCCGGTCTCCAGACAGATGACCGGGAAGCCCTAATGCAAACCAGGCCTGAGAGCGTTACTCGGGCTGATGGACGCCCGACGCGAGTTGGCAGGGCAAGAAATCTCGATGGCATGGGAAACCGCGCATGGATTTGCAGCGCGATTTCAACAAAAGCCGTTCAGCTTTAGAATCTTGTGGGCCTCGATCGATGCGCGGAGAGCGTCTTCAGAGGAGCGATTTCCCTCGTTGGCATCCGGATGATGCATGATGAGCTTTTCCTTGTAGCGACTCCTGATCTCCTGCGGCGTCGCATTTGGCGAGAGGCCAAGCGTCTCAAAAGCCCGAGCTTCAAGCGCCTTCAGCTTTCGCACCTCAGGGTCACGTCGATCTGTCTGGCGTTGGGTTGTGGTCTTGCGAGCGTTCAAAGCCTTCGCAGAACCCGATCGAGCGGTAGACGGCATCGGCGCTTCGGCAGATTTTTCGACAACGGTGCCCCAAGTCTGGCGTTCGCCGGTCGTGGCTTCTCTTTGATAGCGGGCGACTTCCGGGCTGGAGAGATCGGTCGCGTAATTGTAGCCCTTGTTGTATTCCTTGACGTGCTCAAGACAGAACAACAGATACAGGCCTTCGGCGTCCCGCCCGACCGGCGCGCGGTGCGCTCCATGCTTTTCGCACTGGTCCCACTGGCATTTCGGACCGGTGGGTTCGCTGCGAGGAGCTGATTTTTTTCGAGTGGATTTGAGACCAACGAAGATTTTTGATTCGACCGCCATGGCTCTATATGGAGAAAGCCGATCAACTAGGCAAGAATTGGCGAATTGGGCATGTGCGAACCTTGGGCATGCTGGCGGCGCTCTCCTTCAATCAACCCGCTCCCAAGGGCACCGCTGCGACCAGTGCGGCACGATTGTCGACCTGGAGTTTCTGGTAGATCGATTGCGTCTGGTTGCGCACCGTCGCCGGCGCAAGACCGAGATGACGGGCGACCTCCTTGGCGCTCTTTCCGCCTGCGAGCTCGCGCGCGACCTCGCGCTCTCTCTTGGTGAGCAGATCGAAACGGTTCAGGCGCCGGAGTGTCAGGCGGCGGAGGTCCATGTTGAGAAAATTGGGTGTCCGCTCGACCAAAACGACAAGATCGCGCTCCGACAGGATATGGGTGCCGGGTTGGCTGATCAGGCAGGCAAGCTGTTCGGGCAGGTTGTCACCCGTCCAGCGCGGCCAGACATCGCCGAACTGCTCTCTGAGAGCGTCGAGACAGAGAAGGCCGATACCATCCTTCGAGGCAAGGATTGTCACCGAACCGGGCACGGAGATACGGCCGGGCTCCGATGTCGAGAGCTTCATCGCCGAGGAGAGATGATTGACGGCGCATTGCAAAAAATCGCGCTCTTCCTCGTTGAAGGCCCGCGCGGTTTTGCCGGTGCGGTATGAGGAGATGTAGAAGTTGGCAAACTCTCCATAGCGCCCGTTCATCGCGGTCGCCATCCGTCTCAGACCGTAGCTGTCCGACAGGTCCGCCATGCCGTCGGTCTGGCGCGACTGCCCCCGGTCGTAGGTGGCGACGTAACCGGGGTTTTCGATCATCGACCGGGCAAGCAGGTCCTGGTCGGACATTCTGAGCCAGTTGCCGTAGTAATTCTCCGGCAGGTTGAAGGTGGTATTGGCATAGACCTCCACGCCTTCCTGGCGCAGTGTCGCCCAGCCATACCATGCCGCGTCAAAGCCGAGTGTCTCAGAGAGTTCGGATACGGCCCAGCGCGCCAAGCCCTCCGCGTCCTCAGACTGGGTGCGGTGGTTCATGTCGCTTATGAAACGCGAAAAGCTGGTTATTCCCAGTCCCATAGGCCCCCCAGACCCCAGACAGGACATCCTGACAGGTCGGCTCGAAACTCCTTCCGCATTCCAGGAAACGAGGCCCGGTTCATTCCGGCTTGGACTTCAGCGCCAGAGCTTTTCGTCTCCGGTATACTGACTGCCGGGCAGGGCTCCTTCCCTCAGGAAAGCATTTAACACATTTAGCATTATCTTCGCCACATTGTTTTCGCCGCCGTGGCAGGGCAGGGCCTGGCTCCAGGCGATCGAGCCGACGCTGAAGCAGGCGCCGTTTTCGGGCGTGGAGAAGAGGATCATGTCGCCCCGCACCTGCGCATCCTGCGTGCCGCCGCGGCCGGGGAAGGCATAGGTGACCTCTTCGGAGACGAGCGGGTAGTTGTCGGAATGGCCCGAAGTCGATCCAACGAGCAGCGTATGCGGCGGCGTGCCGAGGCCGAGTTCGTAGCGGTCGATCTCGATGCCGCCGGCGCCGCCGCCGGCGAGGCCGAAGTCGCCGATCAATTCATCGTCGCCGATACCCTCGAAGATCCAGGAGGCGCGCTTGTGGAAGCTGTCCGGCATCCGTTCGAAAGGCTGGCTCGCATCCATGCCCTCGGCTGTGAAGCCGAGGCCGACGATCTTCTGTGGCGCCCGGCCACGCGACCGCCAGAGGCCCGACCTTTGGCCGGTACAGGCCAGGTAGCCCTCGCCGGGTTCGGCCTGCCAGGCGCGGGAACCGGCGTCGAGTTTGCGGACCTCGATGCAGTGGGGTTCGTCCTTGCGCGTGCCCGTCACCCAATAATAGCCGTTGCCGCCAAGATACATCACGCGGCCGCCTTCTTTCAGGTAAGCCTCGGTCGCGTCCATCATCTCCTCGGAATAATATTCGGGATGGGTGCCGTTGATTACCGTCCGGTACGGCTTGAGGCATTCGAGGCCTTCGGCGTGGAGGTCATGGTCGGTGATCAGGTCGTAGTCCAGACCCACATGTTCCAGCCACCAGATCAGTGACAGGTCTGCGGGGAGCGCCCAGGGGAAGTTCATCGCCGGCAAGCGGTAGCGGGGCCTCAGCGTGATGATCGGCCGCTTCCAGGAGGAATAGCAGCAGCCGGCGCCGTCGGAATGGTGGTCATAGGTCGAGAGGCCGAACTCCTCGAGCTTTTTGTATTCGAGATCCTCCTCGTTCAGCACCGGCGTATGCGCCGTGATCGCCTGGGCAATCGGGGCCTCGTAGGACAGATGCTCGTTGCCATAGGCGAGATAGGTGAAGGTCGGGAGCAGCAGGGCGAGCTTGGCCTTCGGCGTCTTGGGGCGGACGATGAAGGGGACGGAGTCGGTGCCGTTGCCCGCCGCGATTTTCAGGCAATAGATGCCAGACTTGAGATCGTCGGGGAGGGGAAGTGAAAAGGTCTTCTGCCAGCGGCAGTCGGTCAGCGCGTCGTCGTGATAGTGCACGCCGCCGAATGTTTCAGGCGCAAGGCGATAGCTTTCCTCGCCCTTCCAGTTGAAGCCGGTCATGCAGCGAACCGGGCGGTTGATCCCTTGCATGTGGAGGCCGTGCGGGCCGGTGTCGGGGATGGTGTCGCCCACGCCCTCGCGTGAGAGGTTCGCGGTCGGATCCCAATAGGCCGCGAGGCCTTCTGGCGACGGTGCCGCACCGCCGGCAAGGGCTACGATCTCGGCCCTCGTCAACAGGCGATCATAGACCCCGGCGCGATCGATCTTGCCGTTGAACAGCAGGCTGGCATGATGGCCGCGGATCGGGTTCCAGGCCGTCGCCGAAGCCAGCTTGAAGCTCGCTTCGCCTCCCGTTGGAACAGGCGAAACGCGAAGGCTTTCGCGCACCCAGCTGTCGGCTTCGAAGGGCACGACAGTCGATATCCGACTGTTCCAGGCGTTGACGCAATTGATCAGATGCAGTTCGGCCTTCCTCGTCGCGCCATCGAAGGACGCGGCGATGAAATACCAACAGCGCGGCACCAGCGTGATCTCGGTGCGGATCTCGTCGACATGGGTTCCGTCGCCGACCCAGAGCGCGACATGGCCATCCGGATCGACGCCGAGGCCGAAGCCCATGGTGCGATCGATCGCCCAGCGCCCCATGATCTGCTGGCGTTCCGCCTTCGGCGCGGTGGGCTGGAAATGGGCGAACAGGGTGAAGGAGGATAGGCCGTCCAGGCGTCCGTTTGGATCATCTGTGCGGGCGAAGCTGCCGAGTTGGGTGAATTGCCGCCCGGCGGGGATCGATGCGGGGAGCTTGATGTCGGTTGGCAGTTCGACATAGCCCGGCCCCTCCGGGTTCTCGTCGCCATGGATGACCCGGACCAGGCTCGCGGTCACGTGATCCTGTCCCTCGACCGAGATCATGAAGTCGACCGTCCCGCCCGCCCGGGCGCAAAGAGGATCGGCATAGCCGAAGATGCGGGTATTGGTCATGGGATCAGCTTTCCATCAGGTCGTTTACGCGCAGCAGGAACACGGCGTGATAGGCATCGTTGATGTCGTCATAGGTCCGGTCGTCGACGAGGCGCGGCGGGGCGCCGCGAACGCCGGAGAAGGCAACGATCTTGTAGGCGTGGAACTGGCCGGACTGGCGGATGATGGCGTATTTGTCGGCGACATCGCCACGGCGGAAATAGTTGAGCACGCGGGAAAGCCCGTCGGAATGCTGGCCAAGCGGTTGACGCTGATGTTCTGCGATCAGTTCGGGCGTGATCAGCGTCTTGAGATGGTCGCGCAGGCGCTTGTCGAAGCGCCGGTAATAGATCGCCTGTTTGTCCTGGATCTCGATGGCTTCTTCGGGCATGATCTCGCCCCCCTTTTCGCTGCGGCGCGCACGCGCCTCTGATTGCCTGCGGCGGCGCCAGCGGCGGAATTGATCGCGGGCGCCGGCAATACCGTTGTCGGTCCAGAGCGTGACCATCAGTAGGATCGCGGCGACCAAGAGAATGCGGACCGGACCCAGATCCAGGAGGCCCTTGTCGATCAGGACGACGATCGCAGTGCCGATCACCGCGCCTTCGGCCCGCCCCAGGCCGCCGATGACGATCATGGCGAAGAGCAGCATCAACTGGTCGAGCGAGAAGATCGCCGGTGAGATCGAGCCGTAGAACTGGGCATAGAACGCCCCGGTCACGCCGAGGCCTGCCGAGGAAATCAGGAACACCTGCATGCGCGCCCGGCGATAATCGATACCGGCGGCCTGGGCGAAATCCTCGTCCTCGCGGGCGGTCTGCAACAGCATGCCGAGCCGTTCGGAATTGACGATCCGGAAGGTCAAGAGCGCCAGCAGCAGCAGAATGAAGGCGCCGGCGAAGCCCACCAGCAAGCCCGGACGCTGCAGCATCCAATCCTTCGGGATGAAGCCTGCGACGCTGTTGATCGAGCCATTATACGGCGTCAGCGGCTTGAGCTGCTGGACGAAGACGCGGCAGATCTCGGCCACACCCATGGTCAACAGCGCATAGTAGAGCCCGTCGAGCCGGGTCGACGGCAGGGCGAGAAGGCCGCCGGCGACAAACCCCGCCAGCCCGCCGGCTAGGAACATGAAAGGCCAGGGCAGGCCGAGATAGACATTGAGTGCGGCGCTGCAATAGCCGCCGATGCCGACGACAGCGAGTGTCGCCAGACTGAAAATGCCGGCCGTGCCGATGATCAGGGTCCAGAGCACATTGATCGCGGAAAAGATGCAGAAGATCGAGACGATCGTCAGCGCCGAATTCGACAGGAACGGCGCCGACAGCGCTAGCAGCGCCAGCGCGATGGTCCACCAGAGCGGCTTCTTGTCCGCGAGCAGGCGCTCCTGCTTCAGCGTCTTGGGGTTCAGCCGCGAGCGCCATTTGAGTAGATGGCGCCGGGTGAAGGGCAGGCGGCGGCGGTCGAGCGGCTCGCTGCCCGACACAGGCAGTGTCACCTCCTGCGGGCGTTGACCGATCTCGAAGAGTTTTTTCTCGGTCATTTGCGCGCCTTGTCCAGGAGCCCGCCGATGCCCCGCGGACGGATGATCAGGACGGCGATGATGAAGAGGAAGGTTCCGAACAGCACGTAGCGCTGGCCGAGGAAGGGCACGGCGCCGATGATCGCTTCGAGGAAGCCGATGATCACGGCGCCCGCCACCGCACCCGGAACCGAGCCGAGCCCGCCGAGCAACGCGATCGTCAGGCCTTTGATGAGCGGAATGGCACCCGATGTCGGCGAGACGAAGATGGTCTGCGACAGGAGCACCGAGGCGAGGCCGGCCAGCGCCCCGGTCAGCATGGTCACGGGCAGCGCCGTCCACCGCACGGAGATCGCCGACAGCACCGCGCCCTCAGGATTCTGCATCATGGCGCGGATTTCCAGGCCCTTGCGGCTGACCTTCAGCCAAAGCAGGACGAGGCCGAGGATGATGGTGGTCCCGATGATGGTTCCCAGCTGGTCGTAACGCGCCGAGAGGCCGAGGAACTCGATCCTGCCCATGCCGAAAATCTTGGGAAGGTTCTTCTGCTTGGGGCCGAAGGTCCAGAGCAGCGTCTGCACCGTCGCCATGTTGATCGCAAGCGTGACGATCAGGCTGCGGACGGCGAAATTGGGCTTGTCGTGAATCGGCAGGAATGCGAGGAGGTAGATCAGCCCACCCATGATTGCGCCGCTCAACGCGCCTGCCGAGAGGCAGAGCCCGGCCATGGCGATCGTGCCGGACAGGGTCTTGCCCAGGGTGGCGAGGATCAACGGCTTGGCGACTTCGGCGGCCCCCCAGGCTGCATAGCCGGCCACGGCGAAGGAGGCGCCATGCGCCATGTTGATCATGCCGATCGACGACCAGAGCAGGCTGATGCCGATGGCCATCAGCCCGTAGATGGCAGCCAGCGAAAGTCCGTGAACGAGGAGGATCGACAGGTCCATCTCAGTGCAAGCTCACATGTCCGACGTCGCCCCGGAGCCGGCCGGCATGCATGCCCACCATCCGGTCGACGCGTCCTGACAGAAGCGCCACATTCTGTTCGGCGATGATCATGGCGCGGCCATCCTGCGGCAGGGAAAACAGCGCCTCGATCACGCTGGCGGAGATTTTCGGCGCGAGGCCGAGCGACGGTTCGTCGATGAGATAGAGCTTGGCTTCCACCATCAGGGCGCGGCCGACGCTGACCATTCGCCGCTCGCCGCCGGAGAGCCGGCCGACCAGCGCATGTTCGAGTCTCCGCAAAGGCGGGAAGATGTCGAAGATCATCTCGCGACGCTGCTTTCGCTCGCGCCAGGCCGTGGGCGTATAGGCGCCGCAGTCGAGATGCTGGGCGACGGTCAGGCCGGGGAAGATCGCGTCGCCCTGTGGCGCCATCGCGAGGCCCGCCCGGACGATGCCCGGCGTCAGTCGGCCCGGCCCTGTCGAACGGCTTCCACCCACCTCTGTTCCCATCAACTGGACCGACCCCGATTGCCAGCCGACCTGCGACGAGATCGCCCGGAACAGCGTGGTTTTGCCATGGCCGTTGAGGCCGACCAGACCGATGCGTTCGCCTTCCGCGACCTTGAACGATATGTCGTGCAGCACGCGAAGGGGACCGTAACCCGCCGTCAGGCCCTCGACTTTCAGCACGTCAGGCATGGGCTGGCTCCTCGAAATAGGCGGCAAGGACGCGCGGATCACGGAACACCTCGCGAGGCGTGCCGGTGGCGATGACGATGCCCATGTCGAGGACAACGGCACGATCGGCGATGGCCGAGAGGAGCTCCAGCCGGTGCTCGATCAGGATCGCGCCGATATTGTACTCGTCGACGAGGCGGCGGATGATCAGGTCGAGCTCGTCGATCTCGGAATTGATCAGGCCCGAAGCCGGCTCGTCGAGAAGCAGCACCGTGGGTTGGCGCATCAGCAGGCAGGCGAGCAGCAGCTTGCGGCGGTCGAATGTGTCGAGCGACCCCGCGACACGGTCCCAGGGCTGGCGGAAATTGGCAAGGTGGCAGGCCCGTTCGGCATCCATCCGGGTCTTGTAGGGTTTGTAGGCATAGCGCGCGGCGCGGAAGGTCTCGGCGATGGTCAATGAACCGGGAACGACGGGGCTCTGATAGGTCCGCCCGAGCCCCAATCGCGCTCGGTCATGCACCGACATGCGGGTGATATCGCGATCCCCGAGGAAAACCTGCCCGCTGTCGGCGGTGTAGCGGCCCGTGAGGATTTCGAACAGTGACGTCTTGCCGGCGCCGTTTGGGCCGACGAGGCCGAGGACCTCGCCTGACGCAACCGAGAGCGTCACATCCTCAAGGATCGCCCGGCTGCCGAAGGAGATTCCGATCCCCCGGCAGCCGAAGATGGTTGTGTCCGATGACATCGATCTTCCGCTTACATCCACGGAGCGGGCCGCAGGTCAGCTTCCTTGAGGATGGCGGGCGAGATGATCTTGTGCGCGCCGTCCTGCACCTGGAAGATCAGGTGCGCCTGAGCGGAGTCGGCATCGTCGGTCATGGTCGGGTAGCTGACCGGCGAGTTTGTATCGGTGGCGAATGTGTAGGTGCCGCAAACGCCGCGATACTTGATCGCCTTGATCGCCTTGCCGACAGCGTCGAAATCCTTGGGATCGACCGTCTTCCAGGCCTCGGCGAGAATGTGGACGGAGTCGTAGCCGGAGCCGGTATAGACCATGCCCATCGTGCCGGGATATTTGGCCTGATAGGCCTTGCGGAAGGCCGATCCCTTTTCGTCGGCATAGACGCCGATCACCGAACCCCAGACGAAGCCCTCGGAGGCCTCGCCGGCGAGATCGAGGAATTCCGGCTGCGAGGGGCCGTATTGCAGATAGACCAGCGAGCCCTGGGTCGGGTCGAGCACATAGGCCTGGGCGAAGCTCGCCAGTTCCGCCGCCACCCAGTGGTCGATCATGATGACGCCGCAGTCGGCCTCCTTGATGGCCTGCACCACGGGCGTCCAGTCCTGCACCGGAAACTGGATGTCGGTGATCGGGCCCTGCTCCCATTCGCCGTTGGTGGCAGCGATCGCGGCCTGGGTCGCCTTGGAGATGACCTGGGTATAGCCGATCTGCTCCTGGACGATGTGGACGCGATTGTTCTTCGGCGTCCAACCCGCAGCCTTCTGGTTCGACAGGAACTTCACGAAGCCGGCCCCGTAATAGGTCTCGGCGACATCGATCTGGAAGATGTTGCGATACTTCTTCGGATCGGACTTCATCAGGTCGAGGCTGGCCTGGCTGGTATTGCCATGCAGGTAGGGCACACCGTTCGAAGCGGCGACGTCCATCGCGGGCTGAGGGATGATGGCGAAGGAATGTGCGAGCGCCTGGACACCACCCTCGACGAGGCTCTGGAAGGCGGCAACCGTGCCTTCGGGCGTCAACAGGTCGATATCGACGACGCGGGTTTCGAGCGGCCTGCCATTGACGCCGCCGGCGGCGTTGATCTCTTCGACCGCCATGGTGACGCCGTTGAGCCAGTCAGCCTGATCGGCGACGCCGACGGGACCGGATTTCGCCGTGGGAACGCCGATGACGATCGGGTCAGCGGCCAGGAGCGGGGTGGAAAGCGAGGCGACGGCAAAGGTCGCCACCGAGCTCATCAGAAATTGACGACGATTGAAGTCCATTGCGCATTCTCCCGTTTTCGGCTGTTTGCCGGTTCACCCTTGTTTTTTGTCATGAGGCCGCTGATCGGCCCGTCTGTAAATGATGCAAATGCACCATGCCGGCGGCTTCAGAAGCCGAGGCTTCGCGCCTGCTTCTCAAGGCGCGTGCGCTGCCAGGCGACGTAATCGGCCGGCGGTTGCTGCTGGGTGAGGATATCGAGGAACGGATCCTGCACCGGCGTGCGGCGGCCCGACAACTCCTCGATGACGGCCAGGCCGCAGAAGGGCACATATCCCTCGGAGTAGCCGCCCTCATGTGCCGCCAGCAGCCGCCCGCCGCAGAGTTCCGCCGCGATCGTCTTGATCTTCGCGGCCATGGCGCGGAAGGTTTCCGAATGCGCCTGCATCCGCGCCAGAGGATCGAAGGCATTGGCATCGAGGCCCGAGGCGACGACAATGATTTCGGGCTTGAATGCGCGAAGCGCCGGCGTCACCAGCAGGTCGAAGGCGTCCATGTAGGCCTGGTGACCACTGCCGGGCAGCAAGGGCATGTTGAGGTTGTAGCCTTCGCCTTTGGCCGTGCCGCGGGCCTCCGGCCGGCCCTGATCCGGCGGGAAGCAATTCTCCTGGTGCAGGCTGATCGTCAGCGTGTCGTCGCGATCGTAGAAGCAGGCCTCGGTGCCGTTGCCATGGTGCACATCCCAGTCGACCACGGCTGCCCGGACAGGCCCGACCTCGGCGCGGAGCGCTTCGAGCGCCAGCGGAATATTGGCGAGCAGGCAGAAGCCCATAGACGCATCCGGCAGACAGTGATGGCCCGGCGGGCGGGAGATGACATAGGCATTGTCCTGCCGACGGTGGAAGACATCGGAAACGGCCCGTTTCACCAGTCCAGCCGAAATCGCGGCGATCTCGAACGAGCCGGGTCCGAAGGGCGAATAGAAGCCGGCATTGCCGCCGCCGGCATCGGAGAGGCGCTTGAACTCGTCGAGATATTTGGTGGTGTGGATGCGCTCCATCTCGGCCCGGGTCAGAGGCTCGGCCTTGCGCCATTCGAGATGGTCGCCCAGGCCCGAGACTTCAACGAGATTCTTCAAGCGGCGCTTCGTTTCAGGGTTCTCGGCATGGCCGCCCCCGGAGGGTGGCTGAAGGTAGCCGCCGACGGGCGCGATGATGACATGCTCGCCTGTCGTGTGCCAAAGGCAGTGCTCGTCGAAATAGAATCCCGTGGCCATGTGACGTCCTCTCCCAATGCTGGGGACAGGCTTTCACGAACGCCGGCCGGGTTCCATGATGCAATTGCACTAGGAATTCGCTTTTCGTATATTCAGGGCAATCGAAAAAATACATAGATAGGCGCATGGGAAGCCAAACCGATCAGATCGTCGACCATATCGTCCGCGAAATCGAGCAGGGCACGCTGATGCCCGGCGATGTGCTGGAGGAAAAGGCGCTTGTGAGCCGGTTCGGCGTGTCCCGCACACCGGTGCGAGAAGCGCTGCTGCAGCTCGACGCGCTGGGCATCCTGCAGCGCAAGCCGCGCGGCGGGGCGGTGGTGTTCAAGCCCAATCTCGAGGAGTTTCTGGCTATCCTCGAGGTGCATGCGAAGCTCGAAGGCCACGCGGCTGGGCTCGCCGCCCGCCGCCTCTCCGCCGAGGATGGCAGGACCCTCGAACAGGCGGTCCGCGCCTGCGAAAACCACCTGGCTGAATACGGCGACGCTGAACCCGATCGATACTACCTCGCCAATCTCAATTTCCACCGCCTCGTTGCGGTCTCTGCACACAACCCGGTGCTGCTCGAAACAATCAAGGTCAATGCCCGCAAGCTGCTCGCCTATTATCGGGCCCGCTATCGCTACAAGGGATCGATCCCCAAATCGGCGCTGGAACACCGCAAGATCGCCGAGGTGATCATGGATCGGGATTCGGCGGCGGCAGAGGAGATGATGGTGACGCATGTCATGTTCGACAGCGTGACGGCGATGGACCTGATCGCCGTCCTGTCGCGCCCCTGATCAGGATCTCACGGCGACCGGTATTCCAGGAAATTGACGATCCACTGCGCGAAGAACGGCCCTTCGGCCGGTGTTTCGAGAGTGGCCCGCGCCTTAGCGAGCGTCTCGGCGTCGAGCTTTCCATCCAGTTCGTCCAGGAGTTCGGCGATGAAGCGATGCGTCATCTCGGGATGGTATTCCGTGGCGAAGACGTGATCGCCGATCCTGTAGGCTCCAACAGGGCAGAAGTCGTCGCCGCCGAGCACCTCGGCACCTTCGGGGAGCGCCTCGACCTGTTCCTGATGGGCGGCGAACAGCACGAGGTTCTCGCGAAACGGCTTCATCCATGGAGCCTGGCGATCGAAATGCGTCGGCGCCGTGCCCAGCCCCCAGCCCTTGTCCGACTTGGTCACGGAACCGCCGAGCGCGACGGCAATCGCCTGATGGCCGAAGCAGGCCCCGAACAGCGGAATGCGCCGCGCCTCGATCTCGCGGATCAATGTCATCAGTTCAGCTACCCAGGCCTCCGGCCCGTTCACCGACGCCGGCGAGCCGGTAATGACGTAGCCGTCGTAACTATCGGCGGACGCGGGAAATTCGCCATCCTTGACGCTGACAACATCGAAGCGCCAGTCTGGGCGCTGCGGCTGCAGCAGGGTGGTGAACTTCTCCCCGTCATCAGGATGACGCTTGGCGAAATCCGACCTGTCGGTGCTGGTCAGCAGGATGGCGATGCGTCGGGTCATTGCAAATCCCCTATCAAATCCCGTGTATGCAGGATCGGCTCTAGTGTGTGCATAAGGCACTTGAAAATATATTTAACACGTGTAATTGTTATTTCAACGACAAAAAGAGGGGTATGCGATGACGGTTTTCACGCCGACCGACGATGGCCACGCCGACCTGTCGAGCCATGACGCTTTCGTCAACGGCGCGCCCTACAACACCTTTGCCCGCATGCGCCGCGAGGATCCCGTCGCCTGGTGCGACTATGCCGGCGGCAAGGGCTTCTGGTCGCTGACGCGTCATGCCGACATCCTCGAGGCAAACCGCAACAACCAGATCTTCTCCTCGGCGCGCGGCATCCGCATGGAGGACCAGACCTACGAGGAATATTTGGCGCGCCGGACGTTCCAGGAGACCGATCCGCCCGAGCATACCCGCGTCCGCATCCTGGTCGCGAAAGCCTTTTCCAAGCCGGTCGTGGCTTTGTTCGAGGAACAGATCCGGCAGATCTGCGACGATATACTGGACAAGGTCCTGCCGCAGGGCGAGTTCGATGCGGTCAAGAGCGTGGCGCGGCAGCTGCCGATGCGGATGCTCGGCCAGATCATCGGCACGCCCGACGAGGATCTCGAATGGCTGGTGGAGAAAGGTGACGCGCTGATTGCCAACACGGACTCCGACTTCACCGATCTCGTGCTCGACAAGGCCGATACCGACGCCTACCGGCTGATGCCGTTCCGCTCGCCGGCCGGCGCAGAGCTCTTCGACTATGCCAAGCGGCTGATGCACGACAAACGCAAGCGCGGCGACACATCGGGCGTTCTCAACCTCATCCTGCAGCCCGACCGGGAAGGCAATGTCATCAGCGAGGAGGAGTTCCGCAACTTCTTCTGCCTTCTCGTGGCCGCCGGCAACGACACGACCCGCTATTCGATCGCCGCCGGCCTACATGCGCTTGCGAGCCATCCGCATCTCTTGACGGAATTGCAGACCGGCGACGACAGCCTCTGGGAAACCATGCCCGACGAGGTGATCCGCTGGGCGTCTCCGACCCTGTATTTCCGGCGCACCGCTACCCAGGATATCGAGCTGCAAGGCAAGACCATCCGCGAGGGCGATAAGGTACTTCTCTGGTTCGCCTCCGGAAATCGCGACGAGGAGGTGTTCGACCGGCCTTTCGAGGTGGATTTTCGCCGCTCGCCCAATCGGCACATGTCGTTCGGCCAGGGCGGTGCGCATGTCTGTCTCGGCATGTGGCTGGCGCGCCTCGAAGTGCGCTGCCTGTTCCAGGAATTCGCCAAGCGGGTGAAGAGCATGCGCCAGATCGAGCCGCACCAGTATCTCCGGTCCAATTTCATCGGTGGCATCAAGTCGATGCCCGTGGCTGTCGAACTCAACTGAAAATCAAGGGGAACCATGCCATGACACAGGATCGCCTGAGGGTCTTGTTCTGCGACCACCTCAATCTGGCGCGCGGCAAGTTCCTGCCGCCCTCGAAGATCGGCGACGGCGCCACCCGCGTCTGTCAGTCGACCTTCGGCGTGACCTACGACAAGGATCTGATCCCGGCACCGGGTTCGAAGGTGCTCGAAAACCTGCCCGATATCGAGATCCGCTACCGTGGCGAGGACATCCGCGCGGATTGGCTGCCCGGCACCCGGGTGGTTGTCGGCGATCTCTGGGAGGAGGGCAGCCCCTTCGGCGCCTGCGGCCGCCACGCCCTCAGGCGGGCCATCAAGGACTGGCAGGACCTGGGCTTCGAGCCGATGATCGGGCTGGAACTGGAGGCCTTTGCGTTCCAGCAGAATGCGGATGGCAGCCTCGTCCCCTATGACACGCCGAAGGCCTATGTCTATTCGACGGGCCCCTTCTCAGACCCGCGCGGCTTCACCCAGGCGATCTGGGAGCGGGCGACGGCGCGCGGCTTCAATATCGACTCCATGACCTCGGAATTCGATACGCCGCAATTCGAATTCACGCTGACCTATGACAAGGCCCTCAAGGCGGTCGACGACAACTTCCTATTCCGCCAGCTGGCGCGCGAGACCGCGCTCGAATTCGGCATTGTGCTGACCTTCATGCCCAAGCCGATCCTCGCCAAGGGTGGCAGCGGGCTGCATGTCAATTTCTCCTTCAAGGACAAGGAGGGCAGGAACGCCGTGGGCGAGCCCGACCGCCTGAGCCCGGTCGCAGAGGGCGCGATCGCCGGCCTGATGCATCATCACCGCTCGATGTCGGCGCTGGCGGCACCCACCGTCAATTCCTACCAGCGGCTCCAGCCATCGTCACTGTCGGGTTACTGGCGGAACTGGGGGGGCGATCATCGTGGCGTGACGACGCGCATCTCGGCCGAACGCGGCCCCAAGGCCCGGCTCGAACACCGCATGGGCGACGGCGCCTCCAATCCCTACACGCTGGTCGCCACGACGCTGCAAGCTGCGCGCCTTGGCTATGTCAACAAATACCCGCTGCCGCCCCGCGAAACGGCCGACTGCATGACGGCGCATGATGCGGTGGACGGTGTCCCCGACACGCTCGGCGAGGCGCTCGACGAGCTGGAAGCGGACGGCGCACTGATGGATGCCGTCGGCCGGCTGCTTTGCGAGAACCACATCTTCATCAAGCGCGACGAAATCGAGAAAGTGGGCAAGCTCGAAGACGATGATGCCCGCCGCGATTTCTACATCCATTACGTCTGAGGATTTCGAGATGGCCCAGATCACTTGGATCCTGAAGAACGGCGAGCGGATCTCTGCCGACGTCAAGGACGGCATGAACCTGATGACGGCCGCCGTGTTCAACAATGTGCCCGGCGTGGTCGGCGAGTGCGGCGGATGCCTCTCCTGCGCCACGTGTCATGTCGTCGTCGAGGACGAGTGGCGTGACGCGGTCGGGGCCGCCGAAGGCAGCGAGGACGACATGCTCGATGTCACCGAGAGCGGAAAGGTGGACGGCAGTCGCCTGTCTTGCCAGATAGTCGCCAACCCGTCGCTCGATGGCCTTGTCGTGCGCGTCGCCTGACGCGGGTCATCCCCAATCAAAGTGCACCGCTCAGCAATTCGTGGCCTCTGACAGGGGCCATGAAGAGTGGCTTATTTGCTGAATGGCATCGCGTGATGCGGCCAATCACAGAATGAGGCTCTGGAATAGGCATTGCCGGCCCCGAACGTTGACATGGCAGGATCAGCGTGCCGTCACGTCGCGACGGAAGGATAGTCCAGTTCCTTCCAGTGCTGGAGCTTGGCCGCGAATTCGCGCTGGAACGACAGTGGACCGGACTTGCTCATATAGGGCGCGTCATAGATCCCGATGAAGATCGTCAGGTTCAGGAAGAAGTGCGCGCCCATTTCGAAGAGGGCGACGAAATCGTGGTTGATCAGGGCCTCGCGTTCCGCGTCGGTGAAAGCGTGGACTGTCGAAGCCTCGGTTTCATTGCCGAGCAGCTTCGGTCCGATCGATTGTTCCCAAGTGACGACGAAGCTACTGGGATCCTCGATATAGCGTTTGAGATGTTCCGGATCCCGGTCGGTCATGAACAGGAACTTGTTGACATAATATTTGCTCATGCCGCCTGCTCCTTCGGGTACCAGGTGAAATAGGCTTCCATCGTGTGGAAGAGGTCGAGATTGTCGACATAGTCGGCGCCTTCAGGACCTGCGACGCCCAGCATCAGGATGAAATTGAGGAAGCCGTGGGTGGCGTTGCCGCTCTTGGCCATGCTGGCATGGGTGACATGGGTCAGGATGGAGTCGATATCGCCGGCGCGCAGCCATTCGATCGCCTGACGATCGAAGACCGGGTCGGGACCCGTCTCCATGAACTGGCGGGGTCCGCCGAGCTCCAGCGACAGATGCCCGGTGCCGATGGCGGCAACGCGCTTGTCGGACGGATAGTCGTCGATCGCCTTGCGGATGGCGCGGCCGAGATCATAGAAGCGCCGCGGCGAATGCAGCGGTGGCGCGAAGATGTTGGTGTAGATCGGCACGACCGGCAGATCGTTTTGCGGCCGGACGGTGATGATCGGGCAGATGATGGAATGATCGATCTTCAGCTCGTTCGAGAAGGCGAAATCGAAATTCTGGTCCATCAGCGACTGGTGCATGAATTGTGACATGTCTTCGTCGCCGTCGAGCACGTATTTCGGAATGTCGAACTCGCGCTCCTCATTGTAGAAGGTCGCGTCGTAGCGCGGCGCCTTGCCGATCAGGAACTGCGGGCAGTTGTCGAGGAAGATCTGGTGGAAATGGTCCGAGCCGACCATGACCAGAATATCCGGCTCGGTGCGGGCGAGGGTCTCGCGATAGGCCTCGATCTTGCGCTTCCATTCCGGTGCCTGCGGCATCTGCTGCTCGGGCGGCATGGTGGTCGCCTTGAGGTAGAACGGATGATGCGTCGATGCCAATGTGGCGACGAGTTTTGCCAATGCTCTCTCCTTTCAAAACAGGTGTGGATGCCGTTGCGACTGGTGTCATCGGCATCCGCAAGCGCAATCAGTGTCCGAACAGATTCCGCTCCACGCCGGCCGTTGCGAACAGATAGTCCCGGCTCTTTTCCAGTTCTCCGCGCAGACGCGCGACATCGAAGCCGAGAAGGCTTCCCTTCCATTTCTTCACCTTGCCGGCGACCAGCACGGTATCGACGTTGCTCCGTTCCATGAGCGTGACGACCGCGCCCGGCACGTTGTTGAGCGGCGCGACGTTGATGGCCTCGGCATCGAGCAGGATGACGTCGGCCTCCTTGCCCGGTGTCAGCGAACCGATCTTGCGGTCGAGACGGAGCCCCTTAGCACCGCCCATCGTCGCCATGCCGATCGCATCCAGCGCCGTCAGCATTGTCGGGTAATCCAGGCCGGAGAGTGCCTTTTCATTGACGAACATGCGCTGCAGGGTGACCACCGACCGCATCTGGGTGAAGAAATCCGACGTCATCGTGCATTCGACATCTGATGACAGCGAAATGCTCATGCCATGGTCGATCGCCTTCTGGATTGGCGGCGTGCCGTGCCGCATCTGCATCTCGATCGGCACGGAGAGGGAGACATGAGCGCCCGCGTCGGCCGCATATTTCCAGCCTTCATCCGACATGCCGGTCATGTGGAGGAAGATATTGTCGGGACCAAAAGCGCCGGATGCGCCGAGCTGGTCGAAAACCGGCTGCATTCCGAACGTGCCGACGACATGGAGCGCGATCGACAAGCCAAGCTCGCGTCCGACCCGCCACGATTCCTCGTAGCCCGGCAGATAGATTTCGCCACCCATTACCATGGTGAGCAACTGGTCGTCGGAAGCGAAGTGTTGTTCCCTCAGGCGTTTGGCGTCTCCCGGATACTGCGCCTTCTCACCCCAGCCCTCGAAATAGCCTAATACGGAGCGGCGGCCAGCATCACGAAGGCCTTCGATCAGCGCGTCGGAATGCTCCGGAGAATGGTGGATCTGGCTGACATCCATCACTGTGGTGACGCCCGCGTCGAGCTGGGCGATCGAGCCGAAGAGCGCATTGATGTAGACATCCTCCGGCCGGTAGACCATCGAGAATTTCTGCAGCACGGTCTCGTAATAGTTCTGGGCGTTCTCGGGCCGGCCATCGTTGATCAGAATGGCATTGGCGAGCTGGCCGCGCAGCGCGGTCTCGAACTGATGATGATGGGTGTCGATGAAGCCGGGCATGACGATCTTGCCGGATGCGTCGATGACGGCGGCATCCGGCGCGTCGATGCTGGCGGCGACCGCGACGATCTTTGAACCTTCGATCAGCACGTCGCCGACGACGAAATTGCCGATAGCGGGATCCATCGAGAGCACCGCGCCATTGCGGATGAGGATGCGGCGGCCGGCGCCGAGGCCTTCGGGCATGGCCGATGTCGCGGAGCCGGCAGCGTAGGCGCCGGCGCCCGAGGAGGAAGAAGCACCCGTGACATAGGTACCCGCCAGGATAGCCAGATCAGACCCTTCGGGCGCAACGGGGCAGGCGAATTGGGGTGTTCTCGGGTCACAAAGTCTGCACATGGGTCCTCCTCCCTTGTCCGGGTATTTGTCTACCTCGGACGCGTTCCTATGATTGATTGCAGTATTGGGTAACGGGCGATCTCGTGAGCGATATTGGACGCGGCCTCGCGCAGCGCCGGCAGGCGTTCCGCCACGAGAGTTTCCGGCGTGATCTTGCCGGTGTAGCCGGAGGTATTCAAAGCGGCAATCACGTGACCCTCGATGTCCCGGATCGGCACGGCAAGCGCCGTGATGCCGTAATCCAGCTGATCGACGGTGGTCGAGTAGCCGGCCTCCCGCACAGCGAGAATTTCGGAGTGCAAGACCTTCGGATCGGTGATGGATTTCGACGTCAGGGCGGCTGGACGCACATGCCCGATATAGCGATCGAGCGCGGCGTCGGGCAGGCCGGCCAGCAGGACACGACCCAGAGAGGTGGCGCATGCGGGATAACGTGCCCCGACGACGGCCGCGGCGCGCCGCGCCCGCTGGACCGAGACATGGGCGATATAGATCACGTCGTCGCCGTCGAGCGTACCGATCGATGAGGCGTCTCCGTAGGTCTCCACCAGAGCGCGGAGATTGGGCTGCAAAACATCTTCGATGCGGGTGGAAAAATAGAAGGTCGAGCCGAGCGTCATGATCTTCGGGCGTAGATGGAAGCGCTTGTCCTTCTGTCCGACATAGCCGAGGGTCTGCAGCGTGATCAGGCTGCGGCGGGCTGCCGCCGGCGACAGGCCGACGCGTCGGGCGACGTCGCTCAGCGTCATTTCCGCGTGGGTCGCATCGAAGGATTCGAGGATGGCCAGCCCCTTGGCGAGGGCTTCGACAAATTCCGCCGGCCTGTCATCCGTTTCGCTAGTCGCCTGCTCCACGCCTCGTCGAACCTCCCCGATGCATATGGCCGCCCCTCGCGACAAGTTCGCATTGTCACTTGACGGCACAGTAATTGCTGCTAACGTTTTCGGCAAGAGCAATTATTTTCGGCATGCGAAAACTAGGACCGTTATGCGAATAGGAAAGCAGGACCAGGCCTTCACCGCGATCGCGACTTCCGACGCCGAAAGCATCACCGTGCGCGGCTACGACCTGTGCGACGAATTGATCGGCAAGATCGACTTCACGGACTATTTCTGGCTTCTGGTGCTCGGCGAAAAGCCGAAGCGCGAACAGCGCGCTATGATGGACGCCTGCCTCGTCGCCATCGCCGAGCATGGCCTCGTGCCGAGTGTCCAGGCGGCACGGATGACGTTGGCCGCCGGGCCTGAATCCTGGCAGGGCGCGATGTCGGCTGGTTTGCTCGGCATGGGCAGCGTAGTGGCCGGCAGTTCGGAATCCGCCGGTCGCTATCTCGCCGAGATCATCGCCGATGCCGAGTCGCGTGGGATGAATATCGAGACCGTGGTCATCGACAGCCTGAAGGCGCTGAAGGCCGCGCGCAAGAAGGTGTCGGGCCTCGGCCATCCGCAGCACAGCGGCGGCGACCCACGGGCCGACCGGCTTCTTGCGATTGCCGACGAACTGGGTGTCAGCGGCCGCTATATCGAAACGCTGCGCCTTCTCGCCAAGCACGCGCCCGGCATCATGGATCGGCCACTGCCGATCAATGTCTCGGGGGCAATTCCTGCGGCGATCCTCGATGCGGGCTGGCCACTCGAAGCGCTCAAGGCGGTGCCGTTGCTGGCACGCACGGCGGGGCTCGCGGCGCATCTCTATGAGGAATCACTGCGCTCGATCGGCTTCATCATGTCCCATAAGGCAGATGTCGCTATTTCCTATGACGGCCAGGCTTCCTCCAAGACCTCATCATCCAAAGCGGATGGGCGGGCATCGGAATAGGGGCGGCAGCGTGGTCAAGATTCTGAAAGACATCCGCGTCATCGAGATGGGCACCTACATTACCGGCCCGGCCGCTTCAATGCATCTGGCCGATCTCGGCGCCGATGTGATCAAGGTCGAACGGCCCGAGACCGGCGACCCGTTCCGCGCCTTCAACGGCGGGCTCTATTCGCCGCACTACCAGACCTACAACAGGAACAAGCGTTCGATCGCGCTTGATACCAAGGAGGCATCGGATCTCTCGACGTTCCGCGAGCTGATCGCTGGCGCAGACGTCTTCATCCAGAATTTCCGCCCGGGCGTCGCCGAGAAGCTCGGTGCCGGCGAGGAAGACCTACACAAGCTCAATCCAAAACTGATCTATTGCGCCATTTCGGGCTTCGGCCAGTCCGGCCCGTCCCGCGACAGGCCAGCCTTCGATACGGTCGCACAGGCGGCGAGCGGCTATCTCAGACTCCTGACCCCGCCGACCAATCCGCGCGTCATCGGGCCGGCCATCGCGGATGCAGTGACGGGTCAGTATGCGGCAATCGGCATCATGGCGGCACTGCTTGAGCGGAGCACGACAGGCAAGGGGCGTCGCCTCGACATCTCGATGCTGGAGGCGATGACGCATTTCAATCTCGACAGCTTCACCCATTACTTCTCGGTCGGTGAGATCATGGGGCCGCTGTCGCGACCGGTCGTGTCGCAGAGCTACACATTCGAATGCGGCGACGGCAAATGGATCGCGCTGCATATGTCCTCGCCAACGAAATTCTGGGAGGGGCTTTTGGAAGCGACTGGCCAGCAGGCACTCGCCGCCGACCCGCGCTTTGCCGAACGGCTCGAGCGCATCAAGCATCAGGACGATCTGATCACGATTTTCACGCCGATCTTCAAAACCGACACGCGGGATGCCTGGTGCGAGAAGCTGCTGGCGCTCGAAGTGCCGCACTCGCCGGCCTATGATTCGGACGAGGCGCTCGAAGACCCGCAGGCCAGGCATCTCAAGCTGGCGGTGAAGACCTCGCATCCCGAGATGGGCGAATCGACCACGGTGCGACCGCCTTACAATTTCGACGGCACACCCGAACTCGAGGTGCGCCCGCCGCCAACTCTCGACGAGCATGGCTCGGAGATACGCGCCGAGCTCGCGGCAAAGAAGGCGCGATGACCGAACTTCTCTTCATTCCCGGCAGCCTGCGAACGGCCTCCTCCTCCCGCGCGACCGTTCGGGCGCTCATCAAGCGTCTGGAGTATGACGCTGTCTGCGTGACGGCCGATCCGGGACGGCTGCCGCATTACAATGCCGACGTGGCGGACGATCCCGCAGTCACGGCTTTCATCGACCAGGTCGCGCGCGCCGAGGGCCTGGTCTTCGTGACGCCGGAATACAATTACAGCATTCCCGGCGTACTTAAGAATGCCATCGACTGGGCGTCACGGCCGGCAATGAACTCCGTGTTCAAGGACAAGCCCTGTTTCGTCATGAGTGTATCGGGCGGTGCGCTCGGTGGCGTGCGGGCGCAGGCGCATTTGAAATACATTCTCAACGGCATGCTCGCCCGTGTTTTCGTCTGCCCCGAGATCGTCGTCCCGATGGCCAATGAAAAAGTATCGGACGGCCATCTCACCGAGGAAAAGGTGCTGTCCTTCGCAGAAGAGAAATTGCGGGCGTTCCTGGCTTCCATTCGCTGAGAAACTTGCTTCGACGCTAACGGGCATGCCGCCGCAGGGCACACTGCGCTTCCAGTGTCTTCCATCGCGCCGAGCACATTCCGGGTCTTGTGGAATCTAATGCGCAGTTCCGCACCCGTGCAGGCCTGCGTATGCCAGATCCGGCCGTCTCGCTCCCCCATCTCCCATTCCCATTGCAATACCTGCATCGCGGGCGCCTCAGCGAACGCCTTATTCAGCCGTCGCTATTGACAATTCATCGTTCATGCCGCTGGATATCGAAATCCAGTAATACGGACACATGTCTGATATATTGGACAACTGGGAAACAGCCAAAAGGGGAAATGCAATGTCTATGACCCTCCGTGCCGGATTGATCTCGCTGGTCGCCGCCACCCTTCTTTCTTCGACGCCTGCACTCGCTGACGGCAGCAAGCTCGACGAAATTCTCGCTCGCGGTCATCTGATCGTGGGAACGGGCAGCACGAATGCGCCCTGGCATTTCAAGGATGCCAGCGACAAGCTGGTCGGCTTCGATGTCGACATGGGCCACATCATCGCCAAGGCGCTGTTCGGCGATCCGGAGAAGGTGGAGTATGTCAACCAGTCGTCGGATGCCCGCATCCCGAACATCACCACCGGCAAGGTGGATATCACCTGCCAGTTCATGACGGTGACGGGTGAGCGTGCCCAGCAGATCGCCTTCACCATTCCCTACTATCGCGAAGGCGTGGGCCTGATGCTGAAGGCCGACAGCAAATATGCCGACTACGCAGCGATGAAGGCGGCCGGCTCCGCAATCACCATTTCGGTCCTGCAGAATGTCTACGCCGAAGCCATGGTGCATGCCGCCTTGCCGGAAGCCAAGGTCGACCAGTACGAATCCGTGGACCTGATCTACCAGGCGCTCGAATCCGGCCGCTCCGATGCCGCTGCCACCGACCAGTCATCGCTGGCCTGGTATATGACGCAGAATCCCGGCCGCTACAAAGATGCAGGCTATGGCTGGAATCCCCAGACCTATGCCTGCGGCGTCAAGCGCGGCGATCAGGATTGGCTGAATTTCACCAATACTGCGCTGCATGAAGCCATGACCGGCGTCGAGTTCGATTTCTATGCGAAATCCTTCAAGATGTGGTTCGGCAAGGACCTGGCGCCGCCGAAGATCGGCTTCCCGGTCGAGTTCCAGTAGGCCTTTCTCCCCTTGCGGCTCCACCGATCGGGTGGAGCCGCTGGAACGCTTGATGGATCGTGGGCTTGCATGGGCTATACTCTGAATTTTGCCGCTGTCTGGCGGAGCTTCGACCTGTTGCTCGAAGGGCTGGCGCTGAGCCTTGGCCTTGCCGTCGGGTCCATCCTCATAGGCTTCGCCATCGGTCTCGCCGTCGCCTTCGCCCTGGTGTCGAAATCGGCCTGGCTGAGGAAGCCCGCCGGTCTCTATGTCACGGTGATCCGCAACACGCCGATCCTGGTGCTCGTGCTTTTCACCTATTTCGCACTGCCTGAACTCGGCGTGCGACTCGGCAAGATCGAGAGCTTTGTGATGACCCTGGCGCTCTATTCCGGCGCCTATCTTGCCGAAGTGTTCCGGGGCGGGTTGCTCTCCGTGCCGCCGGGCCAGCGCGAAGCAGGGCTCGCCATCGGCCTGACCGAGATGCAGATCCGCACGTCGATCATCATTCCGCTGATGCTGCGCAATGTCCTGCCGTCGCTGTCGAGCACCTTCATCTCGCTGTTCAAGGATACGTCGCTTGCCGCAGCCATCGCGGTGCCGGAACTCACATTCGAGGCGCGCAAGATCAATGTCGAGACGTTCCGGGTGATCGAGACCTGGATCGTCGCCAGTTGCCTCTATGTCGCCACCTGCTCGCTGCTCGCCGCCCTTCTCCGGCAGGTCGAGCGACGCCTTTCGGTTCCAAGGTGACGCCGATGGAACTCTATGCTTTCTTTGACCAGCTATGGCTCGCCCGGCTTCCGATCCTGAAGGGTCTCGGCGTTACCATCTCGATTTCATTTTTCGCCATCCTTGCCGGCACCCTGCTCGGCGTCGCCGTCGGGCTCATTCTCACCTACGGGAATCGGCCGTTCCGCTGGCTGATCCGCGGCTACACGGATTTCATCCGGGGCACGCCGGTGCTGGTCCTGGTTCTGGCGAGCTACTATGTGCTGAGCACTGTCGGAATCGATCTCGGGCCATTCCAGGCCGGCGTTCTGGCGCTTTCTGTCTTCTGCAGCTCGCATGTCGGCGAGCTGACGCGCGGTGCCCTGCAATCGATCCCGAAAGGCCAGACCGAAGCCGCTAAGGCGATCGGGCTCACCTTCTCGCAGACCTTCCTCTATGTGCTCGGCCCGCAGGCTCTCCGCTCCGCGCTGCCGGCCTGGGTGAACACCGCGGCCGAAATGGTCAAGGCCTCGACACTGCTGTCGATCATTGGCGTTGCCGAGCTTCTGCTCCGGACGCAGGAGCAGATCTCTCGCACCTTCATGAGCCTCGAATTCTATTTCTTCGCGGGCTTTCTCTATTTTGTCATCAATTACGGCATCGAGCGTTTCGGCCGCTACGTCGAACGCAAGGTCACCGTCGCGTCATGAGGATCCGATGACTGGCGCGCTTCTCGAAATCAGCGATCTTCACAAGCGCTACGGCAATGTCGAGGTGCTCAAAGGCGTTGATTTCACCATGAACCGGGGGGAGGTGATCTCCATCATCGGTTCCTCCGGTTCCGGCAAGACGACCATGCTCCGCTGCATCAACATGCTCGAGGACTTCCAGGGTGGAACAATCCGCATCGACGGACAAGAGATCGGTTACGAGACCACCAATGGTGTGCGCCGTCGCAAGAAGGAGAGGGATATCGCCCGTCAACGGGCAATGACTGGCATGGCCTTCCAGCAGTTCAACCTGTTCCCGCATATGACGGCGGCCGGCAATGTCATGCTCGGCCTGATCAAGGTCCTCCGGATGAGCCGCGATGAAGCACGGGCGGTCGCCGAGAAATGGCTCGACCGGGTCGGCCTCCTCTCGCGTGTCGATCATTATCCTGGGCAGCTCTCCGGCGGCCAGCAGCAGCGCGTGGCCATCGCCCGCGCCATCGCCATGAACCCGAAGCTCATGCTGTTCGACGAGGTTACCTCGGCGCTTGATCCCGAACTGGTCAACGAGGTGCTGCAGGTCATCAAGGGCCTCGCCGCCGACGGCATGAGCATGCTGCTGGTGACCCACGAAATGCGTTTTGCCTACGAGACCTCGGCGCGGGTGGTGTTCATGAACCAGGGGCGGATCGGCGAACAAGGCGATCCGCGCGAGATGTTTCATCGGCCGCAAACCGAGCGGCTGGCAGAGTTCCTCAAGAATTCGACCTTTAACTGAAAGCGGAGAACAATTGTGACAATAAAACGCTATGGCGCAGGCGAAACGGGTGCGGGCGGTCAGGCCTTGCCCTTTGCACGCGCGGTCGAGGCCAATGGATGGCTCCACGTCTCGGGCCAGGTGGCGATGGAAAACGGTGAGATCGTCAGCGGCGGTATCATCTCCGAAAGCCGTCGGTCGATCGAAAACATGATCGCTATCCTCCATGAGGCCGGCTACACCGTCGACGATGTCGTGCGGATCGGCGTCTGGCTCGATGATCCCCGGGATTTCTGGAGCTTCAACGGTGTCTATGCGGAATATTTTGGCAAGAACCCGCCGGCGCGCGCTTGCGTTCAGTCGTCCATGATGGTCGATTGTAAGGTGGAGGTCGACTGCATCGCTTATCGTGCGGATCGCGGTTGAGGAATAGCCCGGAAACGGCATCGCCGAGGCGTCAACAGACACAATATCGCGACGCACAAGAGGGTTGGATCGGGCTTTCGAGATCCTGGAATTCCTGCGGGTCAATCGCCAGCCGATGCGCCCGAACGAGATCTCCTCGGAGACCGGTGCGCCGCGTTCGTCCGTCTATGAGCTGGTTGATCTGCTGCTTAGCCATGGAATGCTGGAATATCAGGACGGCGACGGGCGGGTCTTCCTCGTCCGGCGCCTCTACTTCCTTGGCACGGCCTATGCCCAGCAGTTCGATTTTATGCGGGGAATGCAACCGCATGCTGGTCCGGCTTGGCGAGGAGACCCGGGAAACTGCCCAGATGCGCCTGTATCGCCACGCTTTGCCTGGTTGCGCCCAGAGAAGACCGTCTCCGACATCGAGTGGCCTATCTCGATAGTCTGTTGAATGCTGCCGGAGAGATATCCGAAAAGCTGGGTTTCCACTCAGCGGAGAGCCCAGTTGCGCAAGCTCGGGCATGATGGCCGCTGACGGCATGGCAGACTGCCGACGCGACAACTAAATAGCCCCATTTCCGGTCTCCCCCTCATCACCACTGACGACGTGCTCGTTAATCTCGATCTTGCTGGGAGAACAGGTTCTCGTTGAGACATGCGTCGCAAAGGTTTGCCATTTCAAGAAGCATGGTCGTTCTCAAGATTTTTATTGACTAACTAATTAGTAAAATATATCCCAAACCCAGCAAGAGAGTTGGCCAGCCGACATACTGCAGGCGAATGGCCAGGAACGAGCGCAAGGGGAGCGTTTTGACAGCCATCGAGTCCGCCATCGAGGCGAAGGGCGTCACCAGGATTTTTCGATCGGCGGGACTGGAGCCGGTCACAGCGCTCGACGATGTCTCCGTCAAGATCCGCGAGAATGAGTTCTTCACCTTGCTCGGCCCGTCTGGCTGCGGAAAGACCACGCTGCTCCGGCTGATCGCCGGCTTCGAATATCCGACAGATGGCAAGATCCTGCTTTACGGCCAGGACATCGCGCCGCTTCCGCCCTTCAAGCGGCCGGTCAATACCGTGTTCCAGAGCTACGCCCTGTTTCCACACATGAGCGTGGCCGAGAACATTGCCTTCGGCCTTGAAATGCTCGGTAGATCCAAGGCTGAGATCGCAGCGCGCGTCGATGCAATGCTGAAGCTCGTGCATATGGAGGGCCTCCGGAACAGGCGCACCAGCCAGATCTCCGGCGGCCAGCAGCAGCGTGTGGCGTTGGCCCGTGCACTGGCACCGCAGCCGAAAGTGCTGCTGCTGGACGAGCCACTTTCGGCGCTCGACTACAAGCTGCGCAAGGAAATGCAGATCGAACTCAAGCGACTGCAGCACGAGACCGGCATCACCTTCATCTTCGTCACCCATGACCAGGAAGAAGCGCTGACCATGTCCGATCGGATCGCCGTGATGTCGTCAGGCAAGATCCTCCAGGTCGGATCGCCAAGGGCGATCTATGACCGGCCGGCCGATCGCTTCGTCGCGGACTTCATTGGCGAAACCAATTTCCTCACAGCAAGGATCGACAGCATCGATGGCGGCAAGGCCAGCGTGACGCTGAACTCGGGCGCCAAGATCTGTGCCACCGTGGCTGAGGACTACATGCCCAATGGCAAAGCCACCTTGGTTGTCCGCCCCGAGCATGCCAGGCTCGTCAAAGGTACGGGGGACATCGCAGGCACTGTCGATACCATCGTCTATTTCGGCACCGATACGCATATCAACGTCCGGCTCGGCGACGGCGAACTGTTCACCGTGCGCCAACAGAACACGCGCAACGGCGGATGCGGATTCGACAGCGGCGAGCCCGTCGGCATTCAGATCGGCGATGATGCCGCCCAGGTTCTCAAGGATTGAATGATGGGAACCGCCAGCGAGGTCATCGAAAGACATGAACGCCGGGATATTCGCTCACGCTGGCTGCTTTCGGCGCCCGCCCTTCTCATCATCCTGTTTGCGGCGGCCGGCCCGCTTCTGATCGTGGTGGTCTATTCATTCCTCGTCCCTGGATCCTATGGCGATGTGAAATGGCAGTTTTCGCCCGACGCATGGGTCGGCGTGCTTCTCGAACGCGACATGTTCGATGACACATTGTCTTTCGCCGACGCGCATCTCACAATCTTCTGGCGCTCGATCAAGCTCTCGGTCGCCACCACCGTCCTGACATTGGTCTTCGGATTTCCGACCGCCTATTTCATCACCACGCGATCGGAGCGCAGCCGGGATTTCTGGCTGTTCCTCATCACGATCCCGTTCTGGACCAATGTGCTGATCCGTACCTTCGCGATCCAGGAGGTGATCCGCAATGGCGGCGTGATCAATTCGCTGCTTTCGATGACCGGGATCACCGACCAGCCGATCCAGATGATGTACACGGACTTCGCCGTGCTGCTGGGCATGATCTATGTCTTCCTGCCGCTGATGGTGCTGCCGCTTTACGCCAGCATGGAGAAGATCGATTTCCGCTTGGTCGAGGCGGCCTATGACCTCTACGCCACGCGGTTTCAGGTGCTGTGGCGGGTCATCATCCCCATGGTAAAGCCTGGCATCGTCGCCGGCTCGATCCTCGTCTTCATCCCCTCGCTCGGCGCCTATGTGACGCCGCGGGTCATGGGCGGTGGCTCGAACCTGATGATCGGCAACCTGATCGAACTGCAGTTCGGCCAAGGTCGCAACTGGCCGCTCGGTGCTTCGCTCTCTATCACGCTGATGGCGATCGTCATGATCGCGATGATGGTCTTCGTGCGCAACGCGAGCCGATCGGGTGCCGGACATGGCTAAGGCTATTTCGACATATTCAAGATCAATCGGCCGGGGGGCACGTGGGTTCGATATCAGGCAGCAAGGCGGCTTTACCTTCGTGGCGGCGCTTTGCTTCTTCGCCCTCTATGTACCGATCGCCACCCTGGTTGTCTTCGCTTTCAATGACAACAATTCAACCGCTGTCTGGCTGGGATTCTCAACGCGCTGGTTTGAGACGGCCTGGAACAATCAGCAAGTCGCCGAGGCGGCGATCCGCTCCTTCCAGATCGCAGCGACGTCCGCCGTTCTGGCGACAGTGGCCGCGACCATGGCAGCACTTGCGACCACTCGCACCAAGCCATACCGCGCGCTGCAGTTCAAATATGCCTTCATCAACCAGCCGCTGATCGTGCCGGAGATCGTGCTTGCCGTCGCGCTGCTGATCTTCTTTTCGCGAATCAAGCTCGCGACCGGCTATTCGGGGCTCGGTTATCTCATCGCGGCGCATACGGCGTTCTGCATCCCCTTCGCCTATCTGCCGATCCGGGCGCGTCTCGAGAATATGGACCTGTCGCTCGAAATGGCGGCCGCCGACCTCTATGCCACGCCATGGAAATGCTTCCGGAGGGTGACACTTCCGCTGCTCTGGCCGGGCGTTATTGCAGGTCTGATGCTCGCCTTCGTCGTCTCCCTCGACGATGTGGTGATCACCGAATTCGTCAAGTCCGGCGGTCAGGAAACGCTGCCCACCTACATGCTCGGCCAGATCCGGCGCGGCGTGACGCCGGAGATCAATGCGATTTCGACTGTGTTCCTGCTGCTCTCGGTCGCGATCGTCACAGTATTTTTCTTTGCCAGCAAGAAACGGGCCTGAGGTCGTCGACCGCGCGCCCAACAAAAGGGGAGAATGACGATGAACTGGAGAACGACCGTGGCCATGGCCGTCCTGGCGATGCTTGGTTCGGGGGGCGCGGCGCTCGCCGATGGCGAACTCAACATCTACACATGGGGAAATTACACCAGCCCCGAACTGATCAAGAAGTTCGAGGAAACCTACAAGGTCAAGGTGACCATCACCGACTTCGATTCCAATGACACCGCGCTCGCCAAGATCCGCCAAGGCGGACACGGCTTCGACATCGTCGTGCCGTCGGCCAGCGTGGTGCCGATCTGGATCAGCGAAGGATTGCTCTTGGAATCTCGCCCCGACCAGATGGATAATTTCAAGCATGTCGACCCGAAATGGGCGGATGTCGACTTCGATCCCGGCCGCAAATTCACCGTTCCCTGGCAATGGGGTACGACTGGAATATCTGTCAATACGTCGGTCTATGCCGGCGATCCAAACACATCGGCCATCTTCCTCGACCCTCCGCAGGAGCTAGTGGGCAAGATCAATGTCGTGCCTGAAATGGGCGATATCCTCTATCTCGCGATCCACTATGTCGGCGGCGAATACTGCACCGGCGACAAGACGGTTCTCAAGAAGGCACGCGACAAGTTGGCAGAGGCCAAGCCGAAATGGCTTTCCCTCGACTATGGCGCCGTCGACGGCCTCGGCCGCGGCGATATCGCGGCGGGCGTCAACTGGAACGGCATCTCCTTCCGCCAGCGGCTGCAGAACGACAAGATCGTCTATGGCTACCCGAAGGAAGGCTTCCCGATCTGGATGGACAATGTCGCGGTCCTCAAGGATGCCAAGAATGTCGAGAATGCCAAGCTTTTCCAGAACTTCATCATGGCGCCGGAGAACGCCGCGTTGATCTCGGCCTTCGCGCGCTATGCCAACGGTATCAAGGGGTCGGAGGCGTTCATGCCTGCCGACATGAAGGACGCGCCGGAGATCAACATCCCCGCAGAGCTGTTCGACAAGGGCAAGTTCCTGCCGACCTGCCCCGAGGACATCCGGAACCTCTACACGAAGATCTGGGTCGATCTCCAGAAATAGCTGGACCCGGAGCGCCCCGGCATACCGGCCGGGGTCGCTCTGACGCCGCGACCTCCGACACACAATGTTCGAATTTCAAGCGCGACCGGTTCGGTCGCAGGAGACTATCCATGACCGATCTCGACCTTTGCTACATGCCGGCGAACGAAGCGCTCCGCCTGTTCAAAGCGAAGAAGCTCTCGCCCGTCGAACTGATGCAGGCCACGATTTCGCGTGCCGAGGCCACGGAGCCGACGATCAACTGCCTGACCTACACCTATTTCGACGAGGCGATGGATCTGGCCCGCAAGGCAGAGGCAAAATATGCAAAGGGCGCAAAGACGGGCTCGCTCGAGGGCCTGCCCATCGGCATCAAGGACGAGAGCTACATCAAGGGCAAGCCGACGTCGCACGGCTCGCTGCTGACCAACGACGGGATCAGCGACCACACGTCACCGGTCAACGAGCGCATCATGAAGGCGGGCGGCATCGTGCATGCCCGAACGGCAACGCCCGAATTCAGCTGCGCCGGCTACACCTGGTCGAAGCGCTGGGGCGTCACCCGCAATCCGTGGAATCCCGATTTCACGCCGGGCGGTTCGTCCGGCGGCACAGCGGCAACGCTGGCGGCGGGCACCTCGACAATTGCGACCGGCTCCGACATCGCGGGTTCGATCCGCATTCCGGCATCGGCCTGCGGCCTGGTGGGGTTCAAGCCGCCCTATGGCCGCAATCCCGACGAACCGCCGTTCAACCTCGATTTCTATTGCCATACCGGGCCCTTGGCGCGAAACGTCACAGATGCGATCCTGCTGCAGAACGTCATGGCTGGCCCGAGCCCGATGGACATTGCCACGCTGCGCCCAAAAATGCGTCTGCCGCTCGATTACAAGCCGATCAGCGGGTGGAAGATCGCCTTCTCGATGGATCTCGGCGAGTTCGAGGTGCACGAGGACGTACGGCGCAACACACTTCATGCCTGCGACGTGTTCCGTTCGCTCGGTGCCACCGTGGAAGAAGTCGATCTCGGCTGGAACGGCGGGGTGCTGAAGTCAGGCATGGCCTATCTCGAACATCTGTTCGGTGCATCGCTGGCGCCGCTGCTGGCTGAGCACGGCGACGAGATGACGAGCTACGCGCGCCAGTTCGCCGTGGACGGCCAGAAATCGAAGGCCACCGACTTCGTCGGCACGCTCGACACTGCCGCCCGGATGTACCAGACGCTTGGACCGCTGCTGGAAAAATACGATGTGCTGATCTGCCCGACCAATGCGCTCGCCTCGGTGCCGGCGGAGTTCGACCACACCATCGACATGGTGGAGATCAATGGAAAGATCGTCGATCCTTCGCTCGGCTGGGTGATGACCACGCCGTTCAACATGCTGAGCCGTTGCCCGGTCCTGTCCATGCCATCAGGCCATGCAAGCAACGGCGTGCCGACCGGCATCCAGATCGTCGGGCGTACCTACTGTGATGCCGACGTGTTCCGCGCCGCCATCGCCTATGAAACGGCTCAGGGCCAATGGTACCGCAGTGCCTCAACGCGCCCGTCGATCTGATCGGCAGGACGGTCCTCACGGGCGCCGGCGCTTGATCGACGACGGCAACTGTGGTGAGTGAGCGATCGGCGCAGCAGTGACCAGAGAAGTGCAGAATCCCAATGGCAGAGGCGAAACTTTCACGAGCCAATCCGGTTCCCAGAGACCGCCCCAAGGATCGCCGAAGGGAGCGCGGCGAGGCGAGCGTGCAGCGCATCATCGACGCCACCATCGAGCTGATCGCCGACGAGGGCCTCGCGGGCCTGACGATGCAGCGCATCGCCAAGCAGGCCGAGGCGTCCACGGCTCTGGTGGTCTTCCACTTTCAAAGCAAGGAGAACCTGTTCAGGGCGGTCCTGCAGTATCTCAGCGAGCAGTATGACCAGCTATGGGCGACGCTGGTGCGTGCCCCCGGCATGACGCCCGTCCAACGTCTGATGGGTGCGGTTGACTGCGCGCAGCGCTTTTCGCGGCTGCACCCGAAATGGGTCTCAGTGTTCGTCGTGTTCGCCAGCGACCGCAACAGCATGCAACTTTACCACGAAATCGGCCTGCCGGGTGATCTTGGCTACAACGCGGAATCGCGCGACCTGATCGCCGAAATCGCCCGCGACGGCGGTTACGACAGGGTCGACCCCGCCACGCTCTCCGAGGGTCTGAACTACCTGGTCCACGGCGCCTGGTTCTGGGATCACGTCAATCCACCGGCTGCCGATTCCGATGTGTTCCGCAAGACCGTGCTGAGACTGTTGCACCAGGCCTTTCCCCGGCATTTCGATCTCGCAATGGCCTGAGGCTCGCGGTTTCGGGAGCGGGGCGAACGTTCTTCGGCCGAACGCGTCCCTTCTCCGCGGCCGGGAACGGGTGCGGGATCCCGGCGTTCTCCATGAAGCATGCAAGCGGCAGGGAAGATATCATGTCCAGAGTTGAGTCAGATGACCTACAGGATCATCAGCGAAGGCTTCGTCGGCTGCAGACGATTGCCCGGGTGATGGACACTGCCCTTGTGATTCCAGGAACCAATATTCGATTCGGGGCAGACGCGATCCTCGGGCTCATACCGGGAGGCGGCGATCTGGTTGGGGCTGCAATCGGTCTGGCGATCGTCAATGAAGCCCGGCGCCTGGGCGTACCCAGAGCGGTGATGGCGAGGATGATTCTTGATATCGGCCTCGACACCGTGCTGGGTAGCGTCCCTCTATTTGGCGATGTGTTCGACGTCTATTTCAAGGCGAATCGCCGGAATGCCCAACTTGTGCTCGAGCATTTCCAGAGCGAACGGAACTGAGCCTTCAGGAAGGCTGTTGGGCCGCTTCCCTGAAGGAGACAAGGCGCCCACTTCTCTCGTCCCACAATGTCAGCCTGACACAATGAAGGCTCTGCCATAGCGTGATGCGGCCGATGTCGCCCAGTTCAGGGTGATCGCGCAAGACCTCGGGCAGTCGGTAGAACGGCACCCGGCTCGACAGGTGATGGACGTGATGAACGCCGATATTTCCTGTGATCCATCTGAGCGGGAAGGGGAGGTCGTAATGGGACGCGCCGTGAAGAGCTGCTGTCTGGAATTGCCATTCAGGCTTCTTCGACCAGTGTGTGTCCTCGAACTGGTGCTGGACGTAAAACAGCCAGACGCCGGCCGCGGCCGCCATCAAGGTGATCGGCAGGTGGACCGTCAGAAACGGCAGGAGACCAGTCACCCAGATTATTGCGCCGACGAGAAGGGCGACGGCCACATTGGTGGCCATGGTCGATACCCACGGCACATATCCCGATCGAAACATGCCGAAGGGCAATCGCTGCTTGATCAGGAAAAGCCATGCCGGTCCGATGCCGAACATGACGAGCGGGTGCCGATAGAGCCGATAGCCCAGCCGGCTCCAACGCGAAAGGGCCCGGTATTCTTCGATGGTGAGCGTGGTGATATCGCCTATGCCGCGCTCGTCGAGATTCCCGGCCGAAGCGTGATGTTCAGCATGGGCCCGGCGCCAATAGTCATAGGGGGTCAGCGTCAGCACGCCGATTGTCCGGCCGGTCCAGTCGTCGAGCCAGCGGCGGCCGAAGAATGAACCATGACCGCAGTCATGCTGGATCATGAAAAGCCGCAGCAGAAATCCGGCAGCGGGGAGCGTCAGGATCAGGCCCCACCAGATTTCGTACCACACCGACACCATGGCCAGCCCCCACAACAGAGCGAACGGGATGGCCGTTACGGCGAGCTCGAAGACACTTCGTCCGGTATGAGGTTGCCGATATCTTGCGAGGACTTTGAGCCATGACTTTTCGTCAATTCGGCTCGCATCATATGGACCGGACGCAGAGATCATCAATCGTCTTCTCTATTGTGGCGACACGCAACGCGTCGCGGACGTAGTCAGCTTGCCCGGCATCCTTCCGTTCAGGTGGTGCCGTACTAGGCTCGCTCGCCGCGATCAGGCGAATTTCGCGCGCTTGGCGGTAAGCGCGGCGACGGCATTGCTGCGATCGAGCATTCCCTTTGCGAGGCGGGCCTCACGCAACCGCGCCGTCTTATCCTCTCGGGCCTGAATGGATAGATCCTGCTCTTCCACGGCGTTTCCACGACCGAAGAATTGCGACTGAACATTGCCAAAGGCGATTTCCGCCTGCTGGCGCGATTTATTATAGCTTTGAGTCATGATTGTCTCGTTCTTTCGGTTGCTGCTCGGATAGGCGAGCGGCAATAAAAAAGGCCAGGCATTTAGCCTGACCTCGGTTGGTATCTTGCTCTCACAGTGCCAGTACATCCGTGGTCAAGGGAGAGCAGATACCGGATTTAAGCAGCCTGAAGGTTGCAGGCGGACATCTTGCCCGACTTGTTGTCGCGCTCCATGTCGTAGCCGATCTTCTGGCCTTCGACGATTTCGCGCATTCCGGCGCGTTCGACGGCCGAGATGTGGACGAACGCGTCAGCGCCGCCATCGTCAGGCTGAATGAAGCCGAAGCCCTTTGTGGAATTGAACCATTTTACTGTGCCAGTGGTCATGATGAACCCTTTCAATAGCAACTGAGAAACCTCAACGCGGATGCGCTGCGGATGGTGATAGCGATTTTTGAAAGGAAGGTTCGTTCAAGGCACGGTGCTAGTCGCGCGGTAACCAAAGCTCAGCAAGCAAATATCGATAAACTTTAAATAGGGCGCCTGGGAGGGAATGTCAACTTTTAGTTTTGCGATTGCTGCCTCCTTCCAATACGATCGGCGTTTTGCACAAGGCATCCCCGGCAAACGACACTCATGCCGGGGCGGAACATAGCGCTCAAATCTTGACCTGGTCATCGACCACTTCCGTGTCGGGGCGGTCGCCGCCGCTGGCCTCTTCGGACTGCCACCGACCATCGGAGAGCTGATAGGAAATGCCGACATTTTCGCCGCCGAGCTGCTGTCGCTGAGCCGCCGACTTTGCGGCGCGGACAGCGCTGTCGTGGTCCGGAAATGTTTCCGACCAGACATCTCCCACATGATATCCGAACCCGCCGTCATGCTCTCCAACTTGATATGTGACCGTCATCGAAGCTGTCCTTTCAAAGTTGCGGCTTGGTCGAACGTTGCGGCTCTGACGCCGTCTTATCCTCGCGCGAGAATCCTGGATTGCCGCTAGTGTCTGCGCGCGGAACCGATAAGCAACACCTGGCACGGACGAAAGTTCCCGCCGCGGAACCAATGGTCCGAGCCGGTGACCGCCCGAGACGTAAAGGCAAGATCTCGCCGTCCGCCTCGATGAAGATCGACTTCGAGAATTGGTGCTCTCTATCCAACCTGCGTCGCGAAAGACTGCGATGACATAGCGACCGTTCGCGAGAACGGTTTCCGCGACAGATCCGATATGACGGGAAGCGCCAACTGGGGCGAGGGCAACAAGCTTGCTATTTCGGCTGCTCCAAGGGCCAGACTTCAACCACCCCATGCGCGACAGCGCAGGGCGTCTTGGCAACCATCTCGATTACTTCCGCGAGACTATTGGCCTCGATGATCGCAAAGCCGGCAATCGGCAAAGTCGACTGCAGAAAGGCTCCCTCTGTCGTCTCGACGTGGCTGCCATCATGGTTGCGCACTTGGACCGGTGAGCCAGCGATGCCCATCAGGACGCCTTGGTTTTTCAGCGTCTCATCATGTGCGTGTGCGTCGTCACGGACGGCGCGAGCCGTCCGGTCGTAGCCCGCCTGGTCTCCGTATCCTATCGTTACATATCTGGGCATCTGGATTAATTCCCGTCTTTTTGAGTTGGGCGTGGTGACCTGCACCTCCAGGACTGGCCGAAGCGCAGCATGGTTTGCTGGGTTCCCATTCCATCCAATTGCGAATTGCAACTGGTTTAGGGTTGTCGCATAACTGGTCCTGTTACGCAACCGGTCTTCGATTGAAGATCGACAGCTTTTCAATGGCTGAGCAACATTGCGCAGTGAGCAGGACGGAATTCCGTCAGTAGACCAAGATACGCTTCAACACAGCCGCACGCCATGGATCAACCTGCCGCTTTCGTTTTCGCCGCCTCCATGGCAGCGGCGACGCTGGCACCGAGGAACATTGTGTCGCTGGCGAGGATGAAGAAGCGGATGCCGGATTGCGCCCAGGTGCCGATGTCGTCGGGCGACGGCCTGAAGATGCCGACGGTCCGGCCTGCGCGGGTCGCGGCCTTTGCGATCGTCTCGATGGCGGCATTCAGTTTTTTGGCGCCGGCCGGACCCATGGCATCGATCGACACCGAGAGATCTCCGGGGCCGATGAAGATCACGTCCACGCCGCCCACGGCTGCGATCGCGTCGATATTGGCGAGCCCTTCGGCCGTTTCGACCTGGATTGCCAGCAACAGGCTCTTGTTCGCCGCCGCCAGGTAGTCCGGAATGCGATAGCCGTAAGCCGCGGCCCGCCCGGGGCCGACGCCGCGCGCGCCGACGGGCGGATAGCGCGTCGCCTGGACCGCTGCTCGGGCCTGCTCGGCGGTGGAAACGCGTGGCACCAGGACGCCCGCAGCGCCGGCATCGAGCGCAGCCGCAATCGACTCCGCCGCATGCCCAGGCACCCGGACCATCGCCGGCACACCATGCACGTCGGCGGCCCGCACCAGATCCTCGATGCGTTCGCGGCTGATCTGCGCATGCTCCCAGTCGATGCAGATGAAATCGACGCCGGCGGACGCAGTGACCTCGATCGCAACGGGATGCGGAATGGCGGCGAACGTGCCGATGGTGACCTCACCGCCCGTGCATCGCTCCTGGAAATTCTGCATGCTTTTCTCCACTGACAACCTGTGCCGACCCAATAAATTTAAGCTTGAAATATTCTGCCGGTGCAATACCAATATCGTGCTCAAATGATCAAATGCGGCAAAATGCCGTGAGCGCGTCTGACGCGGGAGGCACGATGACACATCCGCTCAAAGGGGCCAACCGGCTCAAACTTGGCGTCTTCTCGGCCAATGCGGATGGCGGCCTGGCCATCACCGATGTTCCCGAGCGCTGGAAAGCGGGCTGGGACGACAATCTCACCGCCGCGCAGATTGCCGATCGTGCCGGGCTGGAGTTCTTCCTGCCGATTGCCCGCTGGGCCGGGTTCGGCGGCAAGAACCATGTGCGTGAATGGTCGTTCGAGACCTTTACCTGGGCAGCCGCACTGGCCGCCTCGACCCGTCAGATCGGCCTCTTCATGACCGTGCATGTGCCGCTCGTCCACCCGCTCTATGCGGCCAAGGCGTTGGCGACGGTCGACCATGTCAGCGGCGGTCGCGCCGGGCTCAACATTGTCTGCGGCTGGAATCCGAAAGAGTTTGCGATGTTCGGCACGCCGCTGGTCGAGAAGGGCTACGACCAGGCCGCCGAATGGATCGAGGTCATCGAGAAGGCCTATGCGTCGGATGATCCCTTCGATTTCGAGGGCAGCTACTACAAACTGAAGGGTGTCGTCAGCCGACCGGCGAGCCTGCAAGGCCCAAGGCCGGTGACGATGAACGCGGCCTTCGGCGGGCCAGGCCGCGATTTCGCCGCGGCCCATTGCGACTACCTATTCACCACTTTCACCGAGATCGACGCAGCCGGAAGCCATGTCGAGGATATTCGTGCGCGCGCTGAAAAAGCCGGCCGCGACGTCGGCGTTTACACGGTATGCCATGTGGTTTGCCGCGAGACGCAGGCCGAGGCGGACGATTATTATGAGCGCTATGCCCTCGAACTGGCCGACCATGCCGCCGTCGATATCCACATGGCCGGCAAGAAGGAATTTTCGCAGTCGCACGACGCAACGGCTTACGAGCGCTACCGCAAGCGCTTTGCGGGTGGTGCAGGCAGCTATCCGCTTGTCGGTACGCCGGAAAAGATCGTCGAGGATATGGCCGCCATATCAGCCAAGGGCTACGCTGGGATCGCGTTGTCCTTCGTAAACTATACGCAGGAACTGCCATTCTTCTGCGACCGGGTACTGCCGTTGCTGCGCAAAGCCGGGCTGCGCCAGTGACCCGATAGTAGGATGGATGCCATAACAAACCCGGGAGAACCATCATATTGACCGACATGGGTCTGACAAAAGTCTCTTCGCGCACGACCGTACAAGATGGGGTCTATGAGCAGCTGCGCCATGCGCTGATGTGGGGTATGTTCGAGCCATCGCAGGTGACGACCATCGCGTCGCTCGCGACCGAGTTCGGCACCAGCCATATGCCGGTGCGCGAAGCGCTCAGACGGCTGGCAGCCGAGAACGGGCTTGAGATCGCCCGCAACGGGTCGGCGCGGGTACCGGCTGTCTCGCGTGCGCGGCTCGATGACCTCTGCCGCGTGCGCAAGACGCTCGAGGGGCTCGCCACCGAGCTGGCGACACCGCGGATGCGCGCTGATGATATCGAGCGCTGCAGGCAGTTGGCGGTCGAGCATGAAGAACTGGGCCGCGCCGGCAAGGTCTATGATATGCTGCGCAAGAACCACGAACTCCACTTCGCGATCTATGATCTCTCCGGCTCAGAGGCCTTGCCGCAACTGATCGCGACGCTCTGGCTGCGTTTCGGTCCCTATATGCGGCTACTCTCGGACCTGGTCGCGCGGCAGCTCGATCAGGGGATCATCCACCCCTATTCGACCTATCATCACGAGATGATCGAGGCTTTTCAAGCGGGCGATGGCAAGAGGGCAGGTGCCTTAATGGCTGCCGATATCGAGGCGACGCAAAAACTGTTGCAGGTTTTGTGCTGAAATATAGTTGAACTTTAAAATATCTTGTGATCAAATAATCAAACCTGCCCCGCGAAGGGCCAAATGACCGGTGCGCCGAGACGGACTGGCGAGACAGAGGGAGCGGATATGTCGGTTCAAGGCACTGATCGGACGAATGCGGGCGGCAACGAATTTCCGGTCGACGAACTCCGCGCGCTGTTTCCGGCGCTACGCAAGGCCAACGGCTTCATCTTCCTCGAGAATGCCGGCGGATCGCAGGTGCCGCAGTCGGTCGTTGATGCCGTCGCCAACCACCTGATCGACAATAACGTTCAGCGCATGGCGAAATACGAACACAGCCAGGGCGTCGACCGCAATCTCGAAGCCGCGCGCGAAAGCGTCGCTCTCCTCGTCAACGCCTATCGGCCGGAAGAAATCTCCTTCGGCCTCAACGCCACGTCTTTCATACGGTTGGTTAGCCTCGGCATCGCCAAGCTGCTCGGCGAGCGCAATGAGATCGTGGTCACCGACATGGACCATGACGCCAATATCGCGACATGGATGGCGCTGGAAGCGGATGGCGCCAAGATCGTCTGGTGGCGGATGCGCGAAGACGGCACGCTGCACACCGCCGATCTCGAGCCGCTGCTCAACGCGCGTACGCGACTGGTGGCGGTCACGGTCACGGCCCATTCGATCGGCACCATCGTCGATGTCAAGACGGTCGGCAAGCTCGCACATGCCGTCGGCGCAGAAGTCTTCCTCGATTCCGTCCATTTCGGCCCGCATGGCCTCATCGACGTGCAGGCATGGGATTGCGACTATCTCGTCTGCTCTGGCTACAAGAATTTCTCGCCGCATATGGGCTTCCTCTGGGGTCGCTACGACGCGCTGGTCAAGCTTCCCACTTTCAAGGAAGATTTCATACCCGATGTCCCGCCCTACAAGATCGAGGTCGGTACATTCACCTACGAGAATGTGGCCGGCATGAATGCGGCCGTTCACTATCTCGAGGATATTGGCCGGCGGTTCCTGCCGGGCAGCGGGCAGAGCCGCCGCGAGGCGCTTGCAGCCGCGATGGCCGCGATCCGCGACTACGAACTGATCCTGTCGCGCGAGATGATCCGCGTGCTCAAACGGCATGGCGCCGAGATCTACGGCATTTCCGATGAGGCCAAGCTCGCCGGCCGCGTGCCGACCATCTGCTTCAACATTCCCGGTGTGACGCCGCAGCACATCGCCGCCGAAATGGGCAAGGCGCGGATCGGCGTCCGCGACGGCCACATGTTCGCACCGCGCCTGATGAAGCGGCTGGGCCTCGCCATGGAAACCGGCGCCCTTCGTGTGTCGCTGGTCCATTACAATAAGGTCGAGGAGGTCGCCCGTTTCGACGCCGTTCTCGGCGATATCATCGCGGCGGCGAAGGGTTCGCCCAAATTGGCCAGGAGCGCCTGACCGATGTCGCTGTTGCCATCAGACATTTCCAATGAGGCCATGAGAAAGCGCTACGCCTTCGATGGCATTCGCGCTCAGATCCGCGACCTGCGCACGGAGAATATCGCCGTCCTCGCCGCGCGGGCGAAAGCACTCGGCGATGTCATCCCGCTCTGGTTCGGCGAGGGCGATGTCGTCACACCGCCCTTCATCCGCGACGCGGCCAAGGCGGCGCTCGACGAGGGCCAGACCTTCTACATTCCCAATATGCGCGGCTACGGCCCGCTGATCGAGGAACTCTCCGCCTATCAGAGCCGCATCCATGGCCGGCCGATTCCGGTGGAGCGCTCGACGATCGCGCCGGGGGGCATGCAGGCGCTCTATCTGGCGCTGACCCTGCTTGTCGATGTCGGCACCAATGTTGTCTATGTCGCGCCGCAATGGCCGAATATCCACAACGCCATCCACCTGGTCGGCGGCGAGCCGCGCCCGGTGCCGCTTGGCTTCGACACCGACTGGCGCCTTGACCTCGACAAGCTCTTTGCCGCCTGCGATGCGCGCACCCGCGCGATCTTCCTGTCGACGCCCTCCAACCCGACGGGCTGGACCGCGAGCCGGGAGGAGATGCAGGCCCTTCTCGATTTCAGCCGCCGGACCGGTATCTGGATCATTTCGGATGAGGTCTATAACCGGCTGTACTTCGACGGCGTGGCGGCGCCGTCGATTCTCCAACTCGCCGAAGACGGCGACCGTGTGCTGGCGGTCAACAGCTTCTCCAAGGCTTGGGCGATGACCGGCTGGCGGCTCGGCTGGCTGACGCACCCCTCCGGCGTGGCGGACCAGCTTGCGGCGATGACGCAATATGCCAATAGCGGCACGCCTGGCTTCGTGCAGGCAGGTGGCGCAGTGGCGCTTCGCGATGGCGAGCCGCTGGTCGCCGAGATTGTCGGCCGCATCAAGGCCGGGCTGGATCTCACCTATGAGCGGCTCTCGGAGATACCAGGCGTCATTCTTCCCGAAAAGCCGCGTGGTGGAATGTATGCCTTCTTCGCGCTCGAGGGCCAGCCGGATGCGCGCGACGCCTGCACCATGATCTTGGAGAAGTCGCGTGTCGGGCTGGCGCCCGGTCATCTGTTCGGCGCATCATCGGGCGCGTTCCTGCGCATGTGCGTCTTCCGTGACATCGCGCAGATTTCTACCGCGCTCGACCGCATGGTCGACGCGCTTTGAAATGACGCTCCGCATGTCCGCGGATCGGCAATACCCGGCGACAGATTAACCCGCCGGGCTAAAACCAGAGGGAGACAAGAATGAGCCTGACCCGTCGCCACCTTCTCGCCATGACAGCCGCACTCGGCCTGTCCTCAGCCGCTTTCGGCGCACTCGCCGCCGATGTACTGAATGTTGGTTCCTATCCCAACAACCCGCCCTTCGAATACAAGACCGCAGACGGCGGTTTCGAGGGCTTCGAAGTCGATATCGTCAACGAAGCCGCCAAGCGCGCCGGCATGACCACCTCGATCGCCGACTACGACTTCCAGGCGCTGTTCTCGGCCACGACCTCGGGCCGTATCGATGTCGCGATCTCGTCCATTACCATCACCAAGGAGCGCTTGGGCTCACAGTCCTTCACCCAGCCCTATTACGACTCCGATATGGGCGTGGCGATCAAGGAAGACAGCCCGATTGCCGGTCTCAAGGACCTCAAGGGCAAGATCATCGGCGTTCTCTCGGGTTCGACCGGCGAGAAATGGGCCCAGGAACATACCGCCGAATATGGCTTCGCTGAAGTGAAGGGCTACAACACCCAGCAGGACGTCATGCTTGACCTCAATGCCGGCCGCGTCGATGGCGTGGTCAGCGACATCCCGGGCATGGAGTTCCTCTTCACCAAGATGAAGGGCCTTAAGGTCAAGGAACGCATCAAGACCGGCGAACAGTACGGCCTGATGATGACCAAGGACCATGCGAAGCTGCAGGCGCTCTCGGACGCCATCGGCGCAATGAAGAAGGACGGCACGCTCGCCGCAATCCACAAGAAGTGGTTCGGCACCGACGCGCCGGCCGGCTCGTCGACTGTCACCGAACTGCCGATCCCGACGCCCTGATCCTGGCTTCGCATCGTCGTTAGATTGCGGCTCTCCGCCCCTCCTGCATGGCAGCGAGGGGCGGGGATCCCCGATGGCAGCAGTCTGGACGCAGATTTCAGTGAACGAACGCGCATCCGTCGAATGCTCCATTTCCCTTTCCGCTCATCTGCTGCTTAGCTCGGTGAGTTCTCCAGCCTTACCGAGGTGCGGCCATGTCCTTGATCGAGACATTCTTCAATCATGAAGTGCTTTGGTCCAGCCTGCCGGCTCTGCTGCGTGGCTTTTGGAACACGCTGCTGCTCGGCATTATGAGCATCGCCATCGGCGTGCCCGCAGGCATGGTGATCGGCATCATCAGACTCTATGCGCCCAGGCCGGTACGCCTCCTGATGATCGGTTATATCGACATCATGCGCGCCATGCCGATGCTCGTGATGCTCATTCTGATCTATTACGCGCTGCCATTTGTCGGCATCCGGCTTTCTTCCTGGGCGTCTGCCGTGCTCGCCTTCTCCGTCGTCATGGCAGCCTATTCGGCGGAAGTCTTCCGGTCGGGCATCGAAGGCGTGCCTCGCGGTCAGTTCGAGGCGGCGGCGGCGCTCGGCCTTCCCTTCCTTCTGACCCTGCGCAAAGTGATCCTTCCGCAGGCGATCCGCATCGTGATCCCGCCGACGACGAGCAATTGCGTGTCAATGTTCAAGGATACGTCGCTGGCCTCGACCGTGGCGCTGCCGGAACTCCTGAAGGAAGCGAGCAATGCCCAGGCGCTCTATGCCAATCCTTCGCCGCTGATCGGCGCAGCGCTGGTCTATGTCGTCTTCCTCTGGCCGATGGTGCGGTTGGTGAGCGTGCTGGAGAAGCGCTACAAGGCCGAAGGCTCTCGATAATCGTTCTCAGGAAGCCGAGATCTCCAAGACCATCAAGGATAGCCTGCATGACAGCCATTCCCGATCTCGCCGCCATCGAGGCGATGGATGCCAGCGATCCCCTCCGTAGCATGCGCGATCGTTTCGTGCTGCCCGAGGGCGTGATCTATCTCGATGGCAATTCGCTCGGTGCCGCCTCCAAGGCCGTCTTCGGCGAGCTCGAAAAGGCCGCTCGGGAGGAATGGGGCCAGGACCTCATCCGTGCCTGGAACAAGGATGGCTGGTTCGAAATGCCGCTCGAGCTGGGCGACCGCATCGGCCGGCTGATCGGCGCCGCTCCCGGCCAGACCGTGGTGGCGGACACAACGTCGATCAATATCTACAAGGCGCTGCACGCGGCGCTGGGCCTGCGCCCGGATCGCTCTGTCATTGTGGCTGAAGGTAACAGCTTCCCCACCGACCTCTATATGGCCGAGGGCGTTGCCTCGACACGGTCGGGAACGACATTGCGCCTCGAAGGCGTCGATGCGCCCGCGATCGAAGATCTGATCGACGAAAAAGTCGCCGTGATCCTCGTCAACCACGCCAATTACAAATCCGGCGAACTCCGCGACATGGCGGCATTGACCCGGAAGGCGCACGAGGCCGGTGCGCTCATCGTCTGGGATCTTTGCCACACGGCCGGCGCGCTGACAGTGGATCTCGACGGATCCAACGCCGACTTCGCTGTCGGCTGCAGCTACAAATATCTCAATGGCGGCCCCGGCGCTCCTGCCTTCATCTATGTCGCCAGCAGGCATCTTGCCGAGGCGCGCCAGCCGCTCAGCGGCTGGTGGGGCCATGCACGGCCCTTTGCTTTCGAGCAGGGTTTCGATGCCAGCAGCGGCATCCGCCGCTTTCAATGCGGAACGCAGCCAATCCTGTCGCTGCGCGCGCTCAAGGGCGCTCTCGACATCTGGGCCGATGTGGATATGCAGGCGCTCCGCGCCAAGAGCATCGCGCTGACCGATCTCTTCATCCAACTGGTCGAGTCGCGATGTGCTGGCCATGGCCTCACATTGGAAAGCCCGCGCGACGCCAGCCGCCGCGGCAGCCAGGTATCATTTGAGCACGACAATGCCTATCCCATCATGCAGGCCTTGATCGAACGCGGTGTGATCGGTGACTTCCGCGCGCCGGCCACCATCCGCTTCGGCTTCACGCCGCTCTACACGAGCTTTGGCGATGTCTGGCGGGCGGTCGAGATTCTGGAGGACGTTCTGCGCAGCGGCGCTTGGCGGGAGCAGCGATTTTCGGTGCGGGCAGCCGTCACCTGACGGGCTCCTGACGCGGATGCTTGATCGCGCAGTTTGGGAGGACATCAGGTGCTATCGTGCAAAATCACCAACTGGGACGACGCCTATTCCAATGGTGCCAATATTCCCGGAGGCGACCGCTGGCCGGCTGCCTGGGTAGCGCCGGCCGAGGATTTCCGGAATAGGCTTTCTGGCATTGGCCGGGCTAAGCTCGGCATCGCCTATGGCGCCCGACCTCGCAACCGGCTCGATCTCTTCCTGCCTGAAGGCATGCCGAAAGGCCTCGTGGTCTTCGTTCACGGCGGCTACTGGATGGCGCTCGACAACAGCTATTGGTCCCATCTCGCCGGTGGTGCGGTTGCGCGTGGTTATGCGGTGGCAATGCCCTCCTACACGCTCTGCCCCGAAGTGCGCCTCAGCCAGATTGTCGCCGAGATCGGCGCGGCCATCGCCAAGACGGCCGAGTTGGTCGAAGGCTCGATCATGCTGACCGGCCATTCCGCCGGCGGCCATCTGGTTAGCCGGATGCTTTGTGCGACTACGCCGCTCCCACTCTCGGTCAGCGTGCGGATTAGCAATGTCCTATCGATTTCCGGTCTACATGACCTCCGCCCGCTGATGAACACCGGCATGAACGAAATGCTCCGCATCGACGAGACCGAAGCGCTGGCCGAAAGCCCTGCGCTGCTCAGGCCGATTGACGGCGCGCGCATCACCTGCTGGGCGGGCGGTGCCGAGCGCGCCGAGTTCCTGCGCCAGAGCGCGCTTCTCGCCAATGTCTGGACAGGCCTTGGTGCGACCACGTGTGCCGTGGTCGAGCCCGATCAGCATCACTTCAACATCATCGACGGCCTCGCCGATCCCGACCATCCATTGACGAGGACGCTGCTGGGAGAGCTATGACCTGTCGCGAGGGGCGGCCTACTTCACCGACGAACGCGCCCCTCCGTGGCGACCGATCCGAGATTTTGCGCCGTCGAGAAATGAGTCAGCAGGGGCGCGGAAGGATCATCCCCGAGCGGATGCTGGCATTCATCAAATTGATGTCTCGTAGGTCGGAGACGCGATCATCAGGGGAAAGACCGATATCGTCCATCAGAGCGTCAGGCATCGCGTTTACGTCCAGCCTGTTGCGATGTGTGTTCGTCGAGGTGATGCCTCTCAAGAACCTGAGAAATCCAGCGATTCTCGAAGTCTGACCCGTGTCCTGGCTGATCTCGGCATGGCTCATATTGCACCTGTTCATATTCCTATCTAGCGCTAATATGCCCGGAGGCTGAAATTCGTACCAATTCAAATTCCCGGCCTATGCATGAACTGGACTGATCCATGAGCGTCTTGAACCGATTTCCCGTGAACGCGCTGCGGGTGTTCGAAGCCGCGGCTCGGCTCGGCAGTTTTACCCAGGCCGGTGAGGAACTCGGCATCGGGCAGACCGCCGTGAGCTACCAGATCAAGCTGCTCGAGGAGCTGATCGGCACGCCGCTCTTTGTTCGAAGACCCCGCTACGTTCGCTTGACTGAGACAGGGGAGCGGTTGTCTGTCAAAGCCACCCAAGCCTTCAACATTCTGCGAGATGCGCTGGCCGAGGTCGAGAATGCGCCGGACACGGCGCTTGTGATCGATTCAACGCCCACCTTCGCGTCGCAATGGCTAGCCCGTCATCTAGGGACGTTTCAGCTCAGGCATCCGCGTCTGGCGGTGCGACTGACGAGCCGGGAGACATTGGTCGACTTCAGCCGGGACCTGGTGGATGTCGCAATCCGCGGCGGACGCGGAGACTGGCCGGGCCTGGATTGCCACAGGCTGATGCCAGTCGACTTCACACCGATGCTAAGCCCGGCTTTGGCAGAAAAAGTCGGCGGACTTCATGAGCCCGCCGATCTCCTCAAGCTGCCTATCCTGGATACCGAGGATCCCTGGTGGCGGTTGTGGTTCGACGCTGCGGGGGTAGAGAATGCAAGCCTCGCGGAGAGACCGGCAACCGAACTCGGCGTACAGTTCTTCGGCGCCCAGGCGGCGATGGCAGGACAAGGCGTGGCGATGCTGACACCCGCCTTCTATCGGGACGACATCACTTTAGGTCGGCTCTACCAGCCGTTCGATATCGTCGGAAATGACGGGCATTCCTACTGGCTGGTCTATCCGGAAACCCGGCGAAACATAAAGAAGGTGCGGGACTTCCGCGAATGGATCGTCGAGGAATTCCACATCTGGAGCCAGTCATGACCTGGCTTTGACACCGCACAGCCAGTTCAGCCTCCAGTTTGGTCACTCCGGCGCACCGCGTCAGCATGGGTCAAAATCCTGTTGCAATGCAGTTGTAGGATGATAGTATCACTCCATCAGGCGATAGGACGAGATCGTGAAGAAGGGAATACTCAGCACCCGGGAGCAGTTGCCGGACAAGGTCGTGTCGATGCTTTTCGCCGACATTGAATCCGGCCGGATGGTCCCCGGTGAAAAGCTGCCGACGGAGCAGCAGCTTGCAGATCGGTTCGGCGTGAGCCGCAACGTGCTGCGCGAGGCTGTTGCCAAGCTCAGGGCAGACGGTGTCGTCGAGACGCGCCAGGGGATCGGCACCTTCATCCTCGAGCCGGAAAAGCGCCAGGTCGTCCGCATCGATGCCGCGACGCTGCAGGATGGCGAGAATATGGAGCGGCTGTTCGAGCTGCGCTGCGTGCTGGAAACGGAGGCCGCCTCGCTCGCGGCCGTGCGCGGCGATACCGAGAGCCTCAGAAAGATAAAGTCGGCAGTCGACCGCATGGGCGGTGAAGAGAGATGGGAGGAAGGCAGCATCGATGCCGACCTCGAATTCCATCGCGAGATCGCACGCGCCACCGGCAACGGCTTCTTCTTCACGTTCATCACCTTCATCGGCGAACGGATCCGCGGCTCGATAGAATATGCGCGGCTGACCAATCCGCTGCACGACCTCGTCGCCATCAATGTGCCGGAACATGTCGCGATCTATGATGCGCTGGCAGCCGGCGATCCTGCGGAGGCGGGCGCGGCCATGCGGCGGCATATCATCGGCGCTGCCGAACGCGTCGGCGTGATGCTGCCCGGCCAGGCATGGGCGCAACCCACGCTCGGAACATTTCTTACGAAGGAACGGCCATGAGCTTCGCCAGCACGACGCGCATTACGGATATCTGCCTGCTGGTCGAAGACGTCGCCGCCACGGTCGATTTCTATGTCGGAAAGCTCGGCTTCTCGCTACGCCGGCGGGCAGAGGGTTTCGCGGATTTCCAGGCCAACGGCATCACGCTCGCAGCCTGGGAAATCGACCATATCCACGCCCATACCGGTGTATCTGATCTCAAGGCGCCGAAGCTGGCGCACAAGGCTTGCGTCGCGGTGGAGGTCGAGACGCCGGCGCTGGTCGACAAGCATTACCGCGATCTCGTCGCCAACGGCGTGAGCTTCTATGCACCGCCGGACGACTACGTGTGGAACGCGCGCTGCGCCTATTTCTACGACCCGGACGGCACGCTCTGGGAACTCTATGCCTGGCTCGAAGGCGGCCCGGGCTCCTATCACGTGGAGACCTGACCACCTCCGGGCATTGTCGCATCTCACGTCACAAAAAGGGGAACAGGAGACGCAGCATGACCAATCTCAATCACACCATCAGCCGGCGCGCATTTCTCAAGGCCGGAGCAACCGTTGCGGCCTTCGCGCCGGGCATCCAGCTGATCATGCCCAGCGAAGCGCGCGCCGCCGGCAAGGTCGTCATCCAGTATGACTGGCTGATGTCGAACGGACAGATCGGCGACGTTGCCGCAGCGACGAACGGCTATTTCAAGGAGGCCGGCCTCGAGGTCGAGTTCAGCCCTGGCGGTCCGAACAGCGCCACCGTGCCGCCGGTCATTTCCGGAAGCGCCCAGCTCGGGCAGTTCTCGGAAACGCCGCAGCTCTTCAATGCGCGCGCCAGCGGCATTCCGGTCAAGATCCTGGCTTGCGGCTTCCGCACTGGCCCCTATGCCCTGACCTCCAAGCCAGGCAAGCCGATCCGGGCCATCGCCGACCTCAAGGGCAAGAAAATCGGCATCCAGCCGACGGCGCGTTTCGTCATCGAGGCCATCGCGACGAAGAACAACATTCCGATGAGCGATTTCGAGGTCGTCAATGTCGGCTTCGACAAGGGCCCGCTGCTCAGTGGCGAGGTTGACGCGATCGGCGGATGGATCACCAACACCCAGGCGCTGAGCGTGGTCGGCGACGACCGTATCGACCTTCTCGTCAGCGATCTCGGACTGGCATCCTATGCCGACGTCTATTTCGCAACGGACACAGCGGTCGAGGAAAACGCCGAGACGCTGGCGAAATTTGTCGGTGCGGTCGCCAAGGGCTGGGGGTGGGTGCACGCCAATCCGACCAAGGCGGTGGAAACGCTGGTCACAGCCTATCCGCAACTCGATCTCGGCTGGGAGCAGAAGACGATCGATCTCGTCCTCAAGCTCAGCTTCGACGCAGCCACGGCCAAGGATGGCTGGGGCACGTTCGATCCGGCCTCGCTCGAAGAGCAGATCGCGCTCTATGACAAGATCGGGCAATATCCGAACGGCCGGCCGAAGGCCGAGGATGTCTATACGACGAAGATCCTCGAAATGACGGCGGCCGAGCGGCCGAAGCTCGATGCGCCGGGAAGCTAATGGGCGACGACCGCAGACAACGTGATGACATCGTGAAAGACCCGGAATGCCCGCTGCGATACAAGCTGACGGACTCGATATTGGTTACCGCCTCGGTGCCGCCAGCATGACAGTGCTTGCCGGTCTCGACCTTACGGTCGAAACCGGCGGCTTCCTTTCTATCCTTGGCCCGTCGGGATGCGGAAAGTCGACCTTTCTCCGGGTCGTCGCTGATCTGCTCGATCCGATTGGAGGCGGCATATCGGTGCTTGGCTCGACGCCGGCCGAATCGCGCGGCCGGCGCGATGTCGGCTTCGTCTTCCAGGACTCAACGCTTCTGCCGTGGCGCACGGTGCGCGAAAACGTGCGGCTGCCGCTCGAAGTCGGCCGGCACCGGCTGACACGGACGATCGAGGACCGCAGCGGCGAACTGCTCGACCTGATGGGGCTCAGCACCCTGGCGGACCGATATCCCGCGCAACTGTCGGGCGGCCAGCGGCAGCGCGCGGCCATCGCCCGCGCCCTCAATGGTGCTCCCAGGCTGCTGCTGATGGACGAGCCCTTCGGTGCGCTCGACGAGATCACCCGTGACAGGCTGAACGACGAGCTCCTCAACATCTGGCGCCGGACCGGCGCCACCATCCTGTTCGTTACCCATTCGATCATGGAAGCCGTCTACCTGGGCGAGCGGGTGCTGGTGCTCGCCGCCAATCCGGGCCGGGTCGTGGCCGACCGGGACCTGCGCACGCTGAAGGCCCATGGCAACAGGCGCGAAGACCCGGCTTTCGTCGCCATGATGGCCGAGCTGCGGCAGGCACTGGAGACGGGCGCATGACAGTGGCCGAGATGCGGAAGCTCATGCAGAGCGAGGCCATGCTGCCGATCCTCGGCGTTGCCTCGGTGCTGCTTGCTTGGCAGTTCCTCTTGCCGCTCGCCGGCGTACCAGCCTATATCCTGCCGCCGCCAAGCACAATCGCGCTGGTGTTCCAGAAGCAATGGCCGCTGCTCGCCAGCAATCTCTGGCCGACGGTTGTCGAAAGCGTGCTTGGCTTCCTCTGCGGTAACCTCGCGGCGATCCTGCTGGCGATCGTCTTCGTCCACATGCGGACGGTGCGCGGCATGTATTTTCCGGTCGTGCTCTTCCTCAACACGATCCCGGTCCTGGCACTCTCGCCGATCATCATCCTCATCTTCGGACTGGGCATGACACCGAAGATCGTCATCGCCTCGGTGATCTGCTTCTTCCCGACGCTGGTCAACATGATCCGCGGGCTGGAAGCGGCCTCTGCGAACGAGCAGGAGCTGTTTCGTATCCTTTCTGCATCGAAGAGCGAAATATTCTGGAAGCTCAGGCTGCCGCGTTCGCTGCCGATGCTGTTCTCATCACTGCGCATTGCCTCCGCCACCGCTGTGATCGGCGCCATTGTCGGGGAATGGATCGGATCGGAACGCGGATTGGGGGCGCTCATCATCCAGGCGACGTTCAATTACCAATCCGATCGGCTCTATGCCGCCATCGTGCTTTCGTCTGCCATGTCGATTGCGCTTTTCGGCGCCGTCGTCGCGGTCGAACGCAGGATCGTATCGCCCGCAGGTTCGGCTTAAACCCGCCCCCAGATCGTTCAGTTTCTCAGCCAGCTGGTGCAACCGCCAATCCGTGATGAACCTCGTGGAACGAACACCCGGCTTCTCCGTTTCTGGAGCCCTGGACGCTCAGTTCGGCCATTCCAGGTTTAAGGAGGAGTCCCGCAATGGATACTGTAACCAATCACACCGTCACCGCGTTTTTCCGCGACAAGTCTGATGCCGAAGAGGCGACCCGCAAGCTGGCGTCCGCCGGTATCGCGGAGGGCGATATTCGCCTCGTGCCCGGCCGCGAGTCCGACAGCGTTGCTGCCGCCGATGTCGACAACGGCAAGGGTTTCTGGGAAGCCCTGGGCGACTTCTTCTTTCCGGCCGATGATCGCGAAGTCTATGCAGAGGGTCTCCGGCGCGGCGGCTACCTCGTGACTGTGAGCGTCAGCGACGCTCAGCATGAAACCGCCGTTGATATTCTCGACGACGAGGGCACTGTTGATGTCGACGAGTGGTCGGATAGCTGGCGTGCCGAAGGCTGGGCGCCGTCCAATCCCGGCTTTGACCGCAATCGTTCTGTCGCCGATCCTGTGATCGCACAAGCTGCGAGCACGTCGGAAGATGCGTTCGAGACAGAGCGTCGCGCTCGCCGTGCGGAAGAGATGATCGGCAGGCGCGATACCGATCTGAGCGGGACTCGTGTGCGGTCATATCTCTACGACAAGCCGGAGACACAGACGGGCACGCCGCCGCGTGTCTGATCGTTCAATGAAGCCGGGCCGAGAAATTGGCCCGGTCCTGCTCATTGCACCGCGCGCTTTTCATCGATCCGTTTGGAGGCGAAGAGTGCCATCGCGATGGCTTCCTCGAACTGGATGTGCCGGCGAAGCGACTCGGCGAAAGATTCCAGTCGGAGTTTCAGATCCTGGAGATCGTCGGCAGTCGAGACCGACGGTGCCGCGAGCACCACGGCAATGGCGCCCGCCTTGGCGCGATCCCTGGAATGGTGTTTTCGAAACGTGTTGAGCAACGGCCGCATTTGTGGCGACATTGTCTCCAATAGCGAGAACAGGTCCCGCTCTTCAAAGGCGTGAACGCGATCGAGAACAGCTGTCAGGTGACCAGCGAGGAGACTTGCGGCTTCGACGTCGTGAAGCGGCAGCCTCTCAGCCAATTGATCGATTTTCTCGCACAACTGAAGCTGCTCCTGATGCGCCTGCGACCATCGCCCGATAAAGCCCGCGATCATAATGAACTCCCCGATCATAAGGGAATCACCATGCAACAGGGAGCATTCGCGATGCTTGCGTCTGCACTTCTGCACGCAGAAATGACAAACAGCGCAACGCCGACCATTCAATTGCATAAATTTTGATCATTATGAAATTGTGATTATTTTTTGGTATTCAAGGAAGCTGTTGTATGCAATGAATGCCGACGGATGAACGGAGGCATTTGCGTGTGGGAGCTTCTTCAAAAGGTCGAAGAAAAGCTGGAACTGCTGGAGGCGAGGGGCGATGGAGCGATGTTCATATCGCTGAAATCCCGCGAAGAGCTCGCCAGGGATGTTGCGAGAATCGAGGGCATAGGCCCATCGGGCAAGCCGCTCTATGGCCTGCTTTGCGCCGTGAAGGACAATATCGACGTGGCAGGTCTGCCGACAACGGCTGCCTGTCCATCTTTTGCTTACATCCCCGATCGCTCGGCATTCGTTGTCGAAAGGCTCGAGGCGGCAGGTGCGATCGTCATCGGGAAGACCAATCTGGACCAGTTTGCGACGGGCCTGGTGGGTGTCCGCTCACCCTATGGCGTACCGCGAAACGTGCTGCGGGCGGATCTCATCCCTGGCGGTTCGAGTTCCGGATCGGCCGTGGCTGTTGCCGCAGGTATCGTCGATTTCTCGCTCGGGACGGACACGGCAGGCTCCGGCCGCATTCCCGCAGGCATGAACGGGATTGTCGGCCTCAAGCCGTCGCTCGGATTGCTTTCGTCGACGGGAATGCTGCCGGCCTGCCGGACACTCGACACAATCTCCGTCTTTACCCGTGACGTGGAGCTTGCTGCGCTCGTCACATCCGTTGCGGCCGGCTATGACGAGGCGGACGCCTATTCGCGCAAGTTGCCGGTACCGGCACTCGGCTCGATGCCAAAGGGTCTTCGCATCGGCGTGCCCCGGGTCGATCAGCGGCTCTTCTTCGGTGATGAGGTGGCCGAAGCGGCATATGCCGCCGATCTGGAGACGATAAGCGCGCTCGGTGCAGACATCGTCGAGATGGACTTTGAGATCTTTCATGCCGTCGCCCGCCTGCTCTATGAGGGGCCGTGGGTGGCGGAGCGTTATTCCGCGACCAAATCACTGCTCGAAACGCGACCGGAGGAAATGCTTCCGGTAACACGATCCATCATCGAACCGGGCGGCAAGCTGAGTGCCGTGGCGGCCTTCGAGGCCTATTACAAGCTCGCAGAGCTTAGGCGGAAAGCGGAGCCGTTGCTGGCGACAGTCGATTGCCTCGCTGTCCCCACCATTCCTCGCTTCTACACTGTGGAGGATCTCGCCGCGGAGCCGGTGAAGTACAATTCTAACCTCGGCAGCTACACAAATTTCGTCAACCTGCTCGATCTCTGCGCCATATCGGTGCCGTCAGGAGTACGATCCGACGGGCTTCCTTCGAGCGTGACCTTTATCGCGCCGGCCGGTCGGGACGGCTTCGTCGCGAGCATCGCTGCGGCCGTCGAAGGGAAAGAGGCGGCTCGCTCGGAGGCCGTGACGGTCGACAGGATCGAAATCGCTGTCGTAGGCGCGCATCTGACCGGCCTGCCGCTCAATCGCGAGCTTACGGAACTCGGAGCCACCTTCCTGCGTGAGGCCACGACATCGGCGGACTACAGGCTCTTCGCGCTCAATGGCACGGTGCCGCCGAAGCCCGGTCTGCTGCGCACGGAAAAGGGTGCGGGCAGCGCGATCAAGACGGAAATCTGGGCGCTGGAGCCGGCGGCATTCGGCAAGTTCGTGGCCAAGATTCCTGGCCCGCTAGGGATCGGGACGCTGGAGTTCTCCGACGGGTCGCAAGCCAAGGGTTTCCTTGTCGAGGCTATCGCGACGGCGGACGCACGGGACATCAGCGAATTCGGCGGCTGGCGCGCCTATCTTTCGGCCAACTGATCACGTCCCGGCGAAGTCGTTCCAGGCATCTTCGACCAGCGTGATATGAGCGCGCATGAAGTCGCCCGCCTCGCTGCGGCTGCCGCGCAGGATCGCTTCCACCACCTGTCCATGCTCGGAATGTGAACGGGTGAGGCGGCCCAGATTGGAGAATTGCGCGCGCCGGAAGGGCTGCAGGCGTTGGCGCGTCTGGCGGGTTACATCCTCGAGATAGTTGTTGTGAGAGCCCTGATAGATCGCGTTGTGAAACAGTTCGTTATAGCGGATATAGGTCAGGCGGTCGCCGGCTGAGACGATGCCGGACATTTCGGCATGCAGGTCGTCCAGTGCGTGGCGCTCGGCCACCGTCATTCGCTCGGCGCTGAGTTCGGCACAAAGCGCCTCGAGATGTGCCATCAGTTCGAACATGCCAGTCAGGGCTGCGCTGTCGGGCTTGGCGACGATGGTGCGGCTGTGGGGTTTCTGTTCAACCAGCCCGCTGGTGGAGAGTTGCTTGAGCGCTTCTCGAATAGGAGTGCGGGATACCGAGAATTCGCCGGCGAGTTGGGACTCGTCGAGCACGGATCCCGGCGCAAGTTCTCCGCCGATGATGCGTTCGGCAAGCTGCCGCCTGATTTCCTCCGCGGATGTACGCGGTAGCTTCTTGAGCACTGGCCCGTCCGTCAATCTGCCCGGCCGCGAGGGTCAGGCGTCCATCATGCTTACATGGGCAGCCGCGACCTTCCACCCCGTTTCCGTCTTCACCCAGACCTGCGTCTGCCGGCCGATCTTGCCCGGCGTGTCGTCACGCAGGAACATCGTCTGGGCCGTCGCACATTCGGTGCCGTAACTGGTGATGACGGTGCGGTCAAGCTTACGATCGAAGGGTTGCTGGCTCGCGCGGAAGGCGAGAATCTCGGTATGACCGTGCTGGACGTCGTTCAGCCCGTAGCGCACTGTTTCGGGACGATCGAGAAACATGCGGGCCAGTGTCTCGTTGTCGTTCCTGAGAAGCGCGGCCTCGTAAGCCGCGAAGATTGCCTCAACTTCGGCAAGGGTTGCGGGATCGTTGATCACCATCACGATGCCTTCCTGCGCTCGACCATGCGTTCGCGCAGGGCTGCGAGGAAGGGAATGCTCTCGAACTGGTCCGGCCGGACGCGGTCCCAATCGACGCCGGGCGGGCGGCGCTCGCGATTATCAGTGCGGATGAGTTCCTTTTCCGTCGCGACCATGTCGAGCGGGGAGTCATGGGCTTCGATCACGACATCCGCGTCCTCGACGAGCTGACAGGAATGAACCGTGGTCACGACGGGTGTCGTATCGGAGATCGTGCCGAGCTCGCGGAAGATGGCGGTTTCGAGATCGGCAAAACCCGCGCCCTTGCCGGTCCGTCCGCCTGCACGACTCACTGCCACCGATCCGACGACACAGAAATCGAGCCGTTTGACCTGCTCGAAACCGATGCGCTCGCCATGCTCGACGAAGCCCTGCGATGTCGCCGCGAGCTCGAAGGAAATGCCCTTCTCGACCATCTTCTTCGGGTCGATCCGGAGATAGGGAAAATCCTTGGTCAGATAGGGAACGGGGGCGTAGACGATCTTGCCTTCGTAAAGCGCCCGGAGACGGATCGGGATTTGCGGCGCATCGGGATTGGTCTTGATTGTCTTCGCCGCCTTCCATTCCGGCGTTTGCGCCAGCCGCCAGGCGGCCATGTCGGCGCCGACGAAATTGGGGATCATGCTCCAGGCCGGACCAACAGCAACCTGGGTCTCCTCCAGACGGTGCCAGATCCGGTTGCGGACGACGTCCTTGGCGGTGTTGCGCCCCGCCCAACGCCCCTGCTCAGACATTTGCCTTCGCCTCCGATACTGCTTCTTCAAGGGCTGCAAGCGGCGCGACCCAGCCAACGATACCACCCTGCGCGACGATCATCTCGATCGCCGACGCCTTGAATTCCGGGAAATAGCTTTCGGTTGCATCCTCGACCAGCAGGCATTCATAGCCACGGTCATTGGCCTCGCGCATCGAGGTCTGGACGCAGACTTCCGTCGTGACACCGGCAAAGGCGAGATGGGTGATGCCGCGCTCCTTCAGCATCTCCTGGAGCCGTGTGTCCCAGAACATGCCCTTACCGGGCTTGTCGATGACGATCTCACCGTCGATGGGCGCCAGGCTGTCGACGATCTGGTTGCCTGGTTCGCCGCGGACCAGCAGGCGGCCCATGGCACCTTCTTCGCCGATCTTGAGCGAGGGATTTCCGCGCCGGATTTTCGACGGCGGGCAATCGGACAAATCGGTCTTGTGCGCCTCGCGGGTGTGGATCACGAGCCAGCCTTCTCGGCGGAAGAGGGCGATGAGGCCCGCCACCGTCGGGATGATGGCCTCAAGCCGACCCACATCGTTGCCGAGACTGTCGCCGAAACCGCCCTTTTCGATGAAGTCGCGCTGCATGTCGATGACGACGAGCGCGGTGTGCTTCGGGTCGAGCGGATAGGGATAGGGTCGTGCGGGGATGTCGATCATGATGCTGCCCTTTCGCGAAGCATGTCGGACTGGGATACCCCCCTCTGTCCTACCGGACATCTCCCCCTCAAGGGGGGAGATTCGATGGAATGCCGCCTCGCCTCAACTGCCCGTCGCATACTCAGCAACCGTCGCCCGCTTGCAGCAGGACGAGTGCACCTTGCCGATCTCCCCCCTTGAGGGGGAGATGTCCGGCAGGACAGAGGGGGGTGAGGCCACGAACTCGAAGCCATCTCAATGCCCCGCCATATGCTGGCCGATCGTATTCCGGTCCGTGTCCTCGATCCGCGACACATAGCTGATCGTGCCACCGGACATGACAGCCACCCGGTCGGCGAGTTCGAGGATTTCGTCGAGATCCTCCGACACCAGCAGCACCGCCGCGCCGCGGTTGCGCGCCTCCATGATCTGCGAGCGAATGTCGGCGACCGAGGCGAAGTCCAGCCCGAAGCAGGGATTGGCGACGATCAGCACATCGACGTCTCCAGACAGTTCACGGGCGAGGATCGCGCGCTGGACATTGCCGCCCGACAGCGATTCGATCGGCGAATCCGGCGACGTGGTCTTGACGTTGTAGCGGGCGATCAGTTCCTCGGCCTTCTTCTTGAGCGGCCCCGGCCGCATCCACCAGCCGAAGCTTGCGATGGGCGGCTTGTCGTAGGTGCGGAATGCGATGTTCTCGGCCACGCTCATCCGCGGCACCGCCGCATTCTTGAGAGGTTCCTCCTGCAGTCCGAACACCTTGAAGCGGGCGAAATTGCCCCGCGTCGGGGTGAAATCCTGGCCATTCACGAAGATCTGGCCCTGCGACAACTGACGCTGGCCGGACAGGGTCTCGACCAGTGCCGACTGCCCGTTGCCGGAGACCCCGGCAATGCCGACGATTTCCCCGGACTTGACCTTGAGATTGATGGCATGGATCGCAGGCAAGCCAATCTCGTCCTCGGCGAACAGGCCGGCGAGATCGAGCACGTCCTTCTTGTCAGTGATGGCAGCCCGCACCGCGCGTTCCTTGACCTCGGTGTCGCCGATCATCATCCGGCTCATGTCCTCGACGCTGACAGTCTTGGCATCACCATCACCGGTCAGCCGGCCGCGCCGGAGCACGGTGAAGCGGTCGCAAAAGGTCTTCACCTCGCGGAACTTGTGGGAGATCATCAGCACGGTGATCTCGCCGCGCTCGGTCATGCCGCGCAGCAGGCCCAGCATCTCGTCGGCCTCGCCCGGCGTCAGCACCGAGGTCGGCTCGTCGAGGATCATGAAGCGCTGGTCGAGATAGAGCAGCTTGAGGATTTCGAGCTTCTGCTTCTCGCCGGCCGAGAGCTGCGACACCTGGGTGTCGAGCGGCACGCGAAAGGGCATCCCCTCCATGAAGGCGTCGAGTGCCTTGCGTTCCTTGGCCCAGTCGATGACGGTGGGCACGTCCGCGCGGGAGATGACGAGATTTTCCGCCGCCGTCAGGCAGGGCACCAGCGTGAAATGCTGGTAGACCATGCCGATGCCGCTGGCGAGCGCATCCTTGGGCGACTTGACCACCACTTCCTGGCCGTCGAGCAGCACCTGGCCCTTGTCGGCGGAATAGAAGCCCATGATGCATTTGACGAGGGTGGACTTGCCCGCGCCGTTCTCGCCGAGCAGCGCATGGAACGAGCCGGCCTCGACGCGCAGCGACACCTCGCCCAGCGCGGTGAAATGCCCGAAAGTCTTGGTCATGCCGATCGCTTCGAGCGACGGCGCGCGCTTCGGCTTCTCGATCATGACTTGCCCTCCGGCAATGCGGCGATGAAATCGGCCGAATTGGAAACCGCACCGAAGACGCCGCCCTGCATCTTGATCATATCGACGGCGGCGAGATGGTTCTCGACCTTGGTCGCCGCGCAACAGTCTTCGAGCAGCAGGCATTCATAGCCGCGGTCATTGGCGTCCCGCATCGTGGTGTGGACGCAGACATCCGTGGTGACGCCGGTGAAGACGATGTTGCGGATGTTCTTCATAGACAGAACGAGCTGGAAATCGGTGGCAAGAAAGGTACCCTTGCCAGGCTTGTCGATGATCGCCTCGCCAGGTGCTGGCTGCAGTTCCGGAATGATCTCCCAGCCCGGCTCACCGCGCACCAGGATGCGCCCGCACGGCCCCTGGTCGCCGATGCCGGCGCCGATGCGCTGCGAGCGCCAACGTTTGTTGGCCGGCAGATCCGAGAGGTCGGGCTTGTGGCCCTCGCGGGTATGGATGATGAAATAGCCCTTGGCCCGCATCGCCTTCAGCACATTCTGGATCGGCACGATCGGCGCGCGAGTCAGCGAGATGTCGTAGCCCATCGAGTCGACATAGCCGCCCGGCGCACAGAAATCGGTCTGCATGTCGATCACGACAAGCGCGGTGTTGTGCGGACCCCAGTCGCCGTCGAAGGGCCAGGGATAGGGGTCGGCGGCGAGCGTTACACCGCCCTTGATGACTGCCGCGTCGATACGTTCGTCCATGGATGGCATGAGCTTGACCTCACTTATTGATCGAGAGTTCGCCGGGCACTTCGCGGGCAGCCGATTTCGACTGGGCCGAGGCGATCATGATGAAAAGCGTCAGGATGTAGGGCGCGGCGTTGAAGAAATAGTAGCCCTGGGAAATGCCGATCGACTGCAGCGCGGGTCCCAACGCGCCGGCCGCGCCGAAGAGCAGGGCCGCAAGCAGGCAGCGCAGCGGTCCCCAGCGCGCGAAGATCACCAGCGCCACCGCCATCAGGCCCTGGCCGGAGGACAGGCCCTGGTTCCACGAACCGGGATAGTAGAGCGACAGGAAGGCGCCACCGATGCCGGCCATGAAGCCGCCGATCGACGTGGCGGTGAAGCGGACGAGGTCGACCGAAACACCCATCGCCTTTGCCGCCGGCGCGCTGTCACCGGTCATGCGGACGATCAGTCCCCATTTGGTGTTCTTGAGCGCCCACCACAGGAAGACGCCGAGCGCAATGCCGACAAAGAATAGCGGATTGACTTCAAGCGCCTGCGCCAGCCGCGGATCGCCGGTCCAGCCGCCGAGCGGGATGGCTTCGAGACGCGGCGCGGTCGGTTGGATGTAGGGCTTGCCGAAGAAGAAGGCGAGGCCGGTCCCAAAACTCATGATGGCGATGCCGATCGCCATGTCGTTGACCTTGGGCAGCTTGCAGATATAGCCGTGGATGGCACCGAGCAGCATACCTGCCAGGCCGGCGAAGAACACACCGAACCACGGATTTCCGGTCTGGTAGGAGCCGGCATAGGCGACCATCGCGCCGAGCACCAGCGATCCCTCGAGACCGAGATTGACCCGGCCGGATTTCTCCGTGAGGCACTCGCCGAGCGCCACGAACATGAAGGGCGTCGACACCCGGATGGCGCCGCCGAGCATGGCGATCAGCGCGGTGATGAGAAGTGAATCGTCCATCAGCGTGTGCTCCCGGCTTTCGGCTGGAGGAAGGGTATGCGGCCATAGAGCGTGTCCGAGGTCAGCAGCACGACGAAGATCAGGCCCTGCAGCACCAGCACGGTCGCGTCAGGCAGGCCCATGCGCCGCTGGATGATGCCGCCGGCCGCGGCCAGCGCGCCGAACAGGATGGCGACCGGGATCACGGCCAGCGGGACCTGCCGCGCGAGGAAGGCGACGAGAATGCCGGTGAAGCCGTAGCCGGCCACCAGCGAGGCGTTGGCCTGGCCATGGATCGCCGCGACTTCGAAAAAGCCGGCGAGGCCAGCGCACGCGCCGGCAATGGCGCAGGAGGTAACGAGCAGGAAACCGACGGGAAGCCCTTGCGCCTGCGCGGCGCGCGGGTTCCCGCCGGTCATCCGCGCCGCAAAGCCGAAGGTCGTACGGGTCATCAGGAAATGCAGGCCGATCGCCAGGACAATGCCGGCTGCGAGGCCCCAATGCACTGCGGTGCCCGGCATCGAGCCGATTTTGTAGGCCTCGCCGATCGGCAGGGTCGAGGGCTTGTTGGCCGAGGATGGATCGCGCAGCGCGCCCTCGACGAAGAAGTTCATGATGGCGATGGCGATATAGGACAAGAGCAGCGAGGCGATCGTTTCGTTCACGCCGCGATAGTGGCGGAGCCAGCCGGTGAGACCCAGCCAGAAGCTGCCGGCCAGCATACCAAAGATCGCCATAACAGGTAGCGTCAGCCAGGGCGTGATGCCGTTCGAGACCAGCGGTATGGCGATCGCAGCCGAGGCGAAGCCGCCGAGGACCAGGGCGCCTTCGCCCCCGATCATGGTCAGGCCGATGCGGGCGGGGATGGCGAAGGCGAGACCGGTGAGGATCAAGGGTGCAGCACGCTGTAACGTGTTCTGGAAGGAGAAGCTTGAGCCGAAGCCGCCCGTCCAGATCAGGCCGAAGAAGGTCAGCGGGGATTTGCCGAGCAGGATCAGGAAGATCGAGAAGATCAGTGCCGAAACGATCAGGGCAGCGACAGGTATGATGATCGCTTCGGCGAACTTCATGCCCGCCACGGATGGGGCCCGTTTCACGGCACCTGCCGCGGATGCATCTATGGTCATCGTCATTGATGTCTCCTGATCGCCCGACTCTTGTCTGCCATTAGCGGGTTATGGAGGATTGCCCCTCATCCGCCTGCCGGCACCTTCTCCCCGTTCTGACGGGAAGCAGGGAGATGTGGCACCGCCGGTGCCTCTAGCGTCCCCTCTCCCCGCGAGCGGGGAGAGGGCCAGGGTGAGGGGCAGAGCCCCAACTTCAAGCCGATCAGGTAATCGAACCCTGCACGCCCTCGAGCAGCCAGCCCATGCCATCGAGATAGGGGTCGTAATTGTCGTAGGTCTTGTCGACCACGACCTTGCCGGTATTGTCCTTGAGCGTGCCCTTGTAGATCGGCTCGCCCTTCACCAACGCCGCGATGGCAGCATCGGCTGCCTTCTTGGCTTCCTCGGTCGCACCAGCGCCGTAAGCCGTCGACTGCAGCATGTCCTTGTCGAAGCCGCCGACGAGGAAGTTCGGCAGTTCCTTGCCGGCCGCGATGTCGGCCGCGTAGGACTTGTAGATCGTCTCCCACTTGTATTCGGCACCGGTTATGAAGCCCTTGGGCGCGAGCGACGCCTGCGAGGCATTGTGACCGCAGGTCTTGACGCCGCGGCCCTCCGCGGTCTCGATGACGACCTTCGGGCTGTCGACGTGGCAGGTGATGACCTCGCAGCCTGCATCGACCAGCGCGTTGGTGGCTTCGGCCTCGCGAACCGGCATCGACCACTCGCCGGTGAAGATCACGCGGACGGTGGCGTTCGGGTTAACGCTTTTGGCGCCGAGCAGAACCGAGTTAATGTTGGAGAGAACCGACGGGATTGGCTTTGCGGCCACGAAGCCGATCTTGCCGCCCGGGGCCGAGAGGCCCGCGGCGACACCGTTCACATAATGCGCCTGGTTGAGATACGGGAAGTAGGAGCCGGCGTTTTTCGGGTCCGCATCCTTGTTCCACAGCGGCGCGGCATGGCGGAAGGCGACAGCCGGATACTTCGCCGCCATTTCGAGGACGAAGGGTTTGTAATAGCCGAAGGACGTCGCGAGGATGAGGTTCGCGCCATCAATATTGATCATCGACTCCATCGACTTTGCGACGGCGTCGGTCTCGGGCACGTTCTCTTCCTCGACCACAGTGACGCCGGCCACCTGCTTGAGCGCTTCGGCAGCGACGGCATGAGCCTGGTTCCAACCGAAATCGTCTTTCGGGCCGACATAGACGATGCCGAGCGTCACCGCTGTCTGGGCGCGGGCGGTTGCGAAGGGAAATGCGGACGCAGCTAGGCCGGCCGCACCGGCCTTGAGCAGAGAACGGCGGCTAAGATCGAATGATGACATGGCATGCTCCCCTGTGTAACGGCGCGTCATGCGCCCTGTCAAAGGAAACGCAAATTGCATGCCACACGCGGGTCGAGACGTAAGGGATTGGATATATGAGGAAAATTGTCGGGGCGCGCGCTCGTGCCATCGAATTTCTCACGACAAATAGCTCAAGATGTATGCAAATCGAGTTTGCAGGCTAATTTTTGTGCATTTATAGGCGCGTTGTATACAATGAGCGGCCTAGCCAAGTTCGAGGGTCGTGACGCCGAAGACACCTGACAATCGCATATCAGGCGCGGCGCCGCGATACATGCGCATCGTGTCGAAGCCCTTCTCGAAAGCGAGATCGTCAAGATAGGCAGAGAAGCCGGCGGCCGGCTCGGGAACATCGATCGCTACCATTTCACCATTCGACCGAGCACAAAGGGCGACGAAGATCCGACTGGCATCATCCTCGCTCTCGGCAAAGAGCGGGCCGATCTTGTAGCCTTCATGGCATTTCCTCAGCACACCGTAGGCAGTAACGACGCCGTTTCGGATGATGGCGCGTACGGTGCGCGACCCGTCGAGCCAGGAGGCAAAAAATTCCGGTCGCGGTCCGGGATAGTGCCGCCGGTCAAATGCCGCGATTGCAGGAAGCAGGTCCGGGCCGATCGCCGAGACAGAGGGGTCGATATTCGACGGCAGGAAGCGGCCCGAATAGCGCCAGGTCCGGTAGGCGGCCGCAAAGCCCATGCCGCGGTAGTTTTCCTGCTGTGCCGGGACCCCGTCGAGGCCGACAGTCCGATTGCCGAGATGGACCATGCCGGCATCCCAGACCTGGCGGCCATAGCCTCGCCCACGAAAGTCCGGATGGGAGATATAGAGGCCGACAAAGCCGAAATCCGGGCCAGAGGTCACAGCGGAAATGCCCGCGGCCATGCGGCCATCGACGAAGCAGCCGAAAAACCCTGAGGGGTCGGCGGCAAGGAATGGTGCGGCGTCGTCAATGCCTGGATTCCAACCCTCGGCCTTGGCCCAGACAAGCAGTTCGGCCACATCGGGGAGCGATAGCTGTCGGATTTCCGTGGTCATCGGGCAAGCAGCAGATCGGGTGCGAAGGCTTCGAGCTTGCCAATGTAGAGTTTTGACACAGGCCTTGCATAGGCCCCGCGCTTGGCGGTGGTGAGGCCGAGCGCCACGAGCATCTCCGCCTGTTTCACGGCCGCAGCGACACCGTCGATGACGGGTACACCGAATTCCGCTCGGAGTTCATCGACGAGATCAGCCATGCCGGCGCAGCCGAGCACGATCGCTTCGGCCCGATCGGCTGCCAGCGCAGCCACGATCTCTTCGCGCAGACGTTTTTTGGCATTGGAGTTCGGGTCTTCCAGTGACAGCACGGGAATGTCCGCGGCGCGGACGTTGCAGCGATCGGCCATGCCGTAGCGGTGAACGAGATGTTCAAGCGGCTGGCGTGAGCGTTCCATGGTTGTCACGATCGTGAAGCGGCGCGCGATGAAGGCGGCCGCCGAGACCGCTGCCTCGCAGATGCCGATCACTGGGATGTCGGCGAGCGCGCGGGCGGCATCAAGCCCGGTGTCATCGAAACAGGCGATGATAACAGCATCTGCACCGTCCCGCTCGCCCTTCGCAAGTTCCACCAAAAGGCCCGGCACAGCGAAGGCTTCGTCATAATAGCCTTCGATCGAGACCGGCCCCATCGTGGACGTGACGGCACGGATCTCGGTCGCGGCGTTCTTCACCCGGTTGGCCGCATCCGCGATCGTTTCGGTCATGCTCGCGGTCGTGTTGGGATTGACGACCAGAATGCGCGTCATGCCGCTCATCCGCGCGCCCGCGCCCGGTTGAGGTAGACGATGAGGCCGAGCATGCTGAGGATGACGAGGAAGGAGAAGACCGTGGTCACCGTGCCCAGAGCATAGAGCACCGGCGTGGTGACGTTGGTCGTCATGCCGTAGATCTCGAGCGGCAGCGTGTTGTATGTGCCCGAGGTCATCAGCGTGCGGGCGAACTCGTCATAGGACAGCGAGAAGCCGAACAAGCCGACGCCGATCAGCGACGGCGCGATCATCGGCAGCACGACATGGCGAAAGGTCTGCCAGGACGTCGCACCGAGATCGCGTGCTGCTTCTTCGTAAGCCGGCGAAAAGCGATTGAATACGGCGAACATGATCAGCACGCCGAAGGGTAATGACCAGGTGAGGTGCGCTCCGAAAGCCGAGGTGTACCAGGACGGCTGGAAGCCGAGCTGGGAAAACAGCACGCCGATGCCGAGTGAGACGATGATCGACGGCACGACGAGGCTCGCGACCGAGAGATAGAACAGTGCCGTTGCGCCGAAGAACTTGCGGCGGAAGGCAAGTCCGGCGAGCAGCGAGACGACGACGGTGACGATCATCACCATGATGCCGAGAACAAGCGAACGTCGGAACGAGCCGCCGAAATCGCCGACCGCCTGCTTCTCGAACAGATTGGCGAACCAGTGGACCGAGACCCCGTTCAGCGGGAAAGTCAGGCCGCCATTCGGCCCCTGGAAGCTCAGGATCAGGATCGCCGACAGCGGTCCGTAAAGGAAGAGCACGAAGAGCGTGAAGAAGATCGCGAGGATCCAGAATTCCTTGCCGCGGCTTTCCGAATTCATCTTAGAGCTCCTTGCGGATGTCGACGATGCGCAAGATGCCGGCGACCATCAGCAGGACGAGGACCAGCAGCACCACGGCATTGGCGGCGGCAGCCGGATACTGCAGCAGCGACATCTGGTTCTTCATCATCAGCGCCACCGAGGCGCTCTGGCCGCCGGACATGACCTGCACGGTCGAGAAATCGGCCATCACGAGCGTGACGACGAAAATCGTGCCGATCGCCATGCCGGGCTTGGCGAGCGGGATGATGACATTGGTGAGGATCTGCATGCTCGACGCACCGGCGTCGCGCGCGGCCTCGATCAGCGATTTGTCGATGCGCATCAATGTGTTGAAGATCGGCGTGACCATAAACAGCGTATAGAGGTGCACCATGGCAAGCACGACGGCGAAATCGGAATAGAGCAGCCATTCGATCGGCTGCGGGATGATGCCGGCATTGACCAGCGCCGAATTGACCAGCCCGTTGCGGCCCAGCACCGGGATCCACGAGATCATGCGGATAATGTTCGACGTCAGGAACGGCACGGTGCAGACGAGGAACAGCACCATCTGCATGGCCGATGTGCGGATGTGGAAGGCAAGAAAATAGGCAACCCAGAAGCCGACGAAGAGTGTGATCGCCCAGACGACAGCCGCGAATTTCAGCGTGTTGAGATAGGTCTTCCAGGTGATCCAGGAGCCGAGCGTGTCGGTGTAGTTCGTGGTCAGGAAGTCGGGATACATCTGGGCGAAGTCGTAATCCCAGAAGCTGACCGTGGCGATCAGCGCGATCGGTATCAGCAGGAAGGCGCCGAGGATGAACAGCAGCGGCATAGCCTGCAGATAGGAGGCATGCTCGGCGAGCCCGCTGCCGGGTTTCCGCTTCCGTTCGCGGACGGCGATTGCTGTCGTGTCGGTTACGGCTGCCATGAATTGTCTCCTGTTGAGGCGAGAGGCACCGCGGGTGCCGCAAGTCTCCCTCCCCCTTGTGGGGAGGGTGGCCGGCAGGCCGGGAGGGGATCTCCTTCGATCCGACGAAAGACCCCTCCCTACCCCTCCCCACAAGGGGGAGGGGACCTGCCGAGATTCCTTACGCCGCGATGAACTCGTTCCAGCGCTTCACCATGTAGCGGTCCTCGTCCATGACCGAATTCCAGCACGCCACCCGGCCCATGCGTTCCTCGAACGAGCCGCCGTCGCGCACCGCGCCGGCCTTTTCCATGACCTTGCCATCAGGGGCGAGGATGTCGCCCTTGGCCGGCTTGCCCTCGATCCAGTAGCCCCATTCGTCCTCGGACATGAAGCCCTTGGCGGTGTCCATGCAGGCCGAGTAGTAGCCCTGGCGGTTGAGATAGCCGCCGACCCAGCCGGATGTGTACCAGTTGATATACTCATAGGCAGCGTCGAGCTGGGCGCCTTCGAGATGGCTGGCGAGACCGAGGCCGCCACCCCAGGAGCGATAGCCCTCCTTGAGCGGCTGGTATTTGCAGGCGATGCCCTTGGAGCGGACGGCGGCGACGGCCGGCGACCACATCGACTGGATGACGACTTCCCCCGAAGCCATCAGGTTGACGCTTTCGTCGAAGCTCTTCCAGAAGGCGCGGAACTGGCCGTCCTGCTTGGCCTTGATCAGGAAGTCGATCGTGGTGTCGATCTCCGCCTTGGTCATGTTGCCCTTGTCGGCATATTTGATGATGCCCATGGCTTCGCAGATCATCGCGGCGTCCATGATGCCGATTGAGGGGATGTTCAGGATCGAGGTCTTGCCCTTGAAGGCCGGGTCCATGATATCGGCCCAGGTGGTGATCTCGCGACCGACCAGGTCGGGGCGGATGCCGAGCGTGTCGGCATTGTAGATCGTCGGCATCATAGTGAACAGCTCGGTCTCACCCGAAGCGAAAGTCTTGGCGTCCTTGCTCTCGACATAGCCGACCGTGTGCGGCGCGGTGCCTTGGGCGATCACGCTGTCGGGCAGCAGCTTGCCGTTCTTGAACAGGCCGACGACCTTGTCGTAATATTTGAGCTTCTTGGTTTCCATCGGCTGGATCGCGCCCGATGGATAGACCTTCTTCAGGATCCAGTATTCGATGTCGGCGATGTCGTAGGAGCCCGGCTGGGTGACTGTGCGCTGCGCCGCGGCGTCGGAATCCGTTGCCGTCATTTCAAGCGTGATGCCGAGGTCGGCCTTGCACTTCTCGGCGATCGCATTGAGGTTCGACACGCCGGTGCCGAACTGGCGCAGCGTGATGTTCGATTGCGCCCAGATGGTGGGGAAGCCGGTGATCGTGCCCGTGCCGGCTGCAACGCCGACGGCGGCCGCACCGGTCTTGAGTAGCGAGCGGCGGGTAAGGCCCGTTTTCGTCTTGGTCGTGGTTTCGTTGATGCTGGTCATGCTGTTCTCCTTCCGTCCTTGTTGTCAGCTGTCGAGGCGGCCGAGGACGATGACGTCCCCTGCTCCCCAATGAAGTGGCAGCGCCTGGCCGACCGTGATCGGCTGGGCATAGAAATCGGTGTCGTCGAGGATCACGGTGAAATCCTCGATGCCTGCGCCGTTGACGAGCAACTTCACCGTCGCGCCGCGATATTCGATGTTCGAAACGATGCCGGTGAAGCCTAGGCCGGGTTGGGCGCTCTCGCCGATCAGCACGCGGTCATTGCGCACGGCGATATCGACTGGCGCACCGATCTCGCCCTGCCGGCCGGAAGCGAAGAACGTGCCGCCGCCCACGACGTCGAGCCGCACACCTGACGGCGTGACTTCGCCGATCTTGCCCGAAATCACATTGTGATCGCCCATGAAGCGGGCGACGAAAGCCGTGGCCGGCTGCTCGAATACGGTGCGCGGGTCGGCGGCCTGCTCGATCTTGCCGTCATTCATGATGACGATCAGGTCGGCCAGCGCCATGGCCTCTTCCTGGCTATGCGTCACATGCACGAAGGAAATGCCGAGCGAGGTCTGCAGCTTCTTGAGCTCGGCCCGCATCTTGATCTTGAGGAAAGGGTCGAGTGCCGAGAGCGGCTCGTCGAGCAGCAACGCTTCGGGATCGGTGATCAGCGCGCGGGCGAGCGCCACGCGCTGCTGCTGGCCGCCGGAAAGCTGCGCGGGCCTACGCGTCGCATAGGGCTCCAGCTGCATCAGCTTCAGCATTTCCATTGCCTTGGCCTGACGCTCGGCCTTGTCGACGCCCTTCATCTTCAGGCTGAAGGCGACATTGTCGATCAGGTCGAGATGGGGAAACAGCGCGTAGGACTGGAACATCATGGCCGTGCCGCGCTTGGCGGGTGGCAGGTCGGTGACGACCTTGGTTCCAAGGCGAATGTCGCCGGTGGAGATCGTCTCGTGGCCGGCAATCATCCGAAGCGTCGAAGTCTTGCCGCAGCCGGATGGACCGAGCAGGCAGCAATAGGTGCCCGCAGGAATCTTGAGGCTGATGGAATGAACGGCAGTCGTCTGCCCATAGATCTTCGATACGGAAACGATATCGATCTCGGCGGCCTTCGTCATGCGGCGCTCCCTTTTGCCCGCATCACTTCATGCATTCGCCGTGCCAGTTTCGCCGCAGCGCAGCAAAGAGCTTGAATCGAAAGGGAAATCGGCGGGAACATTCGGTCGAGCTTTTAGCTCTCTAATCTGTATGCGCAAAAGAGATGCAATTGTCGTCGATCAGCAGCATAAATCGTATGCAATTATTTTTCAGATGATCGCCATTCCCATTCGGCGATGCAGTCGCTAGATTTAGCGGATCAGGGATTGCCATATGAACATCGCCGAAAAAGACATTTCTGCCGACCAGAGCCAGGAAGACCGCGCCCAGTCCATTCGCGATGCGCTACGCGATGCGGTCGTCGATCGCCGGCTTGCGCCGGGCGCCAAGCTCTCAGAATCGGAAGTGGGTTCGCTCTTCGATGTCAGCCGCACGGTCGTGCGTTCGGTGCTGCAGATGCTCGCCTATGAAGGCCTCGTGAAGATCGAGCGCAATCGTGGTGCCTTCGTCTCCAATCCGTCGCCGGAGGAAGCACAGCAGGTTTTCGACAGCCGCCGGCTGATCGAACCCGGTATCGTTCGTGCCGCGGCCGGCAAGCTGTCACCAACCGATATCGCCGCGCTTCGCCTGCATCTGGAGCAGGAGGCCCATTTCATGAACAAGCGTGGGCCGACTGCCCGTCGTGCCGAGATCAAGGCGTCAGGTGATTTCCACCTGATGCTTGCAACGCATGCTGGCAATGCCATCCTCGAAAAATTCATGGACGAACTGGTGGCCCGCTCGTCGCTGGTCATCGCCCTCTATGGCCGCTCCGGCGTGTCGAGCTGCGGCCACAACGAGCACTACGCGATCCTCGATGCGCTCGAGGCAGGAGATGTCGATCGTGCCTGCAGTCTCATGCTGCATCACATCGATCATATCGAGGCCGATCTCGACCTGCGCGTCCAGGAAGGGCTGACCCTAAAGGATGCGCTGGCGCTCTGATTTGTGCCGATTGGCCTTCTTGCGAATTCACGTGAAGCTCGCGGTCAACTCCGCAGGAACTACCGTCAACACCACGGCAGTTCCCTTTCTTTGGATTCACACGCCAAGAGAGTTTTCGGAAATGCTTTCGCGACAACGTATGGCTGCACGTCTCTTAAAATGATCGATTCATCGATCACAGTTGCATTAGGACCGTCTATTTCTTGACTCGCTAATGTGAAGTGAAGAGTATCTCGCCGTGACCCTTGGAGCGTGGCGTGGAATATTCCGAAAGTAAACTCGATGCCCTGGACGCCGAGCTGCTGCACGCAGAGCGACGGCGCGACTGGATGTCGGGCGTGGCGACCACGCTCAAAGAGAAAAATCAACCCGCGCAGGCCGCAGAACGGCAATATGCCCATTTCGCATCCATGGTCCAGGCCATCAGAGAGATGCGCTCAAGGATCGAGCAGGCCATTATCGCGCAACGCGGGAATTCCGCGGCAGACTAGCCGTTGATCCGGGCGACGCCGTGCAATCGGCAGTTCGACCGCGCGGGCTGCTGACCTTCGTTGGTACGATCCGCGCGCGTTGCCCAGGACAGTTAGGGCCGCGAAGAACCTCCGAGGCCCGATCGCTCTCAATGACCCATGCCATGCGCACCGCCGGCCGGCTTCTTGATGAAGAAGGCGGTAACGACGGCACCGATGGAAATCACCGCGCCACACAGGAATGCGGCACGGATGCCGCTCGTGGTCGCGGCAATGACATCGCCGCCTGCGAGCGCCTCGCTCGAACCCCTCATCGTCATGATCGCGACGAAGAGAGCGGTGCCGGCAGCACCCGCGACCTGCTGCGTGGTGCCGATCATCGCACTGCCATGCGAATAGAGGTTGGGCGGCAGCGCGCCGAGGCTTGCCGTGAAGAGCGGCGTGAACATGAGCGCAAGGCCGATGCTGAGCACGATATGGGCGATCAGCAGCATCCAATAGGGCGTATCCTGCTGGATGAAGGTCAAGCTCCACATCAGGGCGCTGAACAGGATGGCGCCCGGAACGACCAGCGGCATCGGTCCATATTTGTCGAACAGGCTGCCGACCGTGGGCGCGCAGAGGCCCATGATCAGTCCGCCGGGAAGCAGAAGCAGCCCGGTCTGCAGCGTGGTCAGCCCCAGCACGTTCTGCAGATAAATTGGCAGCAGGATGAACACGCCGAACATCGACATCATCAGGATTGCCATCATCACGGCCGGAATGGTGAAGGCCTTGATTGTCAGCGTGCGCATGTCGAGCAAGGCCCGATCCTGCTTCTGCAGCAGCAACTGCCGCCAGATGAAGATGGCGATGGCCGCGGCGCCGAGGATGAGCGGAATCCAGGGCGAGACTGCGGGCGGATGGATCGCTGCCTCTCCCAATCCGCTCAGGCCGTAGACGAAGCTGCCGAAGCCGATTGCTGCGAGCGGAACGGAGATCACATCGATCGGCGCGCTGTGCGGCTCGGTGACATTCTTGATTTTCCAAGCGCCAAGCGCGAGGGCGGCCAGCGCGATCGGCAGGACGAGCAGGAACATCCAGCGCCAGTCGAGCGCCGAAAGTATGAGGCCCGATATGGTCGGGCCGATGGCCGGCGCCACGGATATGACGATCGAGATGTTGCCCATCGTCTTGCCACGCGATTCCGGCGGCACGAGATGCATGACTGTGGTCATCAGGAGCGGCATCATGATGGCCGTGCCCGAAGCCTGCACGATCCGTCCGACGACCAGCATGACGAATCCCGGCGAGAGAGCCGAAATCAGCGTGCCGGCGCTGAACAGCGACATGGCGAGGATGAAGACCGGTCGTGTGTTGAGCCGCTGCAAGAGATAACCGGTTACGGGAATGACGACGGCCATGGTCAGCATGAAGGCGGTGGTGAGCCACTGCGCCATGCTCGCGGAAATCTGAAGATCGTCCATCAGGTGCGGCAGGGCGACACCCATGATGGTTTCGTTGAGAATGACGACGAAGGCCGACACGAGGAGAAGGCCGATGACGAGCTTGTTGCGGGCGCTCTGGTCTTCGGTGCCGGGGATATTTTCGACATCGGAAATGGCTTGGGTATCGAGGGTCATAGCGGAACCTTGAAATGAATGCAGGATTGATCGCTCTCACAGCATGAGGGAACATCCTCACGACGTATGGCTGAGAGCCGATCCGACAATGCGGGTTACATTTTCTGCGCACAGGGCGGTGGCAGGATGGAACGGGTATTGCGTATGTTGGTTTTGTCGACGGTTGGAAGAAGGTTGGATCAGAACATCTGCCCGTCCACCCGGATGCTGTTCCGGGAGCACGTGGCCGTCGGGCATGGTGAGGTTCCCAAAATCATTCCCCACCACTAGCATCGGTCGCTCCGCCAGAGGCGACCAAGCGGCGCCCCATTAGCGCATGAGCTGGGCGTTGTCCAGCGTTTTGACCTCAGGGTTGGAGGATTGAATGAAACCCCGCATTTCCGTCTTCGGCGTCGCTGATCGCGAACCATCTCTGGCATTCTATCGGGATGGTCTCTATTGACTTTTGTCATTCTTGAGGGAGCCGGAGAAGCAGTATGGCACGCGTGATCGTCATCGGAGCAACAGGACATGTCGGGACTTATCTCGTGCCGCTTCTCGTTGAGGCCGGCCATGAGGTGGTCGCCATCAGCCGTGGCCGGGCGGAACCCTACCGGGCGCATCGTGCCTGGCAGAACGTCGAGATCAGGCAGATGGATCGCGAAGCGCTGGAAAAGGCTGGCAACTTCGGCAAGGAGATCCTGGCGCTCAAGGGCGAGATCGTCATCGACAAGATCTGCTTCACGCTCGAAAGCGCGCGGCAGCTGGTCGAGGCGCTGTCCGGCCATGTCAGCCATTTCCTCCATACCGGTACGATCTGGACACATGGCACCTCGGCGATCGTGCCGACGCCGGAGGACGCGCCAAAGCGACCCTTCGGAGACTATGGCGTGCAGAAGGCGGCGATCGAGCGATACCTGCTCGAAAAGGCGCGTATGGAACGCTTTCCCGCGACCTTGATCCATCCGGGCCATATCGTCGGGCCAGGCTGGAACCCTCTGAACCCGGCTGGCCATTTTAATCCGGCGGTATTCTCCACGCTCGCCCGTGGCGGAACCCTGGCGCTGCCGAATTTCGGTCTCGAGACGGTCCATCATGTGCATGCGGATGACGTCGCAGGCCTGTTCATGGCCGCCATCACCAATTGGAGCGCATCGGTCGGCGAAAGCTTCCATGCGGTTTCGGACAAGGCCTTGACGCTGCGCGGTTACGCGGAGGCGATGTCGGCCTGGTTCGGCAAGGAGCCGAAGCTCGAATTCCTGCCTTATGAGCGATGGGCGGAAAGCCAGACGCCGGACGATGGGCAAGCGACCTGGGAACATATCGCGCGCAGCCCGAACTGCTCCATGGAAAAGGCGAGGCGCCTGCTCGGCTTCCAGCCGCGCCATAGCTCGCTGCAATCGGTGCAGGAGGCGGTCGAGTGGCTGATCGCCAATGGACGCGTTGAGCGCTGACCGAGATCCAGACTAGAGAGTGCCAAAGTGCCGGATCATCCGCTCGCCATCCGGCTCCGCGTCGGCGATGAGCTTGAAGGCGCCCACCGCTTGATACACGGCCATGCCACCGCCATTGAGGATCCGGCATCCTCGCCTGGTCGCCGCAGCAAGCAGCGCTGTTTGCAGCGGAAAATAGATGATCTCAGCCACCCAGTGCCGCGCTGTGAGAAGGTCGGGGTCGAAGGGCGTGCCGGGATGGGAGGCCATGCCGACAGGGGTGGCCTGGACCACGCCGGACGCAGCCGAAAGGGCGGCCTTGAGGTCTTCGCCGGCGACAAACCGGCAATCCGGATGCGCGGGCGCCAGCCGGCTTTGGACCGCGGCGACACGCGCCGGATCGACGTCGAAGATCGTCAGTTCTCGCGTACCCATTCTCGCCAGCGCATGCGCCACGGCAACTCCCGCTCCGCCGGCGCCGATGAGAACCGCGTGGCTGAGATCGGCGCCGGGCAGGCCGCCGCGGAAGCCTTGCTGGAAGCCCCACCAATCGGTGTTGTGCCCCTGCCGCTTGCCGTTCTTGAAGGTGATCGTGTTGATCGATTGCAAGATGGCCGCATCGTCGGAGAGCGTGTCGACATGGGCGATGGCCGCCTGCTTGCAGGGATGGGTGATGTTGAGGCCGGAAAATCCTTCCGCCTCCGCCTTGGCGATGAGGCCGCCGAGCGCTTCCGGTCCGGCGCCGAGCGTATCGAGATCGATTAGGTCGTAGCGATAGTCGATGCCGTGATGCCGGCCTTCTGCCATATGCAGCGCGGGCGTGCGCGAGAGCCCGATGCCGCTTCCAATCAGACCCGCACGCACCACGCGCGTCATTGTTCCCGCAGAAGACGGCAAAGCTCCACCCGGCCCATACTTTGATTTGGCGCCGGCGGGTTGAATTGGCCGGCCCATCTAAAATGTACGAACTGGTTCGTAATGTCAATCGGCGGGCAGACGCTGTTGGGATAGCACGCTATGACGGAAAGTCAGTTTGCAGATTTCAGGTAGGACAGGACCATGTCCGAAATGATCAGCCGGTGCCTGGCCTTAAGCGCGCCTTCCATCAGGTCGCGGTCGAAGATCGCGCCGAATGTGTGGCGGTTGGAGACACGGAAGAAGCAGAGCGCGGAGATCATCTGGTGCAGGTCGACCGGATCGATGCGGCGCTTGAATGCGTTCTCCCTGTAGCCCCGTTCGAGGATCGCGGAGAGAATGGCGATGATGCCGGAATTGGCCTTCTGCAGCACATCGGTGTTTCTGAGATGCTCAGCGCGATGGATGTTCTCTATGCTGACGAGCTGGATGAAATCCGGGTTGGCGTCGTCATGGTCGAAGGTCGAGCCGACAAGCGTCCGCATCGCATCTTCCGGGGACAGGTCTTCGAGATTGAGGCGAGTCTCGAGCGAGCGGATCTTCTGGTAGGCGCGTTCAAGGACGGCGAGATAGAGGCCTTCCTTGCTCCCGAAATAGTAATAGATCATGCGCTTGGAGGTCTTGGTCCGCTCGGCTATCTGGTCGACGCGCGCGCCGGAAAAGCCGGAGCTTACGAACTCTTCGGTCGCGACGGCGATGATATTCTCTTTCGTGCCGTCGGGATCGTTCTTCCGTGCGACACGCCTTTCGGCAGACTGCATTTCCAGGACCTTTTCAATCCATCCCCGTTTGAGGGCGTAAGCCAAATCAAAGATATCGGCAAGTCAGCCGCCAAATCAGGTCACTGGCACGCCTTCGGGCCGGATATGGCGTTTCTGCGCAGCGATGCGGAAGATTGCGTTCGGTGCGCCATAACCGCGATAGCCACGCCGCTCGACGATCTCGAAGAAGAACCCCTCGCCATAGATCGGGCTGTAGAGCTGGAAATATTCGCCATGCTCGTCGCGATCATAAAGGATATTGGCGGCACGCAGGCGCTCGGCGAAATCCGGCTCCAGGCCGAAGCGGGCTTCGAGGTCGTCATAGTAGTTGCGGGTGATCTGCAGCGGCGTAAAGCCATTGGCTGTGAGCGCCGCCGCCGTTTTGAAAATATCTGATGTCGAGAAGGCCACATGCTGGATTGACGAGCCGAAGCTCTCGGCGAGAAAGTGGCCGGCCAGCGTCTTGCGGTTCTCGGCGCCGTTGAGCGTCACGCGAAACGAGCCGCTGCTATTCTCCACCACCTGGCTGCGGACGATGCCTGCCGAATCTATGATATCGACTATCGGCGACTTCCTGATATCGAGCAGCGAATTATAGAACAGGACCGTGGTGAGCAGATCCTCGTAGCTGACGGTCTGGGCGACATGGTCGATGCGTTCCAGACCCGCCGACCTGATATTTCGGTCGTCCTCGACGGCCGAGAATTCCCGGGTCCAGACGGAGGCGAGGGACTTGCTATCGTCGAGGAAATAGCAGATCCCGCCGCCGGGACCGTAGATCGCCGGTATCGCGGTCTCGCCCGATGGCACGGGTTGGGTGAACCGCTCCGAGCCGAGGGCGGCCGCGCGTTCCACGGCCTCGGCCGCATTGCCGACCTCCAGTCCGAAGGCGTAGGCGGAGGTGCCGTGGAGATGAAAGGCGGCGCTGGCAAAACCGGTCTCCTCGGTATTGACCACCAGCCTGATATCGCCCTGCTGGAAAAGGTCGACCTTCTTGGATGCGTGTCGCCCGGCGCGGCGGAAGCCGAGCGTATGGAGCATGTCTACGAGTTCGGGACTCTCTGATTTGTCGGCGGTGAATTCCACGAAGGAGACGCTTCTGACATCGATGCGATCCGGCATGGCCGGCACCGTGAGTGCGGCTTCCGGCTCAGCGCGCTTGACCTGGTCGCCGAGATGGATGAGCGAACGCCTGCCGTCGACGGCGATCGCGCGGGTCGAACCGCCGCGAAACTGGTCGTTGAAGATCTCCAGCGAGAGGTAGCCGTCATAGCCGGTCGCCGCGACCGCCCGCATGAAGCCGGTGACATCGAGATCGCCCTCGCCGGGCATGTTGCGGAAATGGCGGCTCCAGTAGAGCAGGTCCATGTCGATGGCAGGGGCATCGGCGAGCTGGACGATGAAGATTTTTTCCTTTGGGATCGAGCGAATCGAATCCACCTCGATCTTGCGGGCCAGCGTGTGAAAACTGTCGAGGATGAGGCCGACATTGGGGTGATCGGCGCGGCGCACGATCTCCCAGGCATCGCGATGATCATGTATGTGTCGGCCCCAGGCGAGCGCCTCATAGCCGATGCGCAGGCCGCGCTTGGCCGCGCGCTCACCGAGCTCGCGGAAGTCGGCGGCGGCACGATCGAGGCCGCCAAGCGAGATGGGCGAGACGTTGGAGCAGACCAGCACGAGGTCTGCGCCGAGTTCCTGCATCACGTCGAACTTGCGCTCGGCCCGGTCGAAAGCGCGGCTGCGCTGCGGCTCAGGCATACCCTCGAAATCGCGGAAGGGTTGGAACAGGGTAATCTCGAGCCCCTGATCCCGCACGATCTGTCCCACCTCGCGCGGTGTCTTGTCGAAGGCCAGCAGGTCGTTTTCGAAGATCTCGACGCCATCGAATCCAGCCTCCGAGATGGCGCGCAGCTTGGCGTCGAGCTCGCCGCTCATGCTCACGGTAGCGATCGAGATTTTCATCCCTTCCTCCTGCTCTAACATCGTCGGTGACGGCTTCTCCGAACGACCGTTGACATAAACGAACTATTTCGTACAATATTTTTCAGTCGCGGAGGAGCGATAAATTTGGCACCTGTTGAATGGTGCGAGGAGGAGGAAATCATGACGTTCAACCTGACCCGTCGCCATTTCATCGGCGGCGCCGTCGCCGCGGCGACGCTGCCCATGCCTGCGCTCGCGCAGGACAAGCCCGTTCTCAAATTCTCGGCCGTGTTCTCGGAACAGGACATCCGCGCCGAGATGACCAAGATGTTCGCCAAGGAGATCGAGGGCTCGTTCAAGCTCGAGCCGTACTACGGCGGCAATCTCTTCAAGCAGGGCACCGAACTTGTCGCGCTTCAGCGCGGCAACCTGCAGATGGGCAATATCGCCCCGCAGGATTTCGCCAAGCAGATCCCCGAATGGTCGGTGCTGAGTTCGGCCTACCTGTTCCGTGACGCTGCCCACGTGCAGAAGTTCTTCGCCAGCGACCTGGGCGCCGAATACAAGAAGATGGTGGAGGACCAGCTCTCCGTCCACATTCTCGGACCGACCTATTTCGGCTCGCGCCAGGTGGGGTTGAAGCCCGACAAGAAGATCACGACGCCGGCCGACATGGGGGGCATCAAGCTGCGCATGCCCGGCGGCGATGCCTGGCAGTTCCTCGGTACCGCGCTTGGCGCCAACCCGACGGCCATGGCCTATGCCGAGGTCTATACGGGTTTGCAGACCGGCGCGATCGATGGCCAGGACAATCCGCTGCCCAACGTCAAGAACATGAAGTTCTACGAGGTGATGTCGCAGATCGTGCTGACCTCGCACCTCATCGGCTACGACCTGCTCACCGTGTCGAGCAAGGTCTGGAGCGAGATGTCGGCCGAGCAGCAGACGGCCTTCCAGGCCGCAGCCGACAAGGCAATGACCTGGAGCCAGGGCGAGCATATCAAGCAGGAAGGCACCCTGATCGAGGAATTCAAGAAGGCTGGGCTCAACATTTATGAGCCCGACGTCGCCGCTTTCCGCGCGTTTGCGCGCGAGAAATATGCCGGCTCCGAACTGTCCAAATCCTGGGCGCCCGGTATCATCGAGAAGGTCGAAGCAATCTAGCTCGATCTGATCGACGCGAATGCGGCATCGGCGGATGCCGCATTCGCAAATCTGGAATGGGACGACATCAGATGCACTGGCTTACGAAATACGCGGCCCAAGGCGAGTGGCTGCGGCGGCGGGCGGAGAATGTCCTCGCGTTCCTGCTCTTGCTGATGTTCGCCGCCTTCATGCTGCAGATCTTCTTCCGCTACGTGCTCAAATGGCCGATCGGCTGGACCAACGAGATCAGCGTGGCGCTGTGGATCTGGATCGTGCTCTTCGGAGCCGCCTTCGTCGTGCGCGAGAGCGAGGAGATCCGCTTTGACCTGTTCTGGGCCGGCGCCGGCGACAAGGCGCGGCGGGTGATGGTGCTGGTCATGGCCGCGGCGCTGATCGCGACATTCGCTCTCTCGCTGCCTGCCGTGATCGACTATGTGATGTTCATGAAGGTCGAGAAGACCGCCTATCTCAAGATCCGTTTCGACTGGCTCTATTCCATCTATGTCGTCTTCGCCCTTGCGATGATCGTCCGCTACCTCTGGCTCGGCATCCAGGCGATATCAGGAAAGGCGCCGGAGGCCTATGATCCGACCAAGGCGGGCTCCGGCGTATGAACCTCGCAAGCCCCTTCTCGATCGCCATCATTCTGATGACGTTCCTTGCGCTGATCGGCATGCCGATCGGGCTGTCGATGATCTGCGGATCGGTCCTCTACCTGTTCCTCACCGGTGCCGACATGGGCACGGTGGCGGAACAGTTGCTGAACGGGATGTATACCAACTACATCATCCTCGCCGTGCCGCTCTTCATCCTCGCCGCCGAGTTCATGAATATCGGCTCGATGACCGAGCGGCTGCTGACATTCTGCAACGTGCTGGTCGGTCGTTTCCGCGGTGGACTGGCCCAGGTCAATGTCGTCCAAAGCATCATCTTCGCGGGCATGTCCGGTTCGGCTATCGCCGATGCCGCGGGCTCGGGCCGGATGATGCAGAGCATGATGACCCGGAACGGCCGCTACACGCCGAGTTTTGCCGCGGCGCTGACGGCCGTGACCTCGGTGATCGGCCCGATCATCCCGCCATCCATTCCGATGGTTCTTTATGCGCTGGTCTCCGATGCATCAATCGGCTACCTCTTTCTCGGCGGCATGGTGCCAGGCCTGCTGATGGCTGCCCTGCAGATGATGCAGGTGGCGATCACCGCGCGGCGGAAGAACTTTCCGGTTGAAGAGGCGGTGCCGCTCCGCGACATTCCGCGCATTACCTGGAGGGCATTTCCCTCGCTGATGATGCCGGTTCTCTTGCTCGGCTGTATTTATACCGGAGTGACGACACCGACCGAAGCTGCGGCGCTGGCCGCTGCCTACGCGTTGATGATTTCGGTGGTGCTCTATCGCTCGATCAGCTTCCGGGACTTTTATGGCTCGCTCCTCGTCAGCGCCAAGACCTCGGCCTCGATCGGCATGCTGATCGCCGGCTCGCTGGTGTTCAATTACGTCGTGACCGTCGAGAACATCCCTGACAGTATCCGCGTGCTGCTGACCGGCTGGGAGATGACGCCGACGACCTTCCTCATCCTCGTCAATGTCATTCTGCTGATCCTGGGCTGCATCCTCGAAGGTACCGCCATCCTGCTGATCATCGTGCCGGTCTTCATTCCGACAGCGCAGGCGCTCGGCATCGACATGGTGCATTTCGGCGTGGTGGTCGTCGTCAACATCATGCTCGGCCTGGTGACGCCGCCCTATGGCCTGCTGCTTTTCATCATGACCAACATTTCCGGCGCGCCGGTGAAGGACATCATCCGCGACGCGGCACCCTTCATCTTCTGGATGGTGGTGTGCCTCTTCATCATCACCTTCGTGCCGGAGACGGTGCTCTTCCTGCCCCGCCTGCTGGGCTATCAGGGGTAAAGCAATGACCGATTTGAAGCCGCTTTATGTCCTCAATGGGCCGAACCTCAATCGCCTCGGCAAGCGCGAGCCGGAAATCTACGGCAAGACGACGCTATCAGAGGTAGAGGCGATCTGCCGCGACGCTGCCGGCGACTGGGTTGTCGAATTCCGCCAGACCAACAGCGAAGAGCGGATGATCGACTGGATTCACGAGGCGATCGACGATGCGGCAGCCATCATCATCAACCCCGCCGGCTGGACTTTCACATCGATTGCCATCCTCGACGCGCTCAAGATGTTTCCTGGCCCGATCATCGAGTTCCACATTTCCAACGTCCATCGGCGCGAGGCGATCTATCACAAGTCGCTGGTCTCGATGACGGCAACGGCCGTCATGGCCGGGCTTGGCGCGGAGGGCTATCGGACGGCGGTCGGGGCCGTTCGCGACCTTGTGGGTCGCGGCATGCGATAGAGATCAGTTCCGGCTCTGCAACCAACTGAATATGTTAGTCGCATGGGGCCGCTCGATGTGAACGCGCAGACGACCCTCGCCCTGCCAATAGACGAATGCCGGCAAGCCCGCAAACATGGTGGAGGCGCTGGGGCCGCCATTGTTCGGATCGATCAATACCGCTTCGCCGATCAGATCGTCGAGTCCGGAGCCCGAGAATTCGAACACATGATACATCGCCGAAACGTCGGTCATCGCGAAACCATCGGCATGCCAGCCTGCCGTGACGAGGGCTGGATCGGGATCGATGGCGAGAATGCGGTCGCGGGCAACGCGCAGGGTTGCCCGGTCGCTCGAGGCTACGCCGAAAGCACCGATGCCCTGGCCGAAAGGCGCGAGGTTGCCCGATACCAGATATTGGCGGAGACCCTCGATGGTCGTAAGGTTTAGCCCCGGTGAGACTTCGGCGACCTCCCGCCAATTCGGGATCCGCAGCCAGGTTTGAGCGAGGTCAAGCATTGAGGCGGGCTCCTTCCCGATCGAAGGCACAGGGCTGGACGATACGTGCCTTCCGGATCTCGCCGAAATGCCTGATATCGATGACTTCGCCATGCCTGCTCATGCCACGCTCGATAAGACCGAGCGCGATCGGACGCTTGAGGTTGGGGCTCATGTAACTCGAAGTGACATAACCGATCGAGCGATGCGCCTTGCCGCTTCCTTCGACACCATGAGCGCCGGCGACCAGCATCGGACCGCCATCGGCCACTTCGAGGCCGACGAACTGGGTGCGGTCCACCTTGCGCGCCTCGTCCATGACAAGCGAGCGACGGCCGAGGAACTCGACCTTCTTGTTCTTGAGCGGTCCGTCGAGTCCGAGATCTGCCGGGCGCGTCAGGCCGTCGGTATCCTTGCCGCAGATGATGTAGCCCTTCTCGGCGCGGAGTAGCAGCAAGGCTTCGGAACCGAGCAGAGAGGCATCGAAATCGCGGCCGGTGGCGCGGAGATGGCGCCAGAGGGGTTCGGCCTTATCTGATCGAATCGAGATTTCATAGGATCGGTCGCCGGTGAAACTGACGCGGGCGACGCGGATCGGATCGCCACGGAATTCGCCATGGGTCAGCGACATATGCGGCAACGCCTCGTCGGCGAGATCGATCCCGAGCCGCGCAGCCGCCATCAGATCGCGCGAACGTGGGCCGGTGACGGTCATCGTCGCGTAGTTCAAGGTGGCGTTGTGGACGAAGACCTTTGTGCGGTCGAAGCGATCCTGCCGCCAGTCCTCGAGGATCGCGTGCACACCGGCGACATGCGAGGACGAGCAGGAGACGACGAAATGGTCATCCGCCAGCCGCACCAGCACACCGTCGTCATAGACGATGCCGCTCTCGGTGAGGATGAAGCAGTAGCGGCACTTGCCGGGCTTCAGCGTCGAGACGGTGTTGTAGAAGATGAAGTCGAGGAATTCGGCCGCCTGCGGCCCGATCACCTCGATCTTGCCGAGCGTCGAGCCGTCGAACAGCGCCACCGACTGGCGGGCTTCGAGTGCTTCTCGCGCCATTTCCGTGTCGACATCGCCCTTGCCGTAGAAGGCCGGACGCAGCCAGCCGCCATATTCCTGGAAGGTCGCGCCGTCGTCGCGGTGCACGGTTTCGAGCGGCAGCCGCCGGATGGGATTGAACAGGATACCCGAACGGCGGCCGGCGAAGCTCGCGATCGGCACCGGCGTGAAGGGCGGGCGGTAGGTCGTGGTGCCGACCTCCGGGATGGTGCGGCCGGTCAGCGTCGCCATCAGGGCCAGGCCATTGAGGTTCGACGTCTTGCCCTGGTCGGTCGCCATGCCGAGCGTGGTGTAGCGCTTGAGATGTTCGACCGACTGGAAATTCTCGCGGGCGGCGAGTTCGACGTCCTTGGCGGTAACGTCGTTCTGGAAGTCGATCCAGACTCGGCCCTTCTGGCCGGGTTCCGGCCAGTGCGGAGAGATCGAATAGGCCGATCCGTCCAGTGTGAAGTCGCCGGCTGCGGCGCCAACCATTGTCACGCCCGGCAGATCGGTGCCCGGCACGAACGCCTGGCTGGCGTCATCCCATCTCAGCTTGCCCTTGGCCTGACCGTAGAGATGGATGGTCGGTGTCCAGCCGCCGGAGGCGAGCAGGGCATCGCAGGCGATGCGCGTGCCGTCATCGAGGACCACAGCGGTCACGGCATGGCGGCCGACCGCCTCGACGACGCGTCGGCCGGACGTGATGGTCACATTTGGATGTGAGCTTGCCGCCGAGGAAGCACGGCTGTCGACAAGATGCACCTTCGCGCCGGCAGCGGCAAGCGCCTCAGCGACTTCAAGGGCGGAGGAATTGTTCGCAGCGATGACGATCTCGCGTCCGACCACAACGCCATGGAGCCTGAGATAGGCGAGCGCGGCATCGGCGGACATCACGCCGGGTAGGTCGTTGTTGGCGAAGGGCAGGGGCCTCTCGATCGCGCCGGTGGCCAGCACAATCTCCTTCGGGCGGGCCCGCCAGAGCGTGTCGAGCCGCCCGTCGCGGTGGCGCTGGTTCAGGCCGACCATGTTGTGATCGTAAATACCAAAGGCAGTCGTGCCGGAGAGCACCGTCACGCCAAGCGTATCGAGTTCAGCGATTGCGGCTGCGAGCCACTGTGCGGCCGGCTGGCCGTCGATCGTGACGCCAAGATCGCGATGCAGCAGCGCGCCACCGAGCGTCCAGCGCTCGTCGACAAGAATGGTCTTCTTGCTCTCGCGTCCGGCAGCCAGGGCTGCCTTGATGCCGGCGGGACCACCGCCGACGACCAGCGCATCGCAATGGGCGTTGACCTGTGCGGCGAGGCCGGTCTTCTTCCAACTCGTCGAAACCGATCCGAGGCCGGCCATCGCGCGGATACGCTTTTCGAACAGGTGCCAGTTCGGAAACATGAAGGTCTTGTAGTAGAAGGCCGCCGGGATGAAACGCGAGAAGCGGTCGAGATAGGCGAACTTGTCGGCAAGCGCGTCAGGGCTGCTGTTGACGCTTTTGGCATCGAGACCATCGACCAACTCGACCACCGTGGCACGGCTGTTGACCGACGGGCCACGATCGCTGCTGACATCGACCAGCGCATTCGGCTCCTCGGAGCCATGGCCCCAGATGCCGCGCGGGCGGTGATATTTGAAGCTGCGGCCGATGAGCTTGACGTCATTGGCAAGCAGCGCCGAGGCGAGCGTGTCGCCGGCAAAGCCCCGATACGCCTTGCCGTCGAAGGTGAAGGTCAGCAGGCGGTTGCGGTCGATCGCGCCACCTTCGGGGAGACGGTAAGCGGTCATGCGGCGGCTCCCGAAATCCTACCCCTCACCAACTTCGGCCAAGGGTTCGTTTCACTCACCCGGCCTTCGTATCCTCTCCCACAAGGGGAGAGGTAGGGTGCCACGCCTTCGGCCCCTGCTTGAGGCAAGGCGGTGCCGCGGCTGTTACCTCGCCCCTTGTGGGAGAAGATAGCAAGTCCGCGTGAGACGAAGTCGAATGCATGGACGCGCTTGGTGAGGGGTAAACTAGCCAGTCCCATCACACGCTCCCTTCCGGCAGCAGCGCGGTCGATGAAGCGACGGCATGGGTCACGGTATCACGGGTCATGGTGAAGACTTCCATGCAGGTGAGGTGCTTCCAGATTTCCTTGGATTCGCCTTTGGGATTGTTGTGCAGGAACAGATAGCCAGACCAGGTCTCGGTGCCGACCTCCATGAAGCCTTCGGGGCGAAGGTTGCCGAGGTCGCCGGCGAAGTGGAATTCCGTCTCGGGACGCGGGCCGCAGAACGGGCAGGGGAAAACTTGCATCTCTCGTCCTTCAGTGCGGGATGCCGGAGCCGGCGGCTTCATCGATCAGGCGTCCGGTCTGGAAGCGATCGAGGCCGAAGGGCTTTGACAGTTCATGATGCTTGCCGGTCGCCAGCAGGTGGGCCAGCATGACCCCTCCCGCCGGAATGGCCTTGAAGCCGCCGGTGCCCCAGCCGCAGCTGAGATAGAGACCGGGAAGCGGGCACTCACCGAAGATCGGCGACGAGTCCGGCGTCACGTCGCAGACGCCGCCCCATTGCCGCATCAGCTTGAGCTGGCCGAGCGACGGGAACATTTCGAGCAGGCCCGAGAGCACGGTTTCGAGCTGGGGCAGGTTGCCGCGCTGGGCATAGGACGGGGTGCGGTCGATACCGCCGCCGATGACGAACTCGCCCTTGGCCGACTGGTTGACATAGGTGCCGGTGGCGGGCGCGAGAACCGTGCAGGCAAGCGCCGGCTTGACCGGCTCGGAAACGCAGGCCTGCAGCGTGTAGGAAATGATCGGCAGCCGGAAACCGGCCTTTGCCGCCATCTGCGAGGTATGGCCGGCGACGGCGAGGCCGACATGTTCGGAGCGGATCGGTCCCCTCGATGTCATCACGCCACGGCAGCGGCCGCCCTCGATGATGAAGTCGGTGACCTCGCAATTCTGGATGATGTCGACGCCGAACCGGTCAGCACCGCGGGCATAACCCCAGGCGATGGCATCATGGCGCGCCGAGCCGGCGCGGCCCTGCCAGACACCGCCCCAGACCTGGAAGCGCGCATTGGGCGACAGATCATAGAGCGGCAGCATCTTCTTGATTTCGGAGACGCTGAGGATCTCGGCGTCGGTGCCGTTGATCTGCATGGCATTGACCAGACGGGCGGCGATTTCCATCTCGCCCTTGGAATGGACCATGGTCAGCACGCCGTGCTGCGAGAACATGATGTTGTAGTTCAGTTCCTTGGAAAGGCCCTCATAGAGCTTCATCGAATATTCGTAGAGCGCGGCACTTTCCGCGTAGAAATAGTTGGAACGGATGGTGGTGGTGTTGCGGCCCGTATTGCCGCCGCCGAGCCAGCCCTTTTCGATGACCGCGACATTGGTGATGCCGTGATATTTGGCGAGGTAATAGGCCGTCGCCAGACCATGGCCGCCGCCGCCGATGATGATGGCGTCATAGCTCGATTTCGGCTCGGGCGAGCGCCAGGCGGGCTGCCAGCCTTTCTGGTTGGCGAAGCCTTCCTTGATCAGGGAGAGAGCGGAATAGTGGCGGGTCATACGGTTGGCCTCGCGCTTGCTCTCATTGAAGTCTTCCCCTTCGTAAATCAAACCGAGGTGTGTTTCACCCCTCACCAACTTCGGCCAAGCGATCGACTAACGCCTCTCGCGGCCTGCGTATCCTCTCCCACAAGGGGAGAGGTAGACTTGTGGCACCGCCCTACCACAAACGAAGGACGGCGTTTGTGGCACCCCTACCTCTCCCCCTGTGGGAGAGGATAGCAAGACCACATGAGACGTAGTCGAATGCTGGTCGCGCTTGGTGAGGGGTGAAAAGCAGCACTCGAAAGCGCGACCGTAGCCCAATCAACCCCGCATCACCTTACCCATCGGGTCATACGGCGAATCCTCAATGATCCGGCACGTCTTCTCATCGCCGACGATATGCGTCGTCAGCTCCAGGCCCGGCACCGCATATTCCTTCTCGACGAGCGCCAGCGCGATCGACTTGCCGATCGTGTAGCCGTAGCCGCCCGACGTGACATAGCCGATCAGCTTGCCGTCCTTCCAGATCGGCTCGTAGCCGGAGGCGTCGGCGTCGGTGGCATCGACCACCAGCGTCACCAGCTTGCGCTTGGCGGACTGGGTTTCCTTCTCTGCGACGGCCGCCTGCTTGCCGACAAAGTCGGGCTTGGAGAAGTCGATGAAGCGGTCAAATAGCGTTTCCTGCGGCGTATAGCCCTGCGTGAACTCGCGGTTCCAGATGCCGTAGCTCTTTTCGAGGCGCATCGAGAGCGAGGCACCGAAGCCGACTTCCTTGAGACCGATCTCGGCACCGACCTTGAGCAGCGTCTCGCGGACGGTGCGGTGGTAGGCGGCCGGGATGTTGATCTCGAAGCCCATCTCGCCCGTCACCGACATGCGGCCGACCTTGGCGGTGGCAAGGCCGATATCGACGGTCTTGCAGCCAAGGAATTTCAGGCCGTTGTTGGAGACATCATCCTCGGTCGCGCGCTGCAGCACCTCGCGGGACTTCGGGCCGCAAAGCGAGAAGCCGACCCAATCGTCCGACAGGTCGCGAACGGTGACGCCGGCCTCGAGGAACTGTTCGTACCAGCGCATATGCCATTCGCGCAGGTAGTAGGAGCCCATGATCCACCAGGTGCCGTCGCCCCAGTTGAAGATCGTGAGGTCGCCCTTGAGCTTGCCATTGGGCGCTAGCATCGGTGCGAGGACCGAGCGGCCCGCTTTGGGCAATTTGCAGGCGAAGACGTGGTCGAGCCAGCGCTCGGCATTCGGGCCGGAAACTTCGTAGCGCGAATAGCCGGAGATATCGATGAGGCCGGCATTCTCGCGGGTGTGCAGCACTTCCTTGCCGACGATGTCGAAAGCGGTGGAACGGCGCAGCGTGTGGTTTTCCTCGTAATCCTTCGACGGCGCGAAATAGAGCGGCACTTCGAGGCCCCAGGAATTGCCCCAGCGGGCGCCGGCCTCGGTCATCTGGTCGTAGGACGGCGAGACCTTGAGTGGACGGCCGGCAGGAAGCTGCTGGTTCGGATAGGTCATCACGAAGCGGCGGGAATAGAACTGGCCGGTCGTTTCCTTGATATACTGGCGGTTGGAGGCATGCTTGCCGTAGCGGGCAATGTCCATGCCGTAGATGTCGTCCTGCGGTTCGCCGAAGATCATCCATTCGGCCAGGGCCTTGCCGACGCCGCCGCCCTGCATGAAGCCGGCCATCACGCCGCAGGCGACCCAGTAGTTCGTGACGCCGCGGACCGGGCCAACCAGCGGGTTCCCATCGGGCGTGAAGGTGAAGGCGCCGTTGACCCAGCGCTTGATGCCGGCGGTCTCAAGGATCGGGTAGCGCTCGTAGCTGAGCGTCAGTTCGTGCTCGATGCGCTCGGGGTCTTCCTGGATCAGGTCGAAACCGTAATCCCAGGGTGCGCCGTCCATGTTCCAGTGGCGGTGGTCGAGTTCGTAGATGCCGAGCAGGATGCCCTTCTGCTCCTGGCGGAGATAGGAGAAGCCGTCGAGGTCGACCATGGTCGGCAGTTCGGGACCCTTGAATTCCTGGATCTCCGGAATGGCTTCGGTCACCAGATACATGTGCTCGAGCGGCGAGACCGGCAGTTCGAGGCCCGCCATGCGGCCGACCTGCTTGGCCCAGAGGCCGCCGGCATTGATGACATGCTCGGCATTGACGGTGCCCTGTTCGGTGACGACATCCCAGGAGCCGTCGGGCTTCTGGTTGAGTTCGGTCACGCGGTTCTTTTCGACGATCGAGGCGCCACGCATGCGCGCGGCCTTGGCATAGGAATGCACGACGGCGGACGGATCGATATGGCCTTCATTCTCGGCGAACATGCCGCCGATGATGCCGTCGGGCTTGATGAAGGGAAATTTTTCGAGGATTTCCTCGACGCCGATCATGCGGACGTCATCGATGCCGGTCGACTGGAAGACGCGGAGCGAGGCCTTGAGTGCATCCCAGCGGTCGGGATTGCAGGCATAGGAAATGCCGCCAGTCGTGTGCTTGGAGATGTTGACGCCGGATTCCTTCTCGACTTCGGAGAGAAGGTCGATCGTGTAGGCGTGCAGCGTCGCAACGTTCGGGTTGGAATTGAGCGCGTGGAAGCCGCCGGCGGCATGCCATGACGAGCCCGAGGTGAGCACGTTGCGCTCGATCAGCAGCGTGTCCGACCAGCCATATTTGGCGAGATGGTAGAGAATGGCGGTGCCGACCACGCCGCCACCGATGACCACGACTTTGTAATGCGACTTCATTCGACTCCCCTGCATCCCGCTGCGGATAATGTATAGACATATTTCGATTTACGCCAGCGCAAATCGCCAAGATTCAATACGCGCTCATTGCGGAAAAACGACCGTCGGCTTGCGTCGCGAAGGCGAAGGAAAATGACGCAACTGGCTCAGGCTCATTCCACCGGGCGGTGATGTCGTCAGCTCTCGGGTTCGGCGCCGCCGGCTGCAGTCCCACGCGCGATATAGTCCTCCAGCGCCGCGTCGATCTCTTCGGCGCGTGCGATCGGCTTGTAGTCTGCCAGCACCCGCTTCCAGATATCGTTTGCCCGGCGCGTCGCGTCCTTCGCGCCGTTTTCCGACCAGTTGCCGAAGTTGGAAAGGTCCGCGACGATCGGCTGATAGAAAGCGGTGCGATAGCGGTCCATCGTGTGCTGCGTCGAGAAGAAATGCCCGCCCGGCTGAACGTCGGCGATCGCGTCATAGCCGATTTCGGCGTCGCTTCCGGAGGTCGGGATGAAGAGCTCGGCAAAGGTCTGCAGCGCCTCAAGGTCGGTGATGACCTTTTCGTAGGACACGGAAAGCCCGCCCTCCATCCAGCCGGCCGCATGTATGCAGATTGTCGCGCCAGCAAGCACCGAGCCCCAAAGTGCGAACTGCGTCTCGTGGGCCGCCTGGCTGTCGTTAATATTCGCAGCCGAGCCAGCCCCCGAACGCCACGGCAGGCCGATATGGCGCGCCAATTGTCCGGCGCCCAGCGTTGCCTTGACATGTTCGGGCGTGCCGAAGGCTGGCGCGCCGGATTTCATGTCGACATTGGAGGAGAAGCTGCCATAGAGCACCGGTGCGCCCTTGTTGACGATCTGCGCCAGCGTGATGCCGGCAAGGGCCTCGGCGTGCTGCAGCGTAAGCGCACCCGCGACCGTGATCGGGGCCATGGCACCCGCCAGGCAGAACGGCGTGATGATCGAGAGCTGGCCGTGGCGCGCGAAATCGATGATCCCCCTTGCCATGGGAATGTCGAGCTGCCGCGGCGAATTGGTGTTGATGACAGTGTAGCAATGCGGATTGGCCCTGAACGTCGCGTCGTCGACGCCGCGCGCCAGCTTCATCATTTCGAAGGATTGTTCCGTCTGCCCCTTGCCGCGCGCATAAACGAAGGGAAATTTGTCGGATTTCGTAAGCTGCACCCGGGCAACGGCATAATGCCGATAGCGAACGTCGACATCCTGGGCCTCCACATAGGGCCCCTGGGCATGTAGGACATCATAACTCTGGACGATCTTCGTCAGGTCCTCGAAATCCTTCAAGGTTCCAGCGCGCCGGCCGCGATCGATGTCGGTGACATTGGGCGCGCCGCTGCCGGCAAGGAACATCATGGCGCCGAGTTCGAAGACCTGATCGCGCTCGGGGGCGCCGGATTTCACCTCGATCCTCCTCGGTGCCGAGGCAAGCGCGTGCTCGACTATCTCCCGCCCGATGCGGACCATCTGGGTCGCTTCATCGACCAGGGCGCCGGCCGCCGCATAATAGTTGCGTGCTTCCGGCAGCAAGACCTTGATGCCAAGATTTTCGAGAACCTTGAGCGCCGTCTCATGGATGGCAGAGATCTCGTCGTCCGACACCACCTTCTGCGGCGTGAAGGTGTTCTTGAGCTGGTTGTAGTTCGGGCGGCGGTCGACAAGGGGTGCGGTCCCGGAGCCATCCCGACCTCGTCTTCTGTCTCTTCTCGCCAGTCGAGCGCTGTCGTCCATGACCATCTCCCTCTCAAGACAAATGAAACCTACAATCTCTGTACAAATATGTCTAGAACGATTTTGTTCGAAAGCGTGCCATATTCACGGCATTCCCACGCTACAAAGAGACCTGAACCTTGCAAATATCTGCAGAATGAAGGACAGTAGTGTCCTGAAACATACAATTGAAGCAGCAAGACCGAATATGGCAGAATCTGGAACGCCGACTTTGGCCAAAGAGGCGAGGATCGCCCTCGACGAAAGTCTCGCCGGCGGAAAATCAACCAAGCTCGACTGGCTGAATCTTGCCATCGATGCGCTGATCAACGAGGGCATCGACCAGGTCAAGGTCCAGGTCATGGCGAAGAAGCTCGGCGTTTCGCGCTCGAGCTTCTACTGGTTTTTCGAGAGCATCCAGGACCTGCAGGACCAACTGCTCTCCCATTGGCTGACGCGTAACACCGGCCCGATCATCGAGCGCGCCATGCGGCCCGCCGGCTCGATTACCCGCGCTATCTGCAATGTGTTCGAATGCTGGGTCGACCCGAAACTCTTCGATCCCAATCTCGATATCGCCGTCAGGCTCTGGGGCCGCCACGATCCAAAGGTCCGTTCCATCGTCGAGCAGGCCGACGACCAGCGCGTCGACGCGCTGTCGAAGATGTTCAAGCGCTATGGCTATGCCGACGAGGACGCCTTCATCCGCGCCCGCATCCTCTATTTCACGCAGATCGGGCACTATACGCTGGAAGTGCAGGAAGCGCCGGCCGTGCGACTGTCCTACCTGCGCACCTATCTGCGCGGCTTCACCGGGGTAGAGCCCAGGACCGAGGACGTCGAAGCCTTCGAAAAATTCGCGGCCAGCCATAAAGCAACGCCATAGTCACTCCGTCAAAGACTGAAAGCTGCGCGGTGTGCAATCCGTGCAGCAACGCCACTTGAGAAACGTCAGTGTTGATGACAGGCCGGCTCCGATCGGTTGCGACGCCTCGTATCATCGCAAAACCGTAAGGCAATCCTCAGCCTGGAGGTAGGGCAGGCCAGGCTTCGGTAATCTTTCCCTTGGACAAGACGTGGATTCCGTCGAATTGCTGCAATACCGCCTCACTCTGTGTAGGGCGGAAAAAGGCGAACTCATCGGGTCTCAGGGCACTCGCTGCGGGCAGTGCCATCATCTGCTGGTTGGACGAAAGTCCCCAGATCCTGTTTTCCCGCATGCCCGGCGGGAAGATGGGTTTCGCCATCCACTTACCCCCATAGAGGAAACAGCCCTTTCGCGGAAAAAGGCCGGTCACCTGCATCAGGCTCGTGAGAAAGCGCGGTCCGGGCAAGCGCACCTCCTGCACTTTCAGCACAGGCGTGGCAATGAAGATGGCCGGCTGCAGGGCGTTGAGGGAATCGACGTCGAAATCCGTGGGTTTGACGAAGGCCGAGCCGACAGACACTTCATTGGCTGCGCCGCCATCGCGATAGACAAGGGCCGTCTTGCTGCCGCCGGTATTGACGATTTTGCGCGCACCATCCGGAAGCACCGACGCGAATGCCCCGACGCGCGAAGCAACCCTCCCCGCTTCGGCGGAGCCGCCGAACAGACGCGGAACCTCCGGAATATGCGCGTCGTATCCGACGAGACCCTCAATGGCGAGGCCCGTCTGTCCGACCGCGCGGGCGCAGGCAGCGGCGAGCGCTGCAGGCGTCGCGAATCCGCCGCGATGCATGCCGGTATCCACCTCGAACGCGATTCTGATTGTTTGCCCCGCGGCGCGGGCCAGGGCAGCATATTGGTCAAGACGCTCCAGACTATCGATCAGGAACACGCTGCGTCGAACCAGATCTGTGAACGCGTCAGGAGAGGCGAGCCGCATCCGCGCCGCCAGCGCTCCGACAGGAAGCGGCTTTCCATACAGGATGTCGATGGCGGGAAAGGCCGCCAGGACGGCGGACGTCGTCGGCAGATGGAAGCTCATGATCCGGGTTGTTCCGGTGCTTGCAAGAACACGGGCCAGCAAGGGAAGCGACGGCAGCGACTTGTCGACGAGCCGAAGCGCAAGACCGGGCGCGAGCCCACGTGCCACTGCTGCGACATTGGCATCGAACCTGTCGCGATCGAGAACGAGAACCGGACGAAGCAGCCCCGCCTCCACAAGTGCTTCGGAAAGCATCTGGAAATAGCCAGTGTCGCGCATCATTCAAGCCCGAGAAGCGTCGCAATATAGGGCGATACGAAGCGATTGTCGGGATCGAGTTCCCGCCGGATCTCCATGGCGTCCTTGAAGCGCGGATAGACAGCGGCGAGATCTTGCGCCGTCAAATTATGCATCTTGCCCCAGTGCGGCCGCCCGCCGCGCCTGCGAAACACGGCTTCCGCGGCGAGGAAGAAGGCCGCCGGATTTTCACCGGCGCCATGATGAACCGCGATCGAGCAGGTATCGCGTCGATAAAAGGGACTGAGCCAGAAGTCGTCGCCCTTCACACTTCGCACCTCGATCGGAAAATAGACCTCAGGGAAGCGCTTTTCGATCAGTTCGATGATCTCCGCCAATGCGCCGGCGCCTTCCTCGAAGGGGAGGTGATACTCCATCTCGTTGAACTTAGTCCGCCGGTCGGTGACATAGACCTTCATCCATTCCCCGACGAACTCCTCGTCGGAGAGCTTGGCCATGGCGCTGCCGATCAGCTTGCGCCTTATCCAGGGAAACCACTTGAGCAAGGTTCTCAGCGTTTTCAGCGTGGCCAGACCATCCTCGTCCTCAGACGTAACCTGGAAATGGCCGGCTGCGTCCGTCATGGCCAGTGTCTGGAACAATGCGTGACTGGCGAAGGGAACGACGAAGACTTCTGCCGACCGATGTGCTGCCATGAGCCCTTCGAAGCTCGCAAGCACCTCGCCAATCGGCACAACCGTGCGCTTGCGACGCAGGCGGTAGGCCGGGACGTTCTGGAACGTAACCTCTGTCAACGCTCCGAAAATGCCGAGTGTAACGCCTGTCGCGCATATCATTTCCTGCTCACGCTCAACCGAATAGTCGTGGCAAATGCCGCGACCATCGACCAGACGCATGCTCCTGATGAGCGTGTGATAAGCGCCCAGCCCAAGCCCGGAACCATGCGTCGCAGTTCCGAGCGCACCGGCAACCGACTGTTTGTCGATATCTCCCATATTGGGCAGCGCCTGGCCGATCCCGGCAAGCAATCCAGTCAGTTCACTGAGTTTGGTGCCGGCCCCGATCGTTGCCGTGATGGCCTCGTCATCGTGACTGCGCAATCCGGACAGAGCCGACAGGTCGAGGATCGTTCCCGACGTCGCCACAAGCGGCGTGAAGGAGTGGCCCGAACCGATGAGCCGCAAGGGTCCCCGCGCCGACAGGACGGCAGCCTTGACATCGTCTTCCGACCCCGGCCGAAGGATTGCCACAGGTTTGGCTTCGACGCTACCGGACCAGTTGCGCCACGACGAAGAGGCGGGCCGAACCGGGCTTCCTGCAGCATCATTCATTGTCGGTCCCCATTAATGCACAGGCTTGCTTACTTGCCATCACCCACAGAAAGCTGATACAATGTCAGCTTAAAATTATTGCGGTTTGCGCCCCCAGTTTGTCAACTTGAAAAGAGGAATCCGCCATTACGAACCGTCGGGAAACACTGCGCCGGCAGCCCCGCCAGGAGCGCAGCAGAGACCGCGTCGACGATATTCTGTCAGCGGCCATGACCCTGATCGGTGAGAAGGGCAGTGCAGCCCTGGCCATGCGCGACATTGCCAAGGCGAGCGGCATGCCGCTCGCGAGCGTCTACCACTACTTCCCAAACAGAACCGCGGTCATCGCGACGCTTTATGAACGCTATTCCGAGGGAACCCGTGCGATCATCGACTCGGCTCTGTGTGGCGTCGAGGATGCCTCGGGCATTGGCAGAGCTGCGGAAATGATCATCGGCGGCTACTATGATCGCGTTCGAAGCGATCCCGCCGTGCAGGATCTCCTCGACGCAGTCCGCGCAGACAAGGCGCTGCAGGATCTCGACCTCGAGGAAACCCGCCGGCAGGCCAACCAGTTCAGCCAGAAGACACTGGCCTTCCTGCCCCAACGTCACCGAGAGGAATACCCTCGCACCGTCTACCTGCTCTTTCAACTCGCCAGCGCGACCGTTCGTCTGGCTTTACATGAGAGCGAGGAAGAAGGCGCTATGTTCATCAGTGGCTATCGACATCTGATTCACGGTTATATCCACCAGATCGGACTGCCTTGATCGCAGTGACATTTCTTCAGCGGTCGACGATGGTTCTGTAACCGACCTCGAACTTCACGCTCACGAACGATGGCACATTGGGAGGCGGTCTGTGCGACAGCGGCCTGAGAGAACCGGCTGCCGAAAACTTGCTTGATCGAGTTAACCTGACACCAACTGCAGAACAGCTGCCATCTACATCATGAATCCCGTCGTTCCCGCAAAGGTAACAATTTTCGACGCCGTCGTGTGCTACCGTCACCTGGAACAGTTCTTGCTTATCATCGCAAGCACGACCATGTGGCCGGACATCGCTTTAATGAACCTCCACAACCTCGATATCAAGATGCTGCGATCACTGCTAAGTGTCGCCGAAACCGGCAATATCACCGAAACGGCCCGGCGCCTGGGCAGGACGCAGCCAGCAATCACTCTGCAATTGCAGCGCCTCGATGAGATCTGCGGCTTCAACCTGTTCCGCAACGATGGCCGACGCATGGTGCTGACACCAGACGGCACGCTGGTGCTTTCCTATGCCAAATCGATCCTGAGGCTGCATGACGAGCTGATGTCGCGGCTCGCGTCGCCGGATATCGAGGGCCAGGTCATTCTCGGCACGCCGGATCTTTATGCTTCCTTCCTCCTGCCATCAATCTTGGCACTCTTCAGGCGCGCTTTCCCGCGGGTCCAGGTCCAGCTGCAGTGTTCCCTCTCCACACCTCTGGTGCAATCCGTGCACCGGGGCGACGTCGATGTGGCGCTTGTCACCCGCATGAACAATTTTTCAGGCGGGCAGGTGGTGATGCAGGAACAACTTGTCTGGCTGACCGGCGATCATTCGCAGGCTCACGACGAGACGCCGCTTCCACTTGCACTGCTGCCGCCCGGCAACATCTATCGCGATCATGCCATCGACGCGCTGGAATCTGTGCAGCATTCCTGGCGCATCGCCTGCGTCAGCGAGAGTGTTAGCGGGCTGCAGGCTGCTGTTTTTTCAGGCATGGCGGTGACCGTTCTCGGCCGCAGTGCCCGCGTGCCGGGCATGCGCGAAATCGGCACCGGCCCGGATTTTCCACCGCTGCCGAAGGTCGATCTGCTCCTGTACAAAGCACCGGGGACGAAATCCCCGGCGGCCAACGCGCTGCATGAATATCTTGCGCATTACCTTGGCCTCGATCGCCAGGTCGGCCAGCCGGCGGAGATAGCCGCGGGCAAGTGACCTCAACGCCGCCCGACTAGGACAGCGCCGGCCTCGCGCCTGACCAGGGCCTTGCACGTTCCAGCATGGCCGCGGCCCCCAGCACCAAGTCTTCCCTGCCCCAAGGTCCAACGATTTGCAGGCCGATGGGGAGGCCGGACGAATCGAAACCACAGGGTACGGTCGCGGCGGGCAGGCCCGTCAGGTTGATGGGCCAAGTGAATGGCGACCAGCCGAGATGCGGATCGATGCTGCGACCCGCAACGCTGTCCACACCCAGCGTTCCGGCCGCAAAGGCGGTAACGGCGACCGTCGGGGTCAGCAGCAGATCCACCTGTTCGAACAGCTCGACGAACTGGCCGCGCAGCTTCGAGCGCAGATGGGTGGCTGCCATGTAATCCGTGCCGCTGAAGCTGCGGCCCTGGTCGATCACCGCGCGGAACTCGGCATCCGATTGCGCGAATGCGCTGTCGGCCCGCGTGCCCACGGAGGATGCCTGTTCCGTGAAGGCGATGGGCTTCAGCACCCGCGCGAGAACCTCAGGATCGAGCGCAATGGCCGCGTCGATCGTCTGCCCGCCGATCGCCACCAGGGCGCCGGCCGCGTCGGCAAACGCGCGCGCGACTTCCGCGTCGACTGCGGCGTAGCCCAGATCCGGGGACACGGCAAAGCGGAGCGGGCCGGCAACAGCGCTCTTGCCGTAGTCTGGCAGCGCCAGGTTGAGCGAGGCGGCATCGCGATTGTCGTAGCCGGCGATGGTCTTCAGCGTTAGCGCAGCGTCGGCCACGGTGCGGGTGATCGGACCTGTATGGGCCAGCGAACCCCAGGATGGCGGAAAGAAGCCCGGCGCGCGCGATACCAGACCGAATGTCGGCTTCAGACCGAACACGCCGCAGAAGGATGCGGGCACCCGGATCGAACCGACGCCATCGGTGCCGATCGCGATCGGACCGGCGCCGGCTGCGACCGCCGCGGCCGCGCCGCCACTCGAACCGCCGCTGGTCCGACCGGGATGCCAGGGGTTGCGGGTGATGCCGCTTACCGGGCTGTCTGCCGTCAGCTTGTAGCCGGATTCACAAGTCGTGGTCTTGCAGGTGGGGATGGCGCCGGCCGCCTTCAGACGCCGAACGACTTCGCCATCGACCTGCGGAACGAAGTCGACATAGGACGGCGCGCCGCCCTTGGCGGGCGCACCGGCGACGAAGACGAGATCCTTGATGGTGACCGGAATGCCCTCCATCGGCCCGACGCCGTCGCCGCTGCGATAGGCTTTCGCGGCCTTCTCCGCAGCGGCCCGTGCCGTGTCGAAGAGATCGGTCACCATGACGTTGCAGACGCCATCGACGCGTTTGAGCGTGGCGATCGTGTCCTCCATCACCTCGACAGGGTCGAAGCGCCGGCTTCGGTATCCGTCCAGCATTTCGGTCGCCGAAAGACGCGCGAGCTCTCCCGGCGCGGATACCGCACCAGCCATTTCCGGGGCCTTGTTCATTGTCACTCCTTGAATGCCGGCATGCGAGCGGCGGGCGCCCGCATCATGTCTGGCGCGATTTCTGGCGCGATCAGACCAGTTCGAGGGCGAGGGTGACCGCGCGGCGGGCCATCACCATCACCAGATTGGCGCGGTACTCCCGGTCGCCGTGAAGATCCGACATCAGGTCAGTGGCATCGATGGAAATCCGTTCGAGGACGCCTGGACTGAAATCGCCGTCCAAGGCCGCCTCCGCATCCGCGACACGAAAGACCGATGGCCCGACGCCGGTTACCGCCACTCGCACACCGCTGCCAGTCCGGGCGACGAAGACACCGGCCAGCGCATAACGCGAGGCTGGATTGGGAAACTTGCAATAGGCGGCAGCCCTCGGCACCGGAATGCGGAATCCGGTGATGATCTCGCCCGGTTCGAGCGCAGTCTCGAACATGCCGAGGAAGAAGTCGTCCGCCGCGATGCTGCGGCGATCGGTGACGATGTCGGCGGCAAGCGCGAGGATCGCGGCGGGATAATCCGCCGCGGGATCGCAATTGGCAATCGAGCCGCCGATCGTGCCGCGATGGCGCACCTGTTGGTCTCCGATCCGCGAGGCCAAGAGCGCGAGGCCGGGTATCGCCGATTTCACGATGTCCGAACTGGCGACGTCGGCATGCCGGGTCATGGCGCCGATGACCAGCGTCTCACCTTCGCGGGAAATGCCCTTGAGCGAGGCAATGGCGCCGAGATCAATGATTGCCTCAGGCGTGGCCAGCCGCTGCTTCATCGTCGGCAGCAGGGTCATTCCGCCGGCGAGCGGTCGGGCACCGTCGGATGCACCCAGCATGGCAACGGCTGCCGCGACGCTCTCCGGCCGCTGATAGTCGAATGGTCTCATCGGTCTTCTCCTATTCGGCAGCCATGCGGGCACGGGAGTTGCGGATCACGTTCCAGATCCGGCTCGGTGTCGCCGGCATATCGACATGGGCCACGCCAAGCGGGCGCAACGCGTCGACCACCGCGCTGATGACGGCGGCGGGCGAGCCGATCGTGCCGCATTCGCCGCAGCCCTTCACGCCCATCGGCGTGTGGGCGCAGGTGGTGGAATGGGGTTCGATCACCAGATTGGGCAGGTTGTCGGCCCGCGGCATGCAATAGTCCATGAAGGAGCCGGACAGCAGCTGGCCCGCCTCGTCGTAGACGCCGTGTTCAAACAGCGCCTGTCCGATACCCTGGACGATGCCGCCCTGCAACTGGCCCTCGACGATCATCGGATTGATGATCGTGCCGACATCGTCGACAGCCGTATAGCGTTCGAGCGTGACGATTCCGGTATCAGGATCGATCTCGACCTCGCAGAAATGGGCCCCACCGGGATAGGTGAAGTTCACGGGGTCATAGTAAGCCTGCTCCTCCAGCCCCGGCTCAAGCGTCTCGAGCGGGAAATCGAACGGCACATAGGCTGCACCGGCGATCTCCACGAAGCTCTTCTTCCTGTCGGTACCGGCAACCGAAAATTCGCCGGCCTCGAAGATGACGTCCTCTAGCGCGGCCTCGAACTGGTGGGCGGCGATCTTGCGGCCCTTGAGGATGACCTTGTCGCTCGCCTTGTTGAGCGCCGATCCGCCGACCACCAGCGAGCGCGAGCCGTAGGTGCCCATGCCGAACTGCACCTTGTCGGTGTCGCCGAAGACGATGTCTATATTCTCGAACGGCACGCCGAGGCGTTCGGACACGATCTGGGCGAAGGTCGTCTCGTGCCCCTGGCCATGGTTATGAGTGCCGATCAGCACGGTGATGGCGCCGGATGGATGGACGCGCACCGTTGCGCTCTCATAGAGGCCGCCACGCGCGCCGAGCTGGCCAGCCATTCGCGACGGCGCCAGACCGCAGGCCTCGACATAGGTCGAGATACCGAGGCCGCGATACTTGCCGCGCGAAGCGGCTTCGCTGCGGCGCTGCTCGAAGCCGGCGACATCGGCCAGCACCTCGGCCTTGTCGAGGCAGGCTCGCGGATCGCCGCTGTCATACTGCACAAGCACAGGCGTCTGATAGGGATAGGCCTCGGCCGGGATGATGTTGCGCTTGCGGATCTCGATCTTGTCGATCCCCATTTCGAGCGCGGCCGTATCGACCAGACGCTCGACGACGAAGGTCGCTTCCGGCCGGCCGGCGCCGCGATAGGCATCGACCGGCACGGTGTTGGTGAACACCACCTTCACCTCGCAATAGATCGACGGGATCACATAGACGCCGGAGAGCAGCGGCGCGTAGAGGTTTGTCGGAATGTTGGGGCCGAAGGTCGAGAGATAGCCGCCCATATTGGCATAGGTATGCACGCGCATCGCCAGGAACTTGCCGTCGGCATCGAGCGCCAGTTCGGCCTCGGTGACGTGATCGCGGCCATGGGCATCGGAAATGAAGCCTTCCGAGCGCGAGCACACCCATTTGACCGCACCCCCGAGCTTGCCGGCGGCCCAGGTGACCACCGCCTCTTCGGCATAGTGGAACTGCTTCACACCGAAACCGCCGCCGACATCGGGGGCAACGACGCGCAGCTTGTGCTGCGGAATATGCAGCACCATCTCGCCCATCAAGAGACGCACGACATGCGGAAACTGGCTGGTGGTCCAGAGCGTGTACTGGCCGTTGGCGAAATCATATTCGCCGATCGCCGCGCGCGGCTCCATCGGGTTGCCGACGAGACGCTGGTTGACGAGTTCGATGCTGGTCACATGCGCGGCCTGGGTGAAGGCGGCATCGACGGCGACCGCGTCGCCCAGATCCCAGTCACAGCAGAGGTTGTTCGGTACGTCGTCATAGAGCTGCGGCGCGCCGGGCTGCAAGGCCTCGACCACGCCCACCACTGGCGTGAGAACCTCATAATCCACCGCGACGAGTTCTGATGCCGCTTCCGCCTGCTCCAGCGTCGCAGCGACGACGAAGGCAACGGCATCGCCGACATAGCGCACCTTGCCCTGCGCGAGCGGCGGATGCGGCGGCTCGTTCATCGGATTGCCGTCCTTGCCGCGAATACCCCAGCCGACCGGCAGGCCGCCGACATTGTCGGCCTTGAGATCCTCGCCGGTGTAGACCGCCTTGACGCCCGGCGAGGCCATGGCGGCCGAAATGTCGATGGAAAGGATGTTGGCATGCGCATGCGGCGAGCGCACGAACACGCCCATCGCCATGTCAGGCCGCTTGATGTCGGCGACATAATTGCCGCGTCCGGTGACGAAGCGAAGGTCTTCCTTGCGCTTCGGCGATCGTCCGATACCGATGACGTCTCCCATCTTGCAACCTTCCCTACGATGCGTTGCGCATGGCGGCAGCGCCAGCGATCACGGATTTGACGATGTTCTGGTATCCCGTGCAGCGACAGATGTTGCCTTCGAGCCACTCACGGATTTCGGCTTCGCTCGGATCGGGATTGCGGGTGGCGAGATCGATGGAGCTCATCAGCATGCCGGGCGTACAGAAGCCGCATTGCAGGCCGTGGTTCTCGCGGAAAGCCGCCTGCATCGGATGGAGCGCGCCGTTGCTGGACAGACCCTCCACTGTGCGCACATTGGAGCCATCGACCGAGACGGCGAGCAGTGTGCAGCTCTTCACCGACTCGCCGTCGAGATGGACGAGACAGGCGCCGCACTGGCTGGTGTCGCAGCCCACATGCGTCCCGGTGAGCGAGAGAGTTTCACGGATCAGCTCGACCAGAAGCGTGGACGGATCGACATCCACCTTCACCGGCTTGTCGTTGAGGACGAAGTCTATTTCCATGTCGTGGCTCTCCGGTTACGCCAAAAGCTGGGTTCGTTCGATCGGCCACACCGCCATGACGCGGTCGCCGACCTTCATGCTGTCCTCGAAGAAGCGTCGCTCCGGCACATAGGCGACGAATTCTTCCTCGCCGGCCGCATCCATCATCACTTTCACGAAGTTGCCTTGATATTCGATGCCGAGGATCGTGCCCGGCACCGAAGTCGAATCCGGCGGCAGGCCTGCTGGCTCGCCCACGGCCAAAAGCTCAACATCGTCTCGACGAACGGCGATGTCGAGGGCCTGGCCGGTCTCGATCTTCCTGCTGTTGCTCAAGGGGATGACGACGTCGCTGAACATGGATCCCGACATTTTCGCGCGCCGGCCGTTGACATATTCCACCTTGCCGGACAGCACGTTCTGACCGCCGAGGAATTCGGCGACGTAGCGATCCTTCGGGCTTGCGTATATCTCGCGTGCCGGTCCCGCCTGGCGGATCTGGCCTTTGTCCATGACGACGACCAGGTCGGCAAGCGCGATCGCCTCGAGCTGGGTATGCGTGACATGGATGAAGGTGATGCCGAGGTCCTGCTGCATGCGGCGCAGTTCGGCCCGCATGCGGATGCGGAGATGCTCGTCGAGCGCCGAGAGCGGTTCGTCGAGCAGCAGCACGCGGGGCTCGGTGATGGCGGCGCGGGCGAGCGCCACGCGCTGCTGCTGGCCGCCCGAAAGCTGCGCCGGCAATCGGTCCGCAAACTCGCTGAGCCGAACCTTTTCGATCATCGCATCGGTCTTGCGATAGCGGTCGGCCTTGTTCAGACCGCGCACCCGCAGCGCAAAGGCGATATTGTCACGGACGTTCAAATGCGGAAAGAGCGCATAGCTCTGGAACATCATCGCCGTGCGCCGCTCGACCGGCGCCAAGCCGACGACATTTTCGCCGCCGATCAGGATCTCGCCGACCGTCGGATCCTCATGGCCCGCAATCATCCTGAGGATCGTGCTCTTGCCGCAGCCCGACGGGCCGAGCAGGCAACAGTAGGCGCCGTCCGATATCTTCAGATTGATACCATCGACGGCGTAGACCTGGCCGTCATAGCTCTTGGCGATGCCCGCAAGCTCGATATCGCCTTTTCCGGTCTTCATGCTCTTCTCCATGTCAGTGTCCGCCAACCGGCGTGGCACGGCGGCGCTGCAGCCAGGCGATTGACCCCAGGCTCACGCCGATGATCAGGAAGGACACGACTGTCGACACGGTGCCGAGCGCATAGAGCGACGGCGAGGTGACGTTGAGCGTCATGCTCCAGATCTCGAGCGGCAGCGTGTTGAGCGGACCCGCGGTCTGCAGCGTGCGGGCAAACTCGTCGTAGGACAGCGTGAAGCCGAACAGCGCCACCGCGATGATCCCGGGCATCAGGATCGGCAGCAGGACAAGCCGCACCGTCTGCAGTGGCGTGGCGCCGAGATCGCGGGCGGCCTCGTCCCACTGGGTGTTGAAGCGAGACATGACAGCAAACATCACGAGCACGCCGAAGGGCAGCGTCCAGGACAACTGCGCGCCGAGCGCCGAAGTGTACCAGCTGGCCTCCATGCCGAGGAATGTGAACAGCAGGCCAATGCCGATTCCGAGTACCAGGCCGGGTGCTACCAGGCTGCCGATCATCAGGTAGAAGACGAACGTGTCGCCCTTGAAGCGTCGCCGGAAGGCCAGCCCTGCCATGAAGGAAAAGATCACCGTGATGATGGTGACGAGCACCGCCAGCATGATCGACCGCTGAAAGGAACCGCTGACATCACCGGCACGGGACTGCATGAACAGTTCCTCGAACCAGTAAAGCGAGACACCGCGCATCGGGAAGACGAGGCCACCCTTGAGGTCCTGGAACGACAGGATGTAGATCGAGAGCATCGGACCATAGAGGCCGATGACGTAGAGCGAGAAGAACCCGGCCAGCGCATAGAAGGTCCATGGCCTGCCTGAGGCACGGGGCCGGATGGCCGAGGAAATGGCGGGCATCGGCAGGGCGGCGGCGATATCGCTCATCGGATGATCTCCTTGCGAATGTCCACGAAGCGCAGGATGAGGGCGACCATGATCATCACCAGCACCGTGAGCACGATGGCGCTGGCGGCGGCGCTCGGATATTGCAACACGCCGATATCCTCGTAGAAGGCACCGACCACCGAGGCCGTGCCGCCGCCGGACATGACCTTCACCACGAAGAAGTCACCCATGACGATCGACACAACGAAGATGGCGCCGAGAGCGATGCCGCTCTTGGACATGGGCAAGATGATCATGCGCATGATGTCGAGCCGGCTGGCGCCTGCATCGAGGGCAGCCTCGACCACGCGCTTGTCGATCCGCGCCATCGAATTGAAGATCGGCACGATCATGAAGATCGTCAGCTGGTGGACATAGGCGACCACGACCGAGAAGGACGAATAGAGCAGGAATTCGAGCGGCTCGCCGATCAGATGCGCACCCATCAGCCCGGAATTGATCAGGCCTTCCTTGCCGAGCAGCGGGATCCAGGAAATCATGCGGATGATGTTGGACGTCCAGAACGGCACGGTGCAGATCAGGAACAGTCCCATGGCAAGGAGCTTGTTCCTGACATGGAACACGAGGAAATAGGCGACCCAGAAGCCGATGATCGCGGTGAAGACCAGCGTGAACAGCGTGAACTTGATCGTCTCGAAATAGAGGTTGAAGGTCAGCGAAGAGGTGAAGACGGTGATGTAGTTCTCGAGCGTGAAGACCGGAAACAAGCCGCCGAACCCGTCGGTCTCCATGCAGCTCGCGGCAAGCACCACGGCGATCGGCACGAGAAAAAACGGTATGAGCACCAAAAGCAGGGGCAGGACATTGAGCCAGCCCGTGAGGTTTCGGCCAAGTTTCATCGTAGTCTCCGCAATTCTCTGCATCCTGAATGGATATCCCGCCTGAAGCGGGATATCCGGGACCGGGAGGGGATCCGGCCAGGCAACAGGGGTCAGGCGACCTTGAAATCATTCCAGCGCTTGTTCATGTAGGCCGCCTCGTCCATCAGCGTGTTCCAGCATGAAATGTTGGTCACACGGTCGGTGAAAGAGCCGCCGTCGCGCACCGTGCCCGGCTTTTCCATCGAGACGCCGAACGGATCGTTGACCTGTTCCGGCGCCGGCTTGCCTTCGTACCAGAAGGCGTATTCGGCCGGCGTCATGTGCTTCTTGGCGGTGGAGGGCACCGGGCTGTAGTAGCCGTAGCGGCTGACAAAGGCGCCCTGCCATCCCGACATGTACCAATTGAGATATTCATAGGCCGCGTCGAGCTTCTTGCCTTCGAGATGCTTCATCAGGCCCATGCCGTTGCACCAGCCGCGATAGCCTTCCTTGCCGCCCTTGAGATTGACAGGTGCATAGGTGCAGGGAATGTCCTTGACGCGGACGGCGGCGACGGCCGGCGACCACATCGACTGGATCACCACTTCGCCGGCTGCCATCAGCTGCACCGACTGGTCGAAGGTCGTCCAGGTGGCGCGGAAATGACCATCCTTCTTGAGTTCGATCAGCTTGTTGCAGGTGAAGTCGATCTCCTCGCGGGTCATGTTGCCCTTGTTGCCGTAGGTGATCAGGCCGGCGCTCTCGAAACACAGCGCCGCATCCATGATGCCGATGGCCGGCACGTCGAGGATCGCGGCCTTGCCCTTGAACTTCGGATCGATGAGCTCTTTCCACTCGGTGACTTCATGGCCGACGAGATCGGGACGGTAGCCGATGGAGTCGGCATTGTAGACCTGCGGCACGTTGGTCAGCCATTCGGTGACGCCGTCATGCAGTTCGGTCGCGTCCGGCTTTTCGATATAGAGTGCCTCGTAGGGGGAGATGCCCTGGCGGGGGATCTTGGTGCCGTCGAGTTCGCCCTTGGTGAAGATCGGCAGGAAGTTGTCGAATTCCTTGATCCGCTTCGCCTCGATGCCCTGGATGACGCCGCGGCGGGCAGCGAGCTTTGCCTGCCAGCCTTCGAGGTCGGCAATATCGACCGTATTGGGCTGGGTGATGAAGCGGTTGATCGACGCCGACGTGTCGAGATTCTGCATCGTGACCTTGAAGCCGAGATCCTTGGATGCCTGGTCGCCGATCGCCTTGACGACCGAATAGGACACGCCGACATGGCGCAGCTCTATATCCTTGATCTCCTGCGCCCAGATGGTCGGGAAGCCGGTGATGGTGGTCGATCCGGCTGCCGCACCTGCGGCCGCCGCACCTGCCTTCAGAAAATTCCGCCTTGATATCTGCTTGTCATTCCTGGTCTTCGTCATCGTCTTGGCCCTTTCTCCAATTCGTTCACGTTGAGCCAGCGCCGGCTTCTCACCAATGGAATGCATTTTTTCTCGAAAGCGCAAAATCAGAAAATAATATGCCGCGGATAAGGAAGATTTATATGCCTAACTTCTGGGCATTTCTCGCACAGGAACTAGGCAAGATCGACTTGAAAAGCCTGAAAACAGCGGATTTATGATGGATGCTTGAGCAACTGCCACGCCTCGCCGGCGGATGTTATTTCGAATAGCGCAGCGGAATTTTTTTCTATTGATAACGGCTTTCTTTGTGCTTATCCAAATTGGAAAATCCAACATGGCGGCACCCCAAATTGCCGTCGCGGCCCCGAAAAGAGGCAAGGAAAACAATGGAACTGACGAACTCAGCGCGTATTGCCCGACCGCGCGACCAGGTCTGGAACGCCCTTCACGACGTCGAGATCCTGCGCAAGTGCATTCCCGGCTGCGAGATGCTGGAGCGCCTTCCAGATGGCGAACTGACGGCCAGGGTCGTGCTCAGGATCGGCCCTGTCAAGGCAACCTTCAGCGGAAAGGTTCGCTTCGAAAATGCGGTCGAGCCACGGAGCCTGACGCTGGCAGGCGAAGGTAGCGGCGGTATTGCCGGCCATGCGCGTGGCGCTGCGGACGTGTTGCTGGCCGACGACGGCGACGGCACGATCCTCTCCTATTCGGCAAAGGCCGATGTCGGCGGCAAGATCGCCCAGCTCGGCGCCCGGCTGATCCAGTCCACCTCCCAGAAGCTCGCAGGTGAGTTCTTTTCCCGATTCGAGAAGGAAGTTGCGGGTTTCGTGGCGACATGATGGAGAGCCACTGGAATAGCGGCGCCATCCAGACATGACATCACCCCCGCGACGGGGTACACTGCTTTCTCATGAGAGCGAGCTTCGCGGCAAAATTCTCGTACCGCAGACAGTCTCCATGTTGCCTTCGGTAGACTGCGTCGCAATCGGTTGTTCATAAGGGCGACGAAATCGCTCTACGCAGTTTGCACCGCGACGTGCGGCGCGCAATTTTGCTGATTTCAAGCAGCTACGGTCCGGGTTTGTCCGCCGAAATCGCATAGCGATGCTGCGTGGCGCGTTGGAGCCCCTCGAAAAGCGGAAAGTTGCGCCGCTGCTCGCGATGGATGGTTTTCAGATCGTAGTCGATGCGGACATTCGTGAAACCTGCGGTCTCGAGCAACCGAGCCACGACCTCGGCGCGGGCGCCGCCGGAGAAATACACCCGGGACAGGATGCTTCGATGGGTTTCCGCCAGTGCGCCGGGGCCATGGCGTTTGGCGCCTTTGGATAGGCCAAGTGTCTGGCTCCAGCTGGCCAGCCAGGCAAAAAGCCCGGAGAGTGCACTCGGATTGACGAAATCGCCGTCGATAACAAGCAGCCTGCCGCCGGGCTTCAGGATGCGGTGCCATTCGCGAAAAGCTGCCTCCGGATCGACCAGCGTCCAGACGAGGTGTCTGTTGGTCACCACATCGGCGGAACAGTCCGGTTCCATCGTATTTTCCGCGTCGCCCATCAGGAAGCGGATGCTGCGTGACCGGTTCTTTGCCTTGGCCCGGGCCCTTGCCAGCATCGGCTCGGCCCAGTCGATGCCAGTGACCGAAAAGCCGATATCGTCGAGAATGTGAGAAATGACTGCCGTGCCGCAGGCCAGATCCACGGCGCGGCGCCCGTCTCCGCGGCCCAGATGCTTCATGAACAAGGCCTGCCAGGCTGCGCGCTCGCCCTCGGAAAATATCTCATGGCCGGGTTGGTCGTCGAACGTCGCCGCCCGTTCCGACCAGTAGGCCTTGATCTCGTCCCTCAAATCGTAATTGCCGGCAAGGCTCATCTTCCACTCCGAACGCCGCCAAGTTTGGAAGCGTTATAAAAGATAATTGTTGACTGTAAAGATCAAGATATCTATTGCGGGCATTAATTTGTGCAGGAGAAAAAGATGAATATCTTCAACAAGGTGGCGTCAGCCGCCCTCGGTATTGCATTGCTTTTTTCCGGACCGGCTCTGGCAAAAGACAAGGTCAAGGTCACGGATATCAGCGGCCGTGAGGTCGAAGTCAGCCTGCCCGTCGACCATGTGATCCTGGGCGAAGGCCGGCAGATCTATTTCGTCGCGGCACTCGACACCGATGCCCCCTTCAAGCGGGTCGTGGGCTGGCGCGACGATTTCAGGAAAGCCGACCTCGATGGCTACAACGCCTATCTCGAAAAATTCCCCGAGATGGACAAGCTGCCGACCTTCGGCGGCATGAAGGACGGCACCTTCGATATCGAGCAGGCCGTGGCGCTGAAGCCCGACGTCATCATCATGAACATCGACGCCAAGACCGCCACCGAGGAAGCCGGCTACATCGAAAAGCTCGCCAAGGTCGGCATCCCGCTCGTCTATGTCGACTTCCGCGAAAAGCCGATGCTCAACACCGAGCCGTCGATGCGGCTGATCGGCAAGCTGTTCGGCAAGGAAGAACGCGCCGAGGAATTCGTCAAATTCCGCGCCGAGGAAATGGCTAAGGTCACGGATGTGATCGCAAAGGCAAAAGACCTCAAGCGCCCGAGCGTCTTCATCGAGCGCGCCGGCGGTTATTCGGACGATTGCTGCATGTCGTTCGGCAACGAGAATTTCGGCCAGATGGTCGAGCTCGCCGGCGGCCACAACATGGCGTCCGGCATCATCCCCGGCACGTTCGGCACGGTCAATCCTGAACAGATCATCGCGTCAAATCCTGATCAGGTGATCATCACCGGCTCGAACTGGGAGCTCTATGTGCCAGGCGGCGCCTGGGTGGGCGTGGGCCCTGGAGCCGATAAAGCGACGGCATCAGGCAAGCTCGCCAAGCTGATGGAACGTCCGGCCTTCACCGGCATCAAGGCGGTCAAGGACGGCAATGTCCACGCCATCTGGCACCAGTTCTACAACAGCCCCTATCAGTTCGTCGCCGTGCAGCAGATCGCAAAATGGCTGCATCCGGATCTCTTCAAAGACCTCGATCCCGACCAGACGTTCCGCACGATGCATGAGAGGTTCCTGCCGGTCGCATATCGGCCTGGCTACTTCGTCTCGCTCAATCCGGGATATTGACATGGTGGCGGGCTCGGAAGCCGCTGACATCGGCGAAGGGCGCGGTATCTACCGCGCCCTCTCGTTCAAGCGCATTTTGCTGATCGGCGTGCTCTGCAGTCTTCTCTTCGTCTCGGTTGCCGCCGACATGGCGCTCGGGCCGGCGAATTATGCGATTGCGGACGTGCTCTCCGCTCTCTTCTCTCCGCAAAGCGTCGATACCCAGCTCCATGTCGTGATCTGGGACATCCGCATGCCGATCGCGCTGATGGCCGTCACCGTGGGTGCGTCGCTGTCGCTCGCGGGGGCGCAGATGCAGACCATTCTTGCCAACCCGCTGGCAAGCCCCTTCACGCTCGGCATCTCGGCCGCCGCGAGCTTCGGTGCCGCGCTCGGCCTCGTCGGCGGTGTGGCGCTGGTGCCGGCGGCCGTCCATCTTATGGTGCCGATCAATGCCTTCGTCATGGCCATGGTCGCAGCACTGTTCATTCACTTTGCCTCGACGCTGCGCGGCGTCACGGTCGAAACCATCGTGCTTCTCGGCATCGCGCTGGTGTTCACCTTCAATGCGGCACTGTCGCTGCTCGAGTACCTCGCCTCCGAGCAGGCGCTTGCCGCGGTCGTCTTCTGGACCATGGGCAGCCTCACCAAGGCGACATGGCTGAAGGTCACCGTCACTGCCATCATGCTGGTGCTCGCCATTCCGCTGTTCGCCCGCAGCGCCTGGCAACTGACCGCGCTCAGGATGGGTGACGAGAAGGCCGCCAGCCTTGGTGTCAATGTCGGCCGCCTGCGGCTGACCACGCTGATGATCGTCGCACTTCTTGCCGCGATCCCCGTGTCCTTCGTCGGCACGATCGGCTTCATCGGCCTGGTCGGTCCGCATATTGCCCGCATGCTCGTGGGCGAGGATCAGCGCTTCTTCCTGCCGGCGTCGGTGATCTGCGGCGCGCTCATCCTCTCGGCGACCTCGGTGGTGAGCAAGTCGATCATCCCCGGCGCGATTCTCCCGATCGGCGTGATCACCGCACTGGTCGGCGTGCCCTTCTTCTTCGTGTTGATTTTCACCCATCGGGGGCGCGCATGGTAGGGCTTGCCATCCAGGATCTCTCCGTCCGCTATGGCCGGACGGAGATCATATCCGGCATCAACGCAGACATCCCACACGGGGGCGGGCTGACTGCCGTGATCGGCCCCAATGCTGCGGGAAAATCGAGCTTCTTCAAACGCATCGCCGGCCTCGCCAAGGGCAGTGGCCGAGTGATCACCATCGACGGCAAAGAAGACGGGAAAGCAATCGCCTATATGCCGCAGGACTCCACCTGCAATGCCGTCCTCTCCGTCTATGAATCGGTGCTGATGGCGGCCAAGCAGGGGTCAGGCTGGCAGGTGGAAGATCGCGAGCTTGCTGAGATCGACCGGATTCTGGCATCGCTCAAGATCGCGCCCTGGGCCTTCAAGAATCTGGGCGAACTCTCGGGCGGCCAGCGCCAGCTCGTCGCCATCGCGCAGGCCCTCATTCGCAAACCCGAAATCCTGCTGATGGACGAGCCGACATCCGCGCTCGATCTCTATCGCCAGATCGAAGTCCTGACCTATATGGCCGGGCTGGCGAAAAGGAGCGGCATGCTTGTCATGATCGCACTCCACGACCTCAACCACGCGCTGCGCTATTGCGAACATACGCTCGTGATCGCCGGTGGGCGCCTGGTTGCAAGCGGGCCGTCCGAAGACGTGATCACGCCCGAGCTGTTGCGCGACATCTATCGCGTCGAGGCAAGGATTGAGCGCTGCTCGCAGAACCGGCCGCTGGTGATCGTGGACAGTGCGCTGAATTGAACGCGAGAGTCAGCGCGATGGCCAGACACGCCGGGCAATAGACGTGCGGGCCTTCTTTGTCACCGCGGCGGGCTCGGTTTGGGCTCAATCTCGATACGATGACCTAAACAGCCAGACCTGGTCGCGTCTGGAACTCCTCGTTTCGCGATAGATACAGGTCGCGCAGGTCGCGCTGTCTGCGCATGAGATTTAGAATACCATCCCTCGACTGCTGGATGTGACGACGCGATTCGCGGCAGGCCGTGTCGGTGTCCCTGGCCGCGATTGCTTCGACGATCATGTGATGGTCGTCACGCGCCGCCTTCCAGTCGTTCAACTGGGTCAGCTCCATCCAGACATAGACCTGGCATTTTTCCAAAAGTCCGCTGAGCATTTCGGCAAGCATGGCATTGCCACTGAAGCGCGCAATTGCGCGATGGATTTCCATTCCCATCTGCATCTCTTCCAGTCGGGCACGGGAAGACGGGTCGGTTTGCGCCAGTCGCTCGCAGTCCGCGACCAAGCCGCGAAGGATTTCCACCTCATCGGGGGTGATACGGGCAATCGCCAAGGTCGTTGCATAGACGTCCAGCTCTGCCCGGATGTCGAACACGTTGCGGAGCATCGCCTCGTCGAACTGCACCACTGCAAATCCTGTACGGGGGCGTTCGATCACAAGTCCGTCGCGCTCAAGTCGATTGAGTGCTTCGCGCACCGGCGTCCGGCTGACCTGAAGCTGTTCGACGAGCTCGAGTTCGGTAATTCGTCTGCCCGGCGAGAGCTGCCCGGTGACGATCATCGCCTTGATCGATTCGTACGTCGACTGACGCAAATGGCCGCGGGCAACTTCGTTCATGGGGGCTCCTAACACCGGCAGGTGTCGATGCGCCAATAGATATCGGTTGACTCGCCAATTCGCAAGCGCATAGTGTATACAAAAAAGTATTCATATAATGTAGTCACGATTGCCGACCGAACCGAACGGAGGGTTGGCAGGCTGGGGAACGTCGTCGATGCAAGCAGACATTGTGGTCACCAATGCAAGAATCCTCACCATGGACGTCGCGAGGCCGGTGGCCTCTGCGATGGCAGTCGCCAACGGACGAATTCTCGCTGTTGGCGACGCAACCGAAATCCTGGCACTTGCCGGCAGTTCGACGCGGAGGATAGACGGCGCCGGTCGAAGCTTGCTGCCAGGCTTCATTGAAGCGCACATGCATGTCTTTGGCGGTGGCGCCACCCTCAACGACCTGCTGCTGACAGGAATGAAGGGGGAAGCCGCGATCCGGGAAAAAGTGCGCGCCCATGCGGCGGCGAACTCGGGGGCCAGGGTCCTCTATTGCCAGGGTGCCGATTACGACATGCTCGATGGCAGTCCTATCGACCGGCACTTCCTTGACAGTATCATGGACGATCGCCCGCTGGCCTTCGTGGCCTTCGACCACCATACGATGTGGGCCAACACGCTATTGCTCAAGGAAGTCGGGCTTCTCCATGGAAAAGTCCTGGGGCCCGGCAACGAGGTAGTGATGGGCCTGGACGGCCTTGCCACCGGCGAATTGCGCGAGGTCGAGGCTTTCGGTCCGGTCGACGTCTATGCCGGCACCTTTCGTTCGTCGCTGGGGCTCTCCACGGGAGGCGAGCCGCCCGAGCCGCCGACGCCAGAGGAGCGGGCGCTTGACCGGGCCTCGATAAGCGCCGGCCTGAACTGGTGCGCCAGGCACGGCATCACGTCGATCCACAATATGGATGGAAATCTCTACACGCTGGAACTGCTCAGGGAAATCGAAGAGCAGGGCGACCTGATCTGTCGGGTCAAGGTTCCCTTCCATTTCAAGAACTTCATGACAATAGACATGCTGGAAAAAGCCTCCCGCATGAATGAGGACTATCAGGGCGACTGGCTGAGCTCCGGCTTCGTCAAGGCGTTCTATGATGGCGTCATTGAAGGCTACACGGCCTTTCTGGCCGATGGTTATGCCGACCGGCCGGACTTTAACGGCGAGCCGCTCTTCTCGCAGGAACAGTTCACGGAATTGGCTGTCGAGGCGGACCGGCGCGGTTTGCAGATCGCGGTTCACTCGATCGGCGATGGCGCGGTGCACGCGGTCCTGAACGGCTATGAAGCCGCCCTCAAGGCCAATGGCCGGCGGGACGCCCGCCATCGGGTCGAACATGTCGAAATGATATTGCCCGGGGACATTCCGCGCTTCGCCGAACTTGGCGCCATTGCATCCATGCAGCCACCCCATCCTCCCGGGGTGATGGATTTCTCGGCCGAGCCGGGCCAGACCCGCATCGGGCCAGAACGCTGGGCGCTCGCCTATGCCTGGCGGACCCTCAAAGAGGCGGGCGCCCATGTCGTATTTGCCTCGGACTGGCCGGTGGCGCGGATCGACGTGCTGGCAGGCATCCATGCTGCCGTGAACCGAACACCCTGGGTGCCAGGGCTGCCTGAGCAGAGTTTCTCGGTGCACGAAGCGATCGCGGCCTACACGGTCGAGGGCGCCTATGCCGAGCATGCGGAGGATCGCAAGGGACAGCTCACACCCGGCTACTTCGCCGACTTTGTCCTACTGTCCGGCGATATTGAGAGCACCTCACCCTCCGAGATCAACACTCTCTCACCCGTGCTGACCGTGTGTGGCGGTCGCGTGACGTTCGAGGCCTGACATGCTGGCATCCCCGCAACCCGCACACGAACAATCGGCGGTTCGCCGCCTCGCTGTCCAGGCAATCGCACTTCAAAAGACCTATGGCTTCGGCGCCGCGACCTTCCTCGCGCTCGACGATGTCTCAATCGACATCGCCGAAAACGAGTTCTTCACATTGCTGGGGCCCTCCGGCTGCGGAAAGACCACGCTCCTCCGCTTGATCGCCGGCTTCAGCTTTCCCACCCAAGGTCAGATCTTGCTTCACGGCAAGGACATCGCACCTCTTCCGCCGTTCAAGCGGCCGATCAATACCGTCTTCCAGAACTATGCGCTGTTCACTCACATGTCGGTCGCCGAAAACATCGGTTTCGGTCTGAAGATGCTGGGTTGGGCCAAGCCCCGGATGTCAGCGCGCGTTTTCGAAATGCTGAAGCTGGTGCGCATGGAGGCGCTCGCCGACCGGCGAACCAGCGAGATCTCAGGCGGCCAGCAGCAGCGCGTGGCGCTTGCCCGTGCACTTGCGCCACAGCCGCAGGTGCTTCTGCTCGACGAGCCCCTGTCCGCGTTGGACTACAAGCTGAGAAAGGAGATGCAGGTCGAGCTGAAACGGCTCCAGACCGAAACCGGTATCACCTTCATCTTCGTCACGCACGACCAGGAGGAAGCCCTGGCCATGTCGGACCGTATCGCCGTGATGAATGGCGGGCGCGTGCTCCAGGTCGGTCGCCCGAAGGAAATCTACAACGCCCCGGTCGACAGGTTCGTGGCTGATTTCATCGGCGAATCCAATATTCTACAAGGCCAGCTCGCGGGCCCGGCAGGGACGGATGGATACCGCGTCGACATTGCCGGAACGGTCATCACCGCTTACAGCAGCGCCCCAATCCCAGACGCCGGCCCCTTCCAGGTTTTGGTCCGCCCGGAACATGTCGACGTGCTCGACGCGGCTGCGCCGGAAGTCATTCCCGCCGTCATCGAAGGCGAAGTCTTCGTCGGAACCGACACCCGTCTGCAGGTCAGACTGAAGGACGGCGCGGCCTTCACGGCGCGCGTGCCCAACAGTCCGGAACTTGAGAAGGTGAGGGCGCCAGGCACGCAAGTATGGCTGCGAATTCATGGCCATAGCGCCCGCATTCTGGGAGGCGATGATGTCCAGCATCGCTGAAATGGCCGCCGCGCGCCGGGCCGCAGAAACCCGGCGCCGATGGCTGCTCAAGGCGCCGGCCCTGCTCACCATCATTCTGGCTTCTGTCGGCCCGCTTGCCGTGATGCTCATCTTTTCGGTGATGGAAAAGGGCGCCTTCGGGGGCGTCATACTCGGCCAGTTCAGTCTCGATGGCTGGATGAACGTCTTAGTCGAGCGGGATCTCTTTGACGACACACTCATGTTGGCCGATGCCAACCTCATAATCCTCTGGCGCTCCATCAAGCTGGCGCTGGTGACGACACTGGCCACGCTGCTGATCGGCTTCCCCACGGCCTATTACATCGCGACCCGGCCCGAGCACATCCGGTCGCAATGGATGCTGCTGATCACGATCCCTTTCTGGACCAATCTCCTGATCCGCACATTCGCGATCATGGGCCTGCTGTCCAACCAGGGGCCAATCAACAATGTCCTCGTGTGGGCAGGGCTGATCGACAAGCCAGTCCAGATGCTCTTCACGGACGGCGCCGTTCTGATCGGGCTGGTCTACGTCTACCTGCCGCTCATGGTGCTGCCGATCTATGCGAGCCTCGAGCGGATGGATTTCAATCTGGTCGAGGCCGGATACGACCTTTATGCGACCCGGCTGAAGGTGCTTTGGCACATCGTCATTCCCTCCTGCCGGCCCGGCCTGATTGCTGGGTCGATCCTGGTCTTCATCCCCGCCATCGGTGCCTATGTGACGCCGCGCGTCCTGGGCGGGGGAAAGAACATGATGATGGGCAACCTCATCGAGTTGCAGTTCGGCCAGGGCCGGAACTGGCCGCTCGGCGCAGCGCTGTCAATCTGTCTCCTCCTGATCGTGACGGTGGCCCTCGTCATCTACATGCGCGGAAGCGCGGCGAAGGAGAATGCCCATGGCCAATAGTCGCCACGCATTCGATCTCAAGGCGCAGCCCGGCTTCGGTACCATTGCCCGATTGTCTATCGTCGCGCTCTATCTGCCGATCCTCATCCTTGTCGTCTTCGCCTTCAACGCAACGTCGTCGCTCGGTGTCTGGGGCGGGTTCTCATTCAATTGGTTCGTCAAGGCCTGGCATAACGACCTGATCATCAATGCCGCCGTCTTCTCCTTGTTTCTCGCGACCGCCGCCGGCGTCCTGGCGACGGTCATGGCCACGATGGCGGCCATCGCCATGACCCGCACCAATGCCTATCGCGGGCAGATGATATCCTATGCGCTGATCAACCAGCCGCTGATCGTTCCTGAAATCGTAACCGCCATCTCGCTCCTGATCGTGTTCGCGGCGGTCAAGTCGGTCACAGGCTATTCAGGCACCGGCTATCTACTCCTGGCGCACACCGCCTTCTGCATTCCGTTTGCCTATCTGCCGATCCGCGCACGGCTGGAAGGCATGGATCTGACCCTCGAAACCGCGGCAGCCGATCTCTATGCGGATGCGTGGAAGACCTTTGTTCATGTTACGCTTCCCAGGCTGGCCCCCGGCATCGTGGCGGGTTTCATGCTCGCCTTCGTCGTATCGCTGGATGACGTCGTCATCACCGATCTGGTGAAGTCCGGCGGCCAGGAAACCCTGCCGACATACATGCTGGGTCAGATCCGCCGTGACATGACCCCCGAAGTCAATGCCGCCGCCACCATGCTGCTGATCCCCTCGATCATCCTGGTGACGGTCGTGCATCTGATCAACCGAAAAAAATAATCAACCTTACAGAGGAGTGACAAGCATGCGATCCATATTGACGACCCTGGCATCGGCGATGCTGCTTGCGGCAGCGAGTTCAGCGGCGCTCGCAGAGGAAGAATTGAGCCTCTACAACTGGGGCAATTACACCAGCCCGGAACTTCTGGAAAAGTTCAAGAAGGAAACCGGCATCAAGGTCACCGTCACGGACTACGACTCCAACGACACCGCGCTGGCCAAGGTCAGGGCGGGCGGCTCCGGCTTCGACATCGTGGTGCCCTCGGCCAACTTCGTGCCGATCTGGGTCAAGGAGGGGCTTCTTCTCGAATCCCGGCCGGACCAGATGCCGAATTTCAAGAATGTCGATGAGCGCTGGGTCAATGTCAGCTGGGACCCCGGCCGGCATTATTCCGTGCCGTGGCAGTGGGGCATGATCGGACCGGTCGTCGCTACCTCCGTCTACAAGGGTGACATCAACACCAGCGCAATCTGGCTCGACCCGCCGGAAGAACTGAAGGGCAAGATCAATGTCGTGCCCGAGAAGAACGACGTCCTCTACGCCGCCATCCGCTACATGGGCGGCACCTGGTGCACCGGCGACAAGGCGCTCCTGAAGAAGGTTCGCGACAAGCTGCTGGAAGCCAAGAAGTCCTGGGTCTCGATGGACTACGGCATCGAGAAGATGGACAGCCGCGATACGCTGGCCCAGCTCTACTACAACGGCGCCGCATTCCGGGCGCGGCAGGTCAATGCCGATGTCAAGCTGGGCTTCCCCAAAGAGGGCTACTCGCTGTTCATGGACAGCGCGGCCATCCTCGCCGACGCCCCGCATCCGGAAAACGCCAAGAAATTCCTGAACTTCATCATGGCACCCGAAAACGCGGCCCTGATATCGAACTTCGCAACCTATGCGAATGGCATCAAGGGATCGAATGCGTTCATGCGTGATGACGTCAAGGCCGCGCCCGAACTGAATGTTCCGGCAGAGTATGTTGCTGCCGGCGGTTGGCAGGAAGTCTGCCCAACCGAGGTGGACGAGCTCTACACCCGTATCTGGACCGACCTCATGAAGTAAAGTGCGTGCCCCGGTTGAGGTCCATCCTCCGCCGGGGCCCCCCAACCCCAATCGTCCACAGGCCTTGCAGACATGCGTGACTTCCAGCTACCCGGGCGCTCGCCCGTTCGAACAACCGGCGTCATGGCTGCGACGTCCCATCCGCTCTCGACACAGGCGGCTCTCGAGATGTTGCGTGCGGGCGGCAATGCCGTGGACGCAGCCATCTGCGCGAGCGCGGTGCAGGCCGTTGTCGAGCCGCAGTCGACGGGGATCGGCGGGGATTGCTTCGTGCTCTATTGCCCCCGCGGGACGGACGAAGTGATTGCGCTCAACGGCTCCGGGCGCGCGCCAGCCGCAGCGTCGATCGAACGCTTTCAGGCGATGGGGATGGAGGAAGTTCCAACTTATGGACCCCATTCCGTTTCCATTCCGGGCGCGATTGACGCCTGGGACCGGTTGATCCGCGACCATGGCAGGAAAACGCTGGCCGAAGTGCTCGCCCCCGCCATTCACTATGCCGAGAAAGGCTATGTGGTGCACGACCGCGTTGCCTTCGACTGGCATCAGGCCAAGGTCCTGCTGGAACAGGATGTCCATTCGGCAGCAATCTTTCTGCGCGACGGGCGCGCACTGCAGGCAGGCGAGACACATGTCCAGCCAGCGCTGGCCGCCACCTTGCGGCGGGTAGCCGAATTGGGTCGGAAAGGTTTTTACGAAGGTCCGGTGGCTGAGGCGCTGGTCGCCCGGTTGCGGGAACTTGGCGGCTTGCATTCCCTCGACGATTTCGCCGCGACGCGCTGCGACTATGTCGCCTCGGTTTCGATCGATTATCGCGGCTATCGGGTGCACCAGATGCCGCCGAACAACCAGGGCCTGACCGCGCTGTTGGCATTGAACATCCTGGCCCAGGATGACTTATCGTCGTTGGAGCCACATGGCGCCCGGCGCTTCCATCTGGAGGTTGAGGCGGCGCGGCTTGCCTATAGGGAACGGGACAAGCGCCTGGGTGAACTCGATCGTTCAAACCCCGTGATCGAAGCCCTTTTGTCGAAAGCGCATGCCGCCCGCTTGCGACAGAAGATCAGCATGGACAGGGCGATGACCGACCTACCGGAGGTCGAACTCAAACGATCCGACACGGTCTACATCTCCGTGGTGGACGAGGATCGCAACGCCATCAGCTTCATCAATTCGACCTATCACTCCTTCGGCAGCGGAATCACCTGCCCCGAGACGGGTGTTGTCCTGCAGAACCGGGCTACGAGCTTCCGCATGGACCCGACCCATCCCAATGCGCTGGCGCCCGGCAAGCGACCGATGCACACGATCATGCCCGGCATGCTGACCAGGGATGGCCGTGCCGTCATGCCCTTCGGCGTGATGGGCGGCGACTACCAGCCGATCGGCCATGCCCACTTCCTGACCAATGTCCTGAACTTCGGCATGGATGTGCAGGCCGCCCTCGACAGTCCCCGTGTGTTCCGTACGGAAGGCTCGGTCAAGGCAGAAAGGGGCGTTCCGGCTGCCACCGTCAGTGAATTGCAGGCGCTTGGGCACAAGGTGGAAGAAGCGACCGAACCCTTCGGCGGCGGACAGGCCGTATGGATCGATTGGGAAAAAGGCACGCTGACGGGGGCTTCGGACCCCCGCAAGGACGGAATTGCCTCAGGCTACTAGGAGAGAAATGGCATGGCGCGCGCAATCCTCGTGATCGATGTTCAGAAAGTCTATACCGACCCGGCCTCACCCTTGCATTGCGTTGGCAATGCCGAAGCGATTGCCAGCATCAATGCGATCGTTTCCGCGGCGCAAGCCGCCGGTGATCTTGTGGTTCATATCAGGCACGTCCACCGCGCCGATGGCGCGGATGCCGGCCGCATGTTCGATTTCAGTGGCGAGGCCGGCGAGCTCGGATTTGTCGAGGGTACAGAAGAGGTCGAGGACGATCCAAGACTCAAGATCCCGGCCGGTGCCTTGACGATCAGCAAGCAGCGCTATTCCTGCTTCGTGGGCACGGGCCTGGACCGGGCGCTGCGGGAAAGGTCGATCGATCGGATTGTCGTGACCGGCTTCATGACGAATTTCTGCTGCGAGGCCACCGCCAGGCATGGCCACGATCTCGACTACTTCGTCGACTTTCCCGTCGATGCGACCGGCTGTCCGGACCTCTCCAATACCGCGACACAGAACGTTATCAAGGCTGGAACCACAGCAACCCTTTCGGCGGGATTTGCCCGGGTGATGACCACGGCCGAATGGCTCGCTGGCGCGGGCGCCTAACACCTGCCGGCACCTTGAACCCTGCCGATCGCTGCGCCTCCATGTGGCCAGCGCAATTCCGAACCCCGAGGCCCGCGGCCATGTCACTGAACGCCCTGGAGGCAAAGCTCAAGAGCGTCGGCCTCGATCGCTAGCTGATGGTCCTGTTCCTGACGATCGTGGTTGCCGTCATGTCCCAGCGCACTGCGGCGGCACGAGTCACGACCGATTGACGGGCCAACGACCGATAGAGGGGACGTTCCTGGTCAGGCCGGCCCGGCAGCGCTCACGGCCGCTGCCCACTTGCCGCATTCGCCACCTCAAGAAGCCGTTGGCGCCCGACATGCCCGGCACCGTCCTGGATGTCGGCGGTTATCGCCTCCCTGAGGGCATCTGCGTCCCGACGCCTGATCGCCTCGATTGCTTCCACATGCCTGTCGACCTGATAGCTCTGGGGGAGATGGGCCACGGCTTCGCGCATGAAGGGTCCCATGCGCAGCCAGACCGATTCGATCAGTGGCAGCATGACGAAGGACGGCCGGACCTCGTACATGCTGCGATGGAAGGCGAAATTGCGTTCGATGCCGAGTTCGATATTCCCGGCCTGATAGGCTTCGTCGATGCTGTTGTCGAGGGCCACCAGCTGCTCGATGCGGATATAGTCGATGAAGTGCATCGCCCGCACGGCGGCCACGGTCTCAAGTGCGATGCGGGTGGCAATCAGTTCGTCAAACCGATCGGGTCCGATATCGGGCACCCGCACCCGCCTATTGTCGAGATATTCGAGCGCTCCGTCGGCGATGAGCTGGTCAAGTGCGCCGCGGACCGGCATCGTGCTGACGCCCAGGCTTTCCGACAGGCCGGATATGGTCACTGGCAGGCCGGGGGGAAATCGACCGAACATGATGGCGCGGCTGAGCGAACGATAGATCCACTTCTTGGTGGACTCGCCCTTCTGCTTTGGTTCGCTGCTGATCGAAATCTGCTTCGTGTCCATCGACAGTCGCCGGTCCTCCCGCTCCTAGCCTCCGACGCCGTACCGCATCGGCAATGAAATCCGCATTAGCACACTGAAAATCGCTTTGCAGGACCATTTGGTCGATTTACAAATATGATCATATCTATTATAGATTTGATCATATTATGCAGCCGGCCAGTAGACCGGTGCTTAGGGGGCTTCAGTGCGCTGGTTCATGAAGGTCGACGAAGGGCCCTTGGCTATGGCCTGAAATGCGTCCGTGCCACCTATGGGCCGGCGCGAGAAATCAGAAGACATAGTCGAACAACGGACAGGGCTGGCCGGCGCCATGCGCTCCGCGAGCAGTGCCTCCGACCTGATGGTGGATCATGATTGATGAACAGGAAGCGCGCGACTTCCTTGACAGGAACCCTGATATCGAAGTGCTCGAAGCTTTCGTTATCGACGTGAACGGGGTGCCGCGGGGCAAATGGATCCCGCGCGAACGGGCGGTCGAGGTGCTGGTCAAGGGCATGGCGATGCCGCGCTCAGTCTATGCGCTCGACATATGGGGGAGGGACGTCAACGAGGCGGGCCTGGCGGAGGGCACAGGAGACCCGGACGGCATCTGCCGGGCCGTGCCCGGTACGCTGGCGCGCGTCGGCTGGCTCAAGCGACCCACCGCCCAGGTGATGCTCAGCATGCAAAATGCTGCCGGCGAGCCCTTCTATGCGGATCCGCGCCAGGTTCTGTCCACGGTGCTTGAGCGCTTCGGGCGCATGAAACTGAGGCCGGTGGTCGCGACCGAGCTGGAGTTCTATCTCATCGATCCGGTCCGCTCGGCCCTCGATCCGGTGCGCCCGCCGAACACCCGCGAGGGCCGCTGGCATACGGGCCAGACCCAGGTCCTGTCGATCGCGGAACTGCAGGATTTCGAGGATGTCTTCAGCGAAATCGCCGCGGTGTGCCGCGAACAATTCGTGCCGGCCGATACCACGCTGCGCGAGAACGGTCCCGGGCAATATGAGATCAATCTCAACCACATGCCGGATGCGGTGCGGGCTGCGGACACGGCGGTGCTGCTCAAGCGCATCGTCAAGGGTGTGGCGCGCAAGAACGGGCTTGATGCCACCTTCATGGCCAAGCCCTACGGCACCCAGGCCGGCAGCGGCATGCATGTGCATTTCTCGATGATCGACGACACGGGCGGCAACATCTACGCAGACGACAGCGGTCCATCCGCGGCGCTGATGCACTCGGTCGGCGGCCTGCTGAAATACATGCAGGAAAGCACGGCAATATTCGCTCCGCACGCCAACTCCTTTCGCCGGCTGACACCGAGCGAACATGCGCCGACTTATGCCTCATGGGGGCTGGACAATCGGTCAGCGGCTGTTCGGGTCATTACCGCTGGCAAAGCGGCGACCCGGATCGAACATCGCGTCTCCGGCGCCGACACCAATCCTTACCTCGTACTCGCCATGATCCTGCAGGCCGCCTACATGGGCATGGTCGAACGTATCGACCCCGGCGGGCCTGTGACCGGGGACGAACATGCCCCCGACATTCAGCCCCTGGAGCGCAGCTGGCACGCTGCGGTCCACAGCTTCGCCCATTCCGGCTTTGCCTTCTCGGCCCTTGGGAGAGATTTCCGCCAGCTTTACGCCGCCTGCAAAAGGCAGGAATTGCAGGAGTTTGCGGTCAGAGTCACCGATGTCGAATACGACGCCTATATCAGGACAACCTAGAAATGACTGCATCACCGACACAAGACAATCCCGGCCATGTCGCATCCTGGTATGCGGCCACAGCCAATGACAAGCGGGTCCGCACCCCGCTCGATCAACCGGTCGAAGCCGATGTGTGTATCGTCGGCGCGGGCTTCACCGGCGTTTCGGCGGCCCTTGAACTGGTTGAAAAGGGCATGAGCGTCGTCGTGCTCGAGGCCGAGCGCATCGGTTTCGGCGCTTCGGGGCGCAATGGCGGCCAGATCGTCAACGGCTACAGCCGCGACTTTACGACGATCGAACGGCGCTTCGGCCCGGAGACGGCGCGCAAGCTTGCCCTCATGTCGCGCGAGGGCGGCGACATCATCCGTTCCCGCGTTGCCAAATATGCGATCGAGTGCGACCTGCGCGACGGGGGCTTCTTTGCAGCCTTTACCCCCAGGCAGATGCTGGAGTTCCAAACAGTCAAGGCAAGCTGCGAAAGCTATGGTATCGGCGGCATGGACATGGTCGGCAAGGCTGATCTTGCCCGCTATGTCAGCAGCCAGCGCTATGTCGGCGGCATGATCGACAGGCGAGGTGGCCACTTGCATCCGCTCAATCTCGTACTCGGCGAGGCCCGGGCGGCTGAATCGCTCGGCGCCCGGATTTTCGAGAATTCGCGGGCCATCGGCATCGACCTAAGCGCCGGGCGCCCGGTTGTCCGCACCGCCCGCGGACGCGTCGAATCCCGTTACTTGCTGGTGTGCGGGAATGCCTATCTCGGCAACCTGCTCCCGAAGGTCACCGAGCGCATGATGCCCGTCTCCAGCCAGGTCATGGTGACGGAAACGCTTGACCCGGCGCTGCTCGACACGATGTTGCGGGCCGACTACTGCGTCGAGGATGCCAACTACGTGCTGGACTACTACCGCCGCACCAGCGACAACCGCCTGCTCTATGGCGGTGGCATCGGCTATGGCGGCCAGGACCCGGCCAACCTGACGGGCATCATCCGTCCCAACATGGTCAAGACCTTCCCGGAACTCGCCAACACGCGCATCGACTATGCCTGGAGCGGCAACTTCGCACTGACGCTGACCCGCATCCCGCATGTCGGGCGCCTGTCCGACTCGGTCTATTTCTCACATGGCGACAGCGGTCACGGCGTGACCACCACGCACCTTCTTGGCAAGATCCTCGGCGAGGCGGTGGCCGGCCATGCCGGGCGGTTCGATGTCTGGGCCTCGCTGCCCAGCCTGCCTTTCCCGGGCGGGCGGGCATTGCGCGTTCCGCTCACGGCGCTTGGCGCCTGGTGGTACGGCTTGCGTGACAGGCTGGGTGTCTGAAGGACGCGGATCGGCATTTTCGAGCGGCCACGCACCGGCCGAACTCCACCCGGAAAAGCTTCATTCAGGATGCCGCCTTCTGTGGCGCCATGACCACCATCAGTCACAACGGTCTCGTAGCCTTCTGCCAACCCCAGCACCTCCTGAGCCCGCTTGATCCTGTCAAAGCGGCGGCGTCCTCGGCGGCGGGTTGCGGCGCTTGCCCGTTGCCTCGAACGCTGAGGCCAGGCTGAGCAGCGCCGAGTCGTCATAGGCCCGGCCGGCAAAGGTCAGCCCCACCGGCATGCCGATGTCGGCCATCAACCCCATCGGAACGGTGACCGTGGGAATGCCGAGATGCCGGACGGCGAGGTTTCCATTGGCGACCCAGACGCCGTTGCGCCAGCCAAGCTCGGCCGATGCAGGATTGACGTCCATGTCGGCGGCGCCGACATCGGCGACGGCGGGGAAGATCACAGCATCGAGGCCGAGCCCGTCCATCCATTCTTCATGATCGATGCGGCGGCTGTCCTCGAGCCCGCGTACGCCTTCTTCCATGTGCGGAATTTCGGTGAAGTCAGCATAGGGATGCTCGCGCACCTGCGCCGGATAGTCCGGCAAATGATCATCGAAACCGGTATAGCGGTCGGGCAGGGCGCCTTGGGGGTGCGGGAAGATCTTCCTGCCGTCGACGCCGGCCAGCGTCGAGAGCGCCGGATCGCCGTTGGCGGCGAGAAAATCGTGCCAGGCCCAGGCGGAAAGATCGAGGATCTCGCGTTGCAGGAACCCAGTGCTGACCAGGCCGCGCGTGAGGATCGACTGCGCGCCAGGGCGATCAGCCTCATAGTTGGTGACGGCAGGAAAGTCGACCTCGACCACCACGGCGCCCGCCGCTTCGAGCTCGCGGCGCGCATCCTGCCAAAGCGCGATGATGGAAGCGCGTGTTTCGATCGGCAGGCCGGTCGAGCCACCGATGCCGCCCTCGGGATTGGAGCCGGCGTCGGGATCGGCATTGATGTACATGCGCGGTACGCCGAAGCGCTTGCCGGCCAGCGTCTGCCTGGCGTGGTCGGCACCATCGGCGCCCAGTGAAGGATAGGCGGTGGGCCGGATTTCAGAGGCCCGGGGCAGGGCCACCCAGGGCTGGGCGCGCCAGAAATCCCCGCGCGTCTCGATATCGTCGGCGACGATCACGTCGAGCAGTTCGAGCATGTCGGACATCGACCGCGTATGCGGCACCACGACATCCATGGTCGGCACCAGCGGCCAGTTGCCGCGCACGGAGATGATGCCACGCGAAGGCGTATAGGCGCAGAGCGCATTGTAGGAAGCCGGCGCACGACCGCTCGACCAGGTTTCCTCGCCAAGCCCGAAAGCGCCGAAAGAGGCCGCCGTGGCGGTGCCCGAGCCGTTGGAGGAGCCGGAGCCGAAGGCGCTGGTCAGCCACGCGGCGTTGTAAGGGCTTTCGGCGCGACCATAGACGCCGCGTTGCATGCCGCCATTGGCCATCGGCGGCATGTTGGTCAGCCCGAGGCAGATGGCGCCGGCGCTACGCAGCCGCGCTATGGTGAAGGCATCGCGCTGGGCGACCAGTTGCGCGAAGGCTGGGCTGCCGGCGGCGGCGGTCAGTCCACGCACGAGATAGCTGTCCTTGGCGGTGTAGGGTATGCCGTCGAGCGGCGAGAGGATGGCGCCGCGCTTGCGCCGATCATCCGAGGCCCGGGCCTCGGCCAGCGCGTCGGGATTCATCACCACCATGGCATTGAGGGCGGTTTCGGTGCCCGGTGCATCATAGGCGGCGATCCGGGCCAGATAGGCCTGGACGAGATCGACGCTGCTGGCCCGCCCCGCCTCGAGGGCAGCGCGCAGGTCGGCGATCGATTTCTCGACGACGTCGAACCCGCCCATGATCAAGCCACCGGCTCAAGAGCGGGCTGCTGCTGGGTAATGCAGTGGATGCCGCCACCGCGCGCGAATATGTTGCGGGAATCGACGGTGACAATTCGGCGACCGGGATAGGCCTGTTCGAGGACGGCGCGGGCTGCCGCATCGGCCTTCTCTTCACCGAAACCGCAGGCGACGACTCCGCCATTGACGGCGAGGTGGTTGACGTAACTGTAGTCGACGAAGCCTTCCTCGTCGCGGATCTTCTCCGGCGCGTCGAGGTCGAGGATCGTCCATGTCCGGCCCGCGGCATCCGTCGTGTTTTCCAGCAGCGTGCGGATGTCGCACATCACCTGATGATCGGGATGTTCCGGGTCAGGCTGACGATGCAGGAGCAGCACGCCCGGCGCGGAGATGGTGGCCACGATGTCGACATGCCCGCTGGTGCCAAAAGACTCGTAGTCGCGCGTCAGGCCGCGGGGCAGCCAGATCGCCTTGGTGGCGCCGAGCGTGCGGCCAAGCTCGGCCTCCACGCGGGCCTTGTCGGCATAGGGGTTGCGGCGCGGGTCGAGTTGCACCGTGTCGGTGACAAGCACCGTGCCCTCGCCATCGACATGGATGCCACCGCCCTCGTTGACCAGCATGCTCGAGACCAGTTCGGCGCCGCAATGGGCGGCGACCAGGCGGGCGATCTCGGAGGACTGCTTCCATGTCGCCCAGGCCGGCGCGCCCCATCCATTGAAGATCCAGTCTACGGCCCCGAGGATACCGGGGCGCCCGTCGTCCAGCACGAAGGTCGGGCCGAAGTCCCGCATCCAGAACTCATCGAGCGGCAGTTCGACCTGTTCAACATGGCTGCCCAGCATCCGCCGCGCCCGCTCGCGCTCCGATGGATCGACCACCATGGTCACGGGCTCGAATTCGGCAATGGCATGCGCCACTTCAGTCCAGGCAGCGTATCCGGTCTCCTTCCAGGCCTCGCCTTCGCCGAGCGTATTGCCCTCGCGGGGAAACGCCATCCACGTGCGCTCGTGCGGGGCAGTTTCAGACGGCATGTGCCAGGCCATGGCAAGTTTTCCTTCCCGATTTTCTTAGGATTCGATCGCGCGTGCGTGCGGACCGGCCGGCACCGGCAGACGGGTGCTGACCGGCCTAACCTTCTTTCATTTTGTCACGTCGGTCCAGATGCGGGATAGATCTGCTGCGCAGTTCCATAATGAAACTTATGCGATCATGGCG